>JBCCIN010000349.1:0-5597 GCA_039028235.1 Pseudomonadota bacterium
CTTCTGGAAGAGATAGGCCTCTTCGTTCGAGCATTTCGCCGAGCCGAAGCCTGCGACCTTCGTGCCGGCCTGGTCGCGAAGGCGGGCGAGGCCGTTCGCCGCAACGTCCAGCGCCTCCTCCCATGAGGCTTCGCGAAAATGGGTCTGCCAGTCGGACGGGTCGACGTTCAGGCCCTTTGGCGGTGCGTCCTCCCGGCGAATCAACGGCTTGGTCAGGCGGTGGGGATGCGCGACATAGTCGAAGCCGAAGCGGCCCTTGACGCAAAGCCGGTTCTCGTTCGCCGGCCCTTTGATCCCTTCCACCCAGGCGATCTTGTCGTCCTTGACCTTGAACTTCAGCTGGCAGCCGACACCGCAGAACGGGCAGACGCTTTCGACCTCGCGATCGAAGTCCTTGGAGTCGCCCTTTTGATCCACGTCGAGCGCGGTCGCCGGCATCAAGGCACCGGTGGGGCAGGCCTGAACGCATTCACCGCAAGCGACGCAGGTCGAGTCGCCCATCGGGTCGTCCATGTCGAACACGATCTTGGAGTCGTGGCCTCGGCCGGCCATGCCGATGACATCGTTCACCTGCACCTCACGGCAGGCGCGCACGCAGAGATTGCAGCTGATGCAGGCATCGAGATTGACGCGCATCGCCAGATGGCTGTCGTCCAGGATCGGCACGCGATCTTTTTCGATCTTGGGGAGACGCGAGCTTTCCACGCCCTGGAGGTCCGCCATGTCCCAGAGATGGGAGGAGCGGTCATGGGCCAGGTCGCGCTCGGGCTGATCCGCGAGCAGCATCTCGACCACCATTTTCCGGGCCTTGTCCGCACGCTCGCATTGGGAATTCACCACCATGCCTGCGCGCGGCTCGCGAATGCAGGAGGCGGCAAGGGTGCGCTCGCCCTCGATCTCGACCATGCAGGCGCGACAATTGCCGTCGGAGCGATAGCCGGGCGCGTCCTTATGGCAAAGATGGGGGATGAGCGTGCCCTGGCGCTTGGCGACCTGCCAGATGCTCTCGCCGGGCTCCGCCTCGACTTCCTGGCCATCCAGCGTGAAGGTGATCCGGTCGGTCATGGCTCAGACCTCGTCCTTGAAGTGCTTCATGGTCATGCGAATGGGGTTGGGCGCCGCCTGGCCAAGGCCGCAGATCGATGCGTCGACCATCGCGCTACAGACCTCTTCGAGCAAATCCTGATCCCAGCTATCCGCCTGCATCAGCTTCACCGCCTTCTCGCAGCCGACCCGGCAGGGCGTGCACTGGCCGCAGCTCTCGTCCTCGAAAAAGCGCAGCATGTTCAGTGCTGCGTCACGCGCACGATCCTGATCCGACAGCACCACCACGGCGGCGGAGCCGATGAACGAACCGTGGGGCTGGAGCGTGTCGAAATCGAGCGGGATGTCGTCCATCGACGCCGGCAGGAGGCCGGAGGACGGGCCGCCGGGCTGATAGGCCTTGAACTCATGGCCATCCGCCATGCCGCCGCAGGCTTCGATCAGATCGCGGATGGTCGAGCCGGCGTGCAGGAGGCGCACGCCCGGATTTTTCACCCGTCCGGAGATCGAATAGGAGCGAAGGCCCTTTCGGCCATTCTTTTCGTGAACGTTCAGGATCTCCGGCCCATGACGCGCCACCTTGGAGATCCAGTAGAGCGTCTCGACATTGTGAACGAGGGTCGGACGGTTGAAGACGCCGACCTGGGCAACGAAGGGCGGGCGGTGGCGGGGAAGACCGCGCTTGCCTTCGATAGACTCGATCATGGCGCTCTCTTCGCCGCAGATATAAGCACCGGCACCGCGGCGAAGATCGACGTAACCTTGGGGAACGATCCCTGACGCTTCGAGCTTCGCGATTTCGTCCCGAAGGATCTGGAGCACGGCTGGATATTCGTCGCGCATGTAAATGAAGCAGGTCTCGGCCTCGACCGCCCAGGCGGCGATCAGCATGCCTTCGAGGAAGACATGAGGCTCGCGCTCGAGATAATGGCGATCCTTGAACGTGCCGGGCTCGCCCTCGTCGCCATTGACCGCGAGATAGCGCGGACCGTCCTCGGCACGCACGAAGGACCACTTCTTGCCGGAGGGAAAGCCGGCGCCGCCGAGGCCGCGCAGGCCCGACTCCAGGATCGCGTCCTGCACCTCGTCGGGCGTACGCGAGCCGCCACGTAGGGCTTCCAGCTCCTCATAGCCGCCATCGGCTTGGTAGACCTCCAGATGCTGATAGTCGGGCGTCCTGTGATGAAAATCCTTCGCCGCGATCGCCAGGTCGACCAGAGCAGGGGTCGCGTGATCGATGTGGTTGTGGCCGATCTCCAGCGCCGGCGCGGTGTCGCAGCGCCCCATGCAGGGAGCGCTCAAGACACGGACCTTACCGCCGCCACCATAGGCCGCGACAAGGTCGCTCAGAAGTTTCTGGGCGCCGGCCAGTTCGCAGGAAAGCGATTCGCAGACGCGAATGGTGATCGCAGGCGGCGCATCCTCACCTTCCTTGACCACGTCGAAATGAGCATAAAAGCTCGCAACTTCATAGACTTCGGTCTGAGCGAGGCGCATTTCCTCGGCGAGCGCTCTCAGATGCGCCGCCGAAAGGCAGCCATAGGCGTCCTGAATCAGGTGCAGAAGCTCGATCAAAAGATCCCGCCGCCTGGGACGATCGCCAATCAGGTCGCAGACTTCCGCCAGCGCCTGATCGTCGAGCTGCCTCCCCTTCGGTGTCCCCCGGCCTTTGCCCCGGCCGGATTTCCAGACACCGGATCGATCGTCGATTTGCATATCCAAGGACGTCATCACCCGGCTTCTTTGACCATTCAAAGATGATGATCAACGCCAGCATATCTGCGGGCAAATCGAAATTCGCGATGACGCATTCGCGTGAAGTTATCGTTTGCCTTTGCTGAGCCAGGACATCAGCGCGTCGACGGCCGGCAGTCTCGGTTCATGTTTGGAAATCACGATGCCGATCGGCTCGACAACCGTGGGTTCGATCAGTTTCAGCCGCACCACGTCGTCGGCGACACCAATATTGTCGACCAGCACCTCTGGCGCGATGGTCGCCGCCGTGCCGCTGGCGACCTGGACGAGCGCCGCTGTGAACGCATTGGTCTCCATGACGAGGTTCGGTGCCGCATCCGCCGCCTCGAAGGCGTTGTTGATGATCTTGCGATTGCGCATATTGCCGGTCAGGAGACAGAGCGGAAGGCGTGCCGCCTCCTGCCAAGTGATGTCATTTTCGACGTCAGGTGCAATCGATCGCGGCATCAGGCATTCGTAGCGCTCGTCGTAGATGTGACGACTCGTGCTTTCCGCGGGGAGGGTGCTGCCAAGATAGGTGACGCCGGCATCGAGCGAGAACTCCTCCAGCCCCCTGGCGATCTCGACCGAGGAATGAGACAGGATCTGAATGATCAGAGACGGATAGTCATCCCGCAGCGCCGCCGCCACCTTCGAGACGAAAGTGAGCGCCGTCGGCACCACGCCGATCACGAGCTTGCCCGAAAGAGCATCTCGCGCGTCTTCGATTTCCTGATGAAGACCACGCCCATCGGCGATCATCCGATGCGCCCATTTAAGCGCGATCTCGCCCTCTGCGGTAAACCCCATGAAGCGATTGCCGCGCTTGACGATCGGCGCGCCGAGGCTGAGTTCGAGATTACGAATACGTGCGGAAAATGCCGGCTGCGAGATCCCGCATTCCGCGGCCGCCCGCGCAAAATGACGGTTCTTCGCGAGCGCCGCCAGCAGCTCCATATCCCTCAGATCAGGCATTTGAGCGGACAATCCAATGCGACATTCACCTCCAGAGGTGAATGGTTAGCTACATCGATGCGCCGGTTTCCGGACATTCGAGCGGTGATCGACATCGCGATTCGGGCTGCACTTCTTTCTCAGACAGCATTCCTGCTGTAAGCGATAGACGTCAGTTTAGGGGCCCAACTGGCTACATTGCAAAGGGTGACATGCTTCCTCGAAACTGGACCGTGGCATGTGAGAAAAATTCTCGCCGTGCGCTCGACCTGTCTATGCGGGCGGATTTGCTGTTCGGCTGGTATCAGAAACCCATCCTTTTCAATCGACGCTGCTGCTTCTTTGCTAGTCGCCTTTCTGAGCGCTCCTCAAGATAACGAAGACGCCGCCCCCATGCATCGGCAACGATGTTCCGCTCGCCCTGGGATTTGCAGCGGTCGATGAGACCTTCGAGCTTTTGCAGGGACATCCTTTGAAGGCACTTCGGAGACAGGCTTAACTTCCGGGGCGTGAAGCCACCCTTAGAGCGCCGACGTTCTCGAAATTCAGACAGAACTCCATCTGAGCGATAGGAAGGCTGGCGGCTCACAACCAATAGCTCCGATTGATGGCTAACCTATGCCAGTCCACATCTGAACGCGTTGAACGAAAGCGCATCCGATGTTCAGATTTGGCGCGAACGCTAAGACAGCCGCCGAAGCCTAACCGCTGAATAGTGGTATTCAACATGGTTCTATCCGAGGACTGCGTTCAATACGAGGACTGGCGACAAAGGAGCGTTCCTAGAACGGCAATACGGTCTACGCGAATGCCGCAGCATAGCCCTGCAGTCGTTCGATCGATGTCGTCTCGGTGATGGTCGAAATGACGGTTTCTGTCCGATCATAGGTCATGACCAGAGCGATCGCCGCGGCCGTTCCAGCCATTCCCAATCTCAGGACCGATCCTCCCTTAGGCAGCATGCGATCGACAACCAGAAGCGCTGCCACCAAGGGTAGCACGATCAACAGCTGCCCAAGTTCAATGCCGACATTGAATGCCGCGAGCGGCAACAGGACGTCGCCATCACCGAGCATGGGCGTCAGCATGAACGCGAAACCGAAGCCGTGCAGAAGGCCGAGAGCGGTCGCGATCGCAAAACCCGTTGGTCCGCTGCTTCTCGCCAGGACCAGTGCTGCCATGGCAACGATAGAGACGGCCACACCAAGCTCCACGGTCGGAATGAACCACGCGGACTTTGGCAGGAAGCCGAATACGCCTGCCGAGAGCGTCACCGAATGACCAAGGGTGAAACCCGTCACGGAGAACACGAGCCGGCGCCAGCTCGATGCTGCCAGGCCAAGGCAGATCACGAAGAGCAGATGGTCCAAGCCTCCCAACACATGAACCACGCCCTGGCCTGTGAAGTGGGTGAAACTGGCGACTGGGTTGCCGGAGAGTGTTACCGCGTGTGGCCAAAAGCCATCTTCTGTAACGCTTTCAGGCGGCTGCGAGCGGTGATCGGTATATCGGTTCGCGACGTGCAGGTTGGGCGGTAGAACGAACCCTGGTGCCGTGATCTTCACGCCGACTTTTTGACCGGTACCCAGACCCGGAATGGTTGCCGCGACCACAACGGCAAGTTCACTCACATAACCTGTCTCCAGATCGCCTTTGTCGCGGAGACGAGCCTCCAGTTCCGATCGACCGGTCGGTGGTCTGGATCCTGCCGGCAGCTGTACCGTCGTGACTGAGCGGAGAACCGGTTCGACGATGCGTCCATCCACCGAGAACTGGACATCGCGCAGCAGGAACTTGCCGAAGTCAGTGGGGTTTGCTGAGGCAGCGTCTTTGTCGAAGCGATAAAAGTAGCGCCCTCCGACATA
>JBCCIN010000350.1:0-5581 GCA_039028235.1 Pseudomonadota bacterium
CAGCCATGGCCGGAGAGCCAGGCCATCGGTGATGCCGTGGACGACGCCGAAGCCAGCCGCAAGCCGGCCTGGGGTCCGCCGATCAACGAGCCTTATATCGGCACGTTCGTCAATTTTCGCCGCCCGGTTTTCAGGGGCGGCACCTTCCTCGGCATGTCGACCGCCGTCATCAATGTTCAGTCGCTCTCCGCCGTTCTCGATGAGCTTGAGACCGAGATCGGTCAGAACGCCTTCATTCTCTACAATCGGGACTACGTGCTCGCCCATCGAAAGCTGATCGAACCCTTTCCCGGTTTGAGCAAGGATCGACCGCTGCCGACGGTTGCGGAAATCGGAGATCCGGTGCTGGCCAAAATCTGGTCCGAGGGCTGGGAGGAGGATCGGCTGGTTGCGGGCAGCGGTCATTTCGCCGATGGCGACGAAACCGATGGGGACGAAGAGGACACCATTTTTCTCTATGAGTCACTGAACGACTATGCCGATGCCCCCTGGCTGATCGGCAGTTACTTTCCAAGCGACACCGTAGGCGCTCAGTTCGAGCGCATGGTCGCTGCGCTTACGGCCTCGCTCATCGTTCTTGTCCTGACCATCCTGGCCGTCTATCTGTTCGGCCGCTTTTTGCGGAAGCCGATCCAGACCTTCGCTGCCGCCACCGGCGCCGTGCGCGAGCTCGATCTCGACCGCGTGCCGACCTTGCCGCCGTCCCATTTCGCCGAGCTCGACAATGCCGGCCGCGCCTTCAACGGCATGGTCGGCGCGCTCAAGGTCTTCTCGCTCTACGTGCCGAAGACCCTGGTGCAGCGGCTGATAGCGAGAGGCGAGGTCACCGATATCCGCTCAGAGGTTCGACAGGTGACCGTGCTGATGTCCGACGTCGTCGGCTTCACCACGATGGCCGAGGAAATGGGGGCTGAGGAAACCGCCGCATTCCTGAACGAGCATTTGGCCCTGGTGACCCGGTGCATCGAGGCGGAGGGCGGCGTGGTCGATAAGTTCATGGGCGATGCGGTCATGGCGCTTTGGGGAGCTCTGGAAGCGGAACCGGATCAAGCACAACGTGCGGTCGCGGCGGCCGTGCGCATCGTCGAGGCGCTGAAAACCTCGAATCGCGACGTCCAGCACCCGGTCAGGCTGCGCATCGGCATCCATAGCGGCATGGTGGTCGCCGGCAATATCGGTGCGCCCGAGCGCATGAACTATACGGTGGTCGGCGATACGGTGAACGTCGCCCAGCGCCTCGAATCCCTCGGCAAGACGCTGCTGCCGGGAAGCGAGACCGCGGTCTTGATCAGCGCCGAGACCGCCGAAGCGCTGGATCAGGCCGTTGCCATCCGCTCCCTTGGCCGACATGAGTTGCGCGGGCGGCGCGGCGCCGCCGAGGTCTTCACGATCGATGCGCCGGCGCTCACAGATTCTCGATCACCAGATCCGAAAACCCATCCGCCGGCCTGAAGCCGAAAACGCGGCCATAAAAGGCGAGTTCCGCGCGGCGGACCGCATGGATGGTCTCGGCCATTCTGAACCCATGCTGCTCCCCCTCGAAGGCGAGATAGGCGACGGGAATGCCTTTCTCTCTAAGCGCCTCGACCATCATCTCAGCTTGGTTCGGCGGCACGATCACATCCTCCAGGCCCTGGAAGAAAATCATCGGACTGGTGAGGCCGTCGACGTGGTGGATGGGCGAGCGCGCCTTATAGATGTCCGCCCGGGCAGGGTACGGCCCGATCAGGTTGTCGAGATAGCGGCTTTCGAATTTGTGGGTTTCCTTCGCCAGCGCCTCGAGATCGGACACGCCGTAATGGCTGGCGCCCGCGCTGAATACGTCGTGGAAAGCGAGGGCCGCAAGCGTGGTGAAGCCGCCGGCGCTGCCGCCGGTGATCGCCAGGCGGGCGGGATCGGCCTTGCCCTGTTCGGCGAGATAGCGCGCCGCGTTGACGCAATCGAGCACATCGACCTCGCCCCAGCGGCCGTTCAGCCGTTCGCGATAGGCACGGCCATAGCCGGTACTGCCGCCATAGTTGACATCGACCAGAGCAAAGCCGCGCGATGTCCAGAACTGGGTGCCGAGGCTGAACTGATCCGACGTGCTGCCGGTCGGCCCGCCATGGCTCTTCACGATCAGCGGGGGGGACGCCCCCTGCGTTGACTGGTAGTCAGGATTTTTGGGGGCATAGTAGAATGCAAAAGCGGTCTCGCCGCCCTCGGTCGGGAACGAGATCGCTTCCGGCACCGAGATCAGCCCGGGGTCGATGGTGAGAGCGCCTGCGGTCTTGAGGACGCGGTGCCGTCCGCTTGCCGGATCGAGCTCGATGATCGCCGCTGGGCGGTCGGCTGCACCGACCCGCATGATGGCCTTGTCTCCGGCGATCGACAGGCTGGAGATCGAAGTATAGGGGAAGCTGACCTCTTCGAATTGGCCGCTCGTTGAGTCGATGATGCCAAGATGCCAGCGGCCGCCCTGGGTCGAGGCGGCGAGCATCCGGTCCTCGCTCAAGAAGCCGTAGGTGCTCTGACCGAACCCCCAGGCCGGTACGGCAAATTCGGCTTCCCGATCGCACAGGCATCGGGACGTGTCGCCCTCGTCGCGGTGAATGCGCCACCAGCCGGTCTCGTCGGAGACATAGTGCAGCCTGCCGCTCGGCGAAAAGCAGGGCTGCATCACCGAAACGCCATCGCCGCCGGCGACTTTTCGGACATCATTGAGCGTGCCGTCGTCACCGAGGCGGCCGAGCCAAAGCGTGGTCGCGTCCCACGGCATGTTCGGGTGGTCCCAGGAGATGAAAGCCAACTGACGGCCGTCCGGCGAGAGGCGGGGGGCTGCGAAGAAGTCGTGGCCTGAGGCGACGACCGTGCCCTCGTCTTCGCCGGCGTCGAGGCCGAGCAGCACGATGCTGTTCACCGCCTCGCCATCGCCTCGATGATCCTCGCGCACCGCATAGACACGACCTTGCGAGGCATCGATGGTGAAATCCGCATAGCGCAGCTGGCGTTCGCTTTCCGGGGTCAATGCCGCCGGCGTCTGGCCCGGCGCCAGGCGATAGAGCCGCTGGTCGCCGAAGTCGACCGCGAGCGTGATGCCGTCCTTTACCGAGAAGGCCCCGCCGCCATACTCGTGCACCCGCGTGCGCACATTGAACGGCGCCGGCGTCAGATCGTCGATGGCCTTGCCATTCGCGTCCATGCGCATGACGGTCGTTCGCCCCGCTTCCTCCGGCCGGGATTCCAGCCAGTAAACGTTGTCGGAGTCGACGCTCGACCCGCCGACGCCGACCTGGGCGTCGGTCAGGCTTTCGGGCGTGATCGGCGAACGCCAAGTTCCGAACGGGGCTGTTGTCGGCATCGCGGTCTCTCTCCTCCTGCGTCGAGCCTGCACCTTAGCCCGATGCGTCCTCGGGTAAAGCATCGATCGTCATATAATATGTTCTTGATTTGTTCTCAAAGCGTCCTAAAGTTTTTTCATGATGGATGACACGACAGAAAAGGCGCTCGACGACCGGCTGTTCAAAGGCCGGGGTGCCGCGCTGAACCCCAAGGTGCGCTTCGACCGGCTTGGCACAGAAGCCTTCGACGACGGCTGGGACTCGTTGACGCTCGCGCGCGAGGACGAGGGTCGGCCGGCGACCGAAGTCAGCGCCGATCGCAGCCGTTCGGTGATCGCGAGGAACCAGTCGCCGGATATTCCCTTCGACCAGTCGATCAATCCCTATCGCGGCTGCGAGCATGGCTGCATTTACTGTTATGCGCGCCCGAGCCATGCCTTTCTCGGCCTGTCGCCGGGCCTCGATTTCGAGACCAAGCTCTGGGCCAAATATGATGCGGCGGAGCTGCTGGTGAAGGAACTGGCCCGGCCCGCCTATCGCTGCTCGCCGATCGCGCTCGGCGCCAATACCGATCCCTACCAGCCCGTCGAACGCAAGCTGGGCATCACGCGCAAAATCGTCGACGTCTTGGCGCGCCACGATCACCCGCTGACCATCGTCACCAAATCCTCGGCCGTGCTGCGCGATATCGACCTTCTGGCGTCCATGGCCGAGAAGACGCTCGCCGCGGTCGCGGTCTCGATCACTACGCTCGATCCGGCCCTTGCGCGCAAGATGGAACCCAGGGCTGCAGCACCCCACCGGCGGCTTGAAGCATTGCGCGAATTGTCGGCAGCGGGTATTCCCACCGTCGTCATGGTGGCGCCGATCATTCCTGGCCTCACCGACCACGAGACCGAATCCATCGTGGAAGCGGCGGCGGACTGCGGCGTTTGGCATGCCACCTACACCCTGTTGCGCATGCCCCACGAGATTAAGGAGCTGTTCAGAAACTGGCTGCTACATCACGAACCATTGAAGGCCGATCGCATCATTTCGCTCCACCGCCAGTGTCGCGGGGGGCGGCTGAACGATCCTCGTTTCGGCAAGCGCATGCGCGGTGAGGGCACGTATGCCGAGCTGATCGGCCGGCGCTTTCGGGTGGCGCGCAAGCGCTTCGGTGTGGATCGGAAGATCCCGGACCTGAGGACGGATCTCTTCAAAAAGCCTGGCGATCAACTGCGATTGCTCTAGGGCGGCTAATGACGGGGGCATCGCGATGACGGAGAAAAGCAAGGAGCCGGCGACCAAGGGCAAAGCCCGTTTTGAGCTGGGACGCGGTGGCAAGACGCTTTCCGTACATGTCGATCGGCAGGGCTTTCGCCGCCTCGTCCAGACCTTGGAACGTCTCGCCGAGACGGGCGAGCGTCAGACATTCGAGAAGTCCGGCAGGCGCCCATCCGGCGTCGGCAACCGTTCCGAGCATGGCGAGAAGGCGCCGGACAAGCTCGTCTTCCATATCGACGACGGGCAGGCCTGAGCTTCGGTGCGTCTGATTCGCCGTCTTTATATCTAGTCTTCTTCTAATCTCCGCTGTAGATCACTGTTTTTCGTGATTCGCGCTTGACATCACCAGCCTAATGAACACATTACTTTGCAAATAGGACTGAATTGGTCCCTATTTGATTTGGTGAGGCAGAGAGCGTGTTCCGGCTGAGCAAACTCGCGGACTATGGCATCGTCATCATGACCAATCTGGCGCGCAGGCCGGATCGGCAATTCAGCGCTGCCGACATCGCGACCGAAAGTCTGATCCCGCAGCCGACGGTGAGCAAGATCCTGAAGATGCTGACCCGCGCCGAGCTGCTGACGTCGCACCGCGGCGCCAAGGGTGGTTACGGCCTGTCGCGTCCCGGGAGCAAGATCACGGTCGCCGAGGTGATCACCGCGATCGAAGGGCCGATCGCGCTCACCGCTTGCATCGAAGAGGGCGAGGGGGCTTGCGACATCGAGAGCCTCTGCCCGGCGCGGGCCAACTGGCAGCGGATCAACGATGCGATCCGCGGCGCGCTGGATGGGATCAATGTCGAGGAGATGGCACTTGCCATCCCGGAGGCGTTTACGGCGCCCATTGGAACGAGTTCACCGGTCGAAGGGCGGCCGTCTGCGGAGAAACGCCCAACTGTTGAGAATCGATTGTCGGCCGACGCGGCCGAGGTCGGGTAGGAGAGAGTACCCATGGCGACAGCCCTGGAGACGGTCGAAGGTCTAGGCGGTGAGTA
>JBCCIN010000351.1:0-5560 GCA_039028235.1 Pseudomonadota bacterium
AGACATCGTCGGATCAGCGGTGCGCGCGAGCGGCGTCGTCCCGATCACGGTCAAGATGCGCCTTGGGGTCGATGAAGGCCTCCTGACCTATCTCGAAGCAGGACGAATCGCCGAAGGCGAGGGTGCTGCCGCCGTCGCGCTGCACGCGCGCACCGCCGCACAGCTCTATTCCGGCCGTGCCGACTGGACACGCATCGCCGAGCTCAAGGCGGTTGTCCGCAGCATTCCCGTGCTCGGCAATGGCGATGTCTTCGAGGCCGAGGACGCTCTTGCCATGATGCGCCAGACCGGCTGCGACGGCGTGGTCATCGGCCGCGGCTGTCTCGGTCGGCCCTGGCTATTCCGGGAACTCGCCGATCTCTTCGATGGACGGCGGGCACGACCGGCACCGTGTCTCGGCGAGGTCGCTGAGGTCATGGCGGAGCACGCCCGCCTCCTCATGGCGCTGCGTGGTGAGGCTCTCGCGATGCCGGAATTCAGAAAGCACGCATCCTGGTATGTCACGGGTTATGCGGTGTCACCCGATCTGCGGCAAAAGCTCTGCAGGGTCGCCAGCTTTTCCGAGCTGGAAGACCATCTGGCATTACTCGACCCGGGGCTCACGGTCGATCCGTCGGTGCTGACGGCACCGCGCGGCAAGGCCGGCAAACCGCAGAGAGTCAGCCTGCCCGAGGGCTTTCTAGCCAACAGGGACGATCCGACACCGCTCGGCGCCGAACCGCTCGCAGCCCTCTCCGGCGGCTGACCCGACGCGGGTCGGCGTTGACTTGATTTCGAAGCGCACCACCGCTTGAGCCTCCATCGCCGCTCCTCTACTGTTCGATAAAGTCAAGCGTCCCCAGCGAGTTGGGGGAGGAGAAAAATTCATGCACAGCACGGATTTCATCGGCCTGATCGGCAACACGCCGCTGGTGCATTTGAAGCGCGCCTCTGAGGAAACCGGCTGCACCATCCTCGGCAAGGCTGAGTTCCTGAACCCAGGACAGTCGGTGAAGGACCGGGCAGCGCTCTGGATAATCCGCGATGCGGAAAAGCGGGGTCTGTTGAAACCCGGCGGCACCATCGTCGAGGGGACCGCCGGCAATACCGGTATCGGCCTCTCCCTGGTCGGCAACGCGCTCGGCTACAGATCGGTCATCGTCATGCCGGAAACGCAGAGCCAGGAGAAGAAGGATATGCTCCAGCTTTGCGGCGCCGAGCTGATCCTGGTGCCGGCCGTACCCTATCGCGATCCCAACAACTATGTGCGCTATAGCGGCAGGCTTGCTGAGGAGATGGCAGAAAAGGAGCCGAATGGCGCTGTCTGGGCCAACCAGTTCGACAACACCGCCAACCGTCAGGCGCATTATGAGGGGACCGGCCCCGAAGTCTGGCGCCAGACTGATGGCAAGGTCGACGGCTTCGTCTCCGCGGTCGGTTCCGGCGGGACCCTGGCCGGCACCGGCATGGCATTGAAGGAGCGCAACAAGGACGTGACCATTGCACTGGCCGATCCTTTTGGCTCCGCCATCTACGGCTACTACGCCAATGGCGAGCTCAAGGCCGAGGGCAATTCGATCACCGAGGGCATCGGGCAGGGCCGCATCACCAAGAATCTCGAAGGTGCGCCGATCGACGCCTGGTTCCAGATCTCGGATGCCGAAGCACTCGACATCTGCTTCAAGCTGGTGGTCGAGGAGGGGCTGATCCTCGGTGGCTCCTCCGGCATCAATATCGCCGGCGCCATTCGCCTTGCCAAGGAGATGGGCCCGGGCCACACCGTCGTCACCATCCTCTGCGACTACGGTAACCGCTACCAGAGCAAGATGTTCAATCCGGCCTTCCTGAAGGAAAAAGATTTGCCGGTGCCGCCCTGGATGCAGGCGGCCTAGCGGACTGGTCTTGCCAGTCGTCGACAGCGCCAATTTTCTCCATCAAATAGAAGGTTCTGTGGCTAATGCAGCTCTAAAGAAATAATCGCTATTTTTCAGAACGTTGACGCGATTTTTTGATTGCAGGCCGTGTATCATTACGCAATCTGTCTCCAGTCATTTAAAAAAACGACGAGCTGGAGCGATTCCATGGGACTTTCGATGAACGACTTCCTTCGTATCAACGATGTGCCCATGACGTCGACAAAGCCTCCGGCGGAGCCGAAGCCGGCAAGCACGCGCGTTGTCGACGCCTCCGATCGCAAATTTTATGTCAAGGCCGCAGACAAGGGTAATACCCAGGCGTTGAAGGACTTCGATGCCGCGCTCGCTGCGCAAAACAAATCCGCGTCGTCGAAACCGGCGACCACGAGTTCGCCCGATACGTCGGGTGGGAGCCGCTCCGAGCCAACGCTGACGGACCGTCAGAAGGACATCGACCTTCTGGTCACGGCCAGTCCAGCGGCAGCTCAGGCCATGCAGGGTGAGCTCAATGACGATGTTACCGCAATGCAGGCGAAGGCCGAGCAGCTTCGTCGGGACATCGACGTGCTTGGCACCAGCGGTGGCTATGCGACCGAGGCGATGCGGGCTGAGCTCCACGAGATGGAAGCCGACCTCCAGCGCTACCGCGGGACAACAGCGAACAGCGCCGGGCAAACATCTGGCGAGCCGCCGACAACCTCCACCGTGATCAGCACGGAGGCGCCGATCGTCTATACTGACGAAGGGGCCATCAAGAATGCCTATCAGACTTTTGCCGAGCAGCAGGGGCTGCCGCCGGAGCAGGCGCGCGCCTATGCGGAGAAAGCCTATGAGCTGACCGACGGCCAAGTCTACTACGCCTCCGGCGACCCGGATCAGGACGGGCGTCCGCTGACCGCGGCCGAGCTTCATCAGCAGCGTGCGGAGGGCCGCCTCGACATCAGCCCGACGCGCGCCCAGCTCGGCCTGCTGCATGCGATGGCCGCACAGGGAGCCGGCGTCGACCTTCCGGTCGGCGGAGAAATCGGCGGAGCCGGACTCGGCCCGGCATTCTCGCCGGCTTTCAGCGGTCCGCCCACGGCAGCGAACATTGTCACAGGACGTCATACCACCGAAGCCGATACCGCGATTCGCATTCTGACGGACATGGCTGAGGGTCGACCGCCGTTTCGTCCGGATCTTGGTCAACATGGCGGAACCCAGTGGTTCGTGACCGACGGGAATCCGTATGCTGGCCGGTCGCCGGATAAGCCCGTGACCATCCCCGCGGACATCGCCAATCCCACCGGCGCACCGGTCGTTGAATTCAACGAAGCCCAGCTCTTGGAGATATTCGAGGCCGAGCGCCGGACGCTGTTTGCCGACGAGGCCGCGCGTTATCGCAGTGCCAACGGCATTCCCGCGGATCAGCCCCTCTCCAACACAGCGATCAAGAAGATCGAACGGAGCATCAGAGGGGTGGCGGAAAGCCGGATGTGGACGCATGTCGGTGAAACCGTGGCCGCGTCCGATAGCGGCGTTGGACGGGTCAATCTCGTCAATAGCATCTTCTCGAAGTCCGGCGATGGTCAGTTCATGCTGACAAGCAGGGCTGATGCCGTGCAGGTGCCAGGTGGTGCCCAGGCGCTGATCGATGTCATCGAGCAAAGCGGAGAGCCCGTCGACAATGCGCTTCGCGAATCAGTCGAGCAGCTGGCGACGCAGCAAAAATGGGCCGGCCGGGTCCAAAGCGTTTTCAAATATGGCGGCCGGGTTATGGTGGTCGTCGGTGCTGCGGCGGATGGCTATCGAATCTACACTGCCGAAAATCGGGCGCAGGAAACCGCGGAGGTTGTCGGTGGCTGGGGTGGTGCTGCCGCCGGTTCGGCGGCATGGGGCAAGTTCGCCTCGCCGCTTCTTGCTGGCGGACCCTGGGGCTGGGCCGCTTATGGAGCGGGCGCGCTGGTTGCCGGGGGCGTCGGCTATGTCGTCGGTGAAAAAGTCGGCGAAGAGGCATATGAATTGGTGGTCGATGGTGACCCGATCTTCATCGGGCCGCAGGACTGAACGAGACTGGCGCCATGGCGAAGTCGGCTGAGGATCTGAACTGGGCGGTCGAGGGGCCGCCGATTGGCGTGTGGGTGACCTCCAACGGTACCTTCGACAACATGATGCAGGATCGGCTGTCGCTACGTCCCGATGGAACCGGATATCTTTACTCACGCTCGGTGCTGCGTGGCGAGGAAACATTTCCCGTCATGTGGCAGCAGCACGAGCCTGGCGTCCTGAAGATCGACATGCTGTTTCCGGACGACGACCCAGAGCGTCCGAACGAATGGGAAACGGTGCGCTATGTGGCCGCCATGAAGGCCAATGATGTCGGTGGCAGCGTTCCGGTGCTGAAGAATGCCGATGCGGATATCTTCTGGACACTCGTCGGACCTATCGAACTGCGCTCAAAGACGCCGGACTAGGCATCATCTGCCAGCCTCGGCTTTCCCAAGACCGGTCGGCGGCTACTGGTGTCGCACAAGGGCATATTGCCCGTCGCCTCCGCTATGGCTACTAAGAGCGAATGGCCCTGGATAAGGAGGAGGCGGAGATGGCTTCGGTCGAACGGAATGCGCTGGTGAGCACGGACTGGCTCGCCCGGCATCTGCAAGCCCCCGACATTCGTGTGGTCGACGCCACCTACGCGCTGCCGACGCTGAATCGGAATCCGCGGGCCGAGTACGACGAAGCGCATATTCCAGGTGCTGTCTTCTTCGACATCGACGATGTCGCTGATGATGCCAGCGATCTGCCCCATATGGTCCCGGACGCGGCGAAGTTTTCGAGCCGGGTCAGAAAGCTCGGTCTCGGGGATGGGGTCAGGATTGTCGTCTATGACAACAACCGCTTCTCGGCGAGTGCCCGGGTCTGGTGGATGTTCCGGATGTTCGGCCATGACGATGTGGTGGTGCTCGACGGCGGTCTCGGCAAGTGGCGTGCCGAGGGCAATCCGGTCGATGATCATCCCGTGACTCCGACCGAGCGCCATTTCACCGCGCGGCAGAACAATCTTCTTTATCGGGACATCGATCAGATCCGCGCTCACGTCGTCACGCCGACGGAGCAGTTGGTGGATGCACGGTCCGCCGGGCGGTTTCGCGGCGAGGAGGCGGAGCCAAGACCGGGGCAGCGTGCAGGTCACATACCGCACAGCCTGAACATGCCACACACTGAGCTGGTCGCACCAGACGGTACTTTCCTGCCGATCGAGACGCTGCGTCAGCGTTTCGCCGAGGCGGGCGTCGATCCGAGACGGCCTATCGCCACAACCTGCGGCTCCGGCGTCACCGCCTGCACCTTGGCGCTCGCCCTCTATCAGCTCGGCGTCCCCGATGTCGCCGTCTATGACGGGTCCTGGACCGAATGGGGTGGGCGCGCCGACACGCCGGTCGAAACGTGAGGTCGGACGCCGACCCGCGGATACCGGACGCCGATCCGCGCATCAAAGGATGGGTGGAGAGCAACGTCACCTATCTTGAGATGCGCGCGCGGCCGGATCGGCCGCTGGCCAGGACGCCTGCCGATGTCGAGGTGCGCCGGGCCGTGAGGCCAACGGTTGCCTTCTACCGCTACCTCTACGATACGGTCGGCGGCGACTGGTCCTGGGCAGGGCGCCGGCTGATGGACGACGGGTC
>JBCCIN010000352.1:0-5556 GCA_039028235.1 Pseudomonadota bacterium
GAGCGATGCTGATCCCTTTGTTCAGTGGCTTGCGCGAGGCTCCGTGTTCGTTCCAGATGATCAAGGGTTCCGCCGCGACGGCTGACCCCTGAGGATGACGCGCCCAATCGTTCAGGCTGCGGAGCATAGCGGCACATCCGCCGGCATCGACAATGGCTGTTTCGAGTGCTTCGGCATCCCATCGCGCCACCGCCTCGGCAACAGCGTTGCGATCAGCTTCCCGATCCAGCACGGCGAGGGTGATCCGGCGGTGGTGCGGTGCGTTGGTGTGCAGGCGAATCCAGCCGTCCTTCGCCTCATAGATGCCTGCGATCGAATCCCAGGTCGGCGGTAATTCCCATGCCAGCGGTCGAAGAGTTCGGAGAAACCAATGGGAAGCCAGCCGCCGATCGACGATGACCTCTGGCGGACGATCGCCATCGAGTGGCAGTAACCTCCCGAGCATCCTGCCCGCCGTGCCGATCGACGCCGTAGCAAGATCTGTGACCCCGAACCATGAGGGCAGCGACCCTTCGCCGACCATCGTTAGGCGGATTGAGGTGTCGTCAACGTCAGCCGTCGGAAAAGCTGCTGCAATCTCGGCGTCGAATGGCCCCTGGTTCATCTCGATCTCCATGCCCCGGAATTGACATTATTCTCGACGCACTCGACCTTCAATCCAGGAGTCATCGAGAGAAGGCCCAGCACAAACACCAATTGCCGAAGCGGAGGAGACGATGGACGGTAGGTCTTCGGAGTGAGGCACTGATCATGCGCGATCGTCTCGCAAGTAACCTCCTCCTGCCTGGCTTGGACGCCACGCCCTATTGGCTTGATGAGATCGAGCCGTTCTCGGGACATGCGGAACCTCTGCCCCGAGCCGCTGATGTCGTGGTGATCGGTTCGGGCTATACCGGGCTCTGTACGGGCATTCAGACCGCACGCGACGGCAGGGCTACCGTCATCCTCGAAGCCGGTGATCCTGGCCAGGGCTGCAGCACGCGCAATGGTGCTCATATCAGCGCCAGCATCAAGCCGTCCCTTGAAGTTCTGACCAAACGCTACGGTGCCGAGCGTGCGCGTGCCATTCGGGCGGAAGGCAAGCGTTCGCTCGGATGGATCGAGGACTTCATCCGCACTGAAGAGATCGATTGCGATTTCAGGCGGAGCGGCCGGTTTCTCGGCGCGCATTCACCACGGATGTATGAGGAAATCGCGCGCTCTGCCGAGAAGGAGCAGCGCGACGAAGGCACGGCCTCCTACGCAGTGGTTCGGTCCGAGCAGCGTACCGAGATTGGCTCGGACTTCTATCATGGCGGCATTGTTTCTCCGTATGTCGCTACGCTCCATCCTGGAAAATTTCACCGCGGCCTTCTGCAAAGGGCGGTGCAGGCGGGCGCGCGCATCCAGCCCCACTGCGCCGCGCGAAGTCTCCGGCACGATGGCGATTATATCGAGATCGAAACGGCAAAGGGCATCATCCGGGCACGAGATGTCGTGATAGCCACTAACGGCTATACCGATCACCTCGTCCCCTGGCTGCAGCGACGCGTCATCCCGATCGGCAGCTATGTGATTGCGACAGAGTCCCTACCTTCGGATCTGATGGAGACGCTCTTTCCAACGAAACGATTGGTAGCCGATACGCGCCGCGTGGTGTTCTACTACGGGCCATCGCCGGACCGTCAGCGCATCATCTTCGGGGGCCGTGTTTCCTCCGGTGAATGCGATCCTGCCGCCAGCGGGCCGCTTCTACATGCCGAGATGACCAAGATCTTCCCAGAGTTGAACGAGGTCGCGATCTCCCATTCCTGGATGGGTTTCGTCGCCTATAGCTTCGATGAGTTGGCGCATACCGGGACCCACGACGGTATCCACTACGCGCTTGGCTATTGCGGTTCGGGCGTTGGTATGGCCAGCTATTTAGGGACACGTATGGGCCAGCGCGTGCTGGGACAAAGTGAAGGGCGGACGGCGTTTGACGACCTCCCGTTTCCATCCAGGCCTTTCTATACTGGAAAGCCTTGGTTCCTGTCCGCAGCTGTCGCTTGGTATCGCTGGCTTGATCGGGCCGAGGGTTTTTTCGGCGCACGGCACGTCAATCGTCACACCGAAGCATCATGACTGTGTTTCGGGAGTAACGCTGGAGTTGGAACGCCTGCCAGCTTCGGCTCAATGAACAGGGAGGAACGAATATGACCTACAGACTCTTTGCAACCGCTGCAGCTTTGGCCTTCGTCGCATCAGGCGCGCTCGCCGAGGAGAAAAGCGTCACCATCGCGTCTTGGGGCGGGTCCTACCAGGAAGCACAAAGCAAGGCGCTGTTCGAGCCCGCCGCGGCCGACACCGGCATCGAGGTCAAGCAGGAAACCTATGGCGGCATGTCGGATGTGCGCCTGCAGGTTCAGACCAACGCCGTGACTTTCGACATCGTCGCCTCCGGTTCCGGATCCGCCGCACGTGCCGCGGCAGAGGGGCTGCTGGAAAAGCTTGACTATGACGTGATCGATGTCTCGACCTTCTACCCGACGCTCTACACGGACTATTGCGTTGGCGGCGATGTGTTCTCGACCGTCTATGCCTGGAACACGGAAGAGATCGGCGAAGAAGGGCCGCAAAGCTGGGCAGATTTCTGGGACGTCGAAAAGTTCCCGGGAACCCGCGCCTATCGCGGCAAGGTCGCAGGCGCGCTTGAGCCCGCCCTTATGGCTGACGGGGTTGCACCCGAAGACGTCTACGAGGTTCTCTCCTCCGAAGAGGGAATCGAACGTGCGCTCGACAAGATCCGCGAGCTGAAGCCGCATATCGCGGTCTTCTGGTCGTCGGGCGCGCAGCACGCCCAGCTGATGAAGGATGGCGAGGTCGCCATGACGACAGGCTGGAACGGCCGCTTCGACAATGCCGCCAAGGACGGCGCGAAGGTCGCCTACAGCTTCAACCAGGCGCTTTTGGACTATGACTGCTTCGCCATCCCGAAGGGGGCTCCGAACCTCGAGACCGCCATGGAGTTCCTCGGAGTGATCTCGGAGCCGAAATACCAGGCGAACCTGCCGCTCCACATTACCTACGGTCCGACCAACAAGGCCGCCTTTGACGTGGCTGATATCGACGAGGCCACTTTGAAGGCTTTGCCATCGCATCCCGACAATGCCGCGCTGCAGCTGCCGGTCGACCTGGCCTGGTATGCGGAATGGGAGACCATCGCCGCCGAAATGTATGAGGAGATGCTGACGGAATAACCGTTTGCTGGGCGAGGGGCATGGGCGAATGGTCAGCTCCTCGCCCATAGCGTGACCAGCGAGGAAGAACGCTTGGGCGAGCAAGTCTTAGACGACGCGGGCATGGCGCTGCCGATCACCATTCGGGACATGACCAAGACCTATGGCGCCGTGCATGCGCTGGACGCGGTCGATCTCGATGTCAAAAGCGGGGAGTTTCTGACCCTGCTCGGCCCGTCAGGCTCGGGCAAGACCACGCTCTTGATGGTGCTCGCAGGTTTTACCAGACCGGATCACGGCAGTCTGAAATTCGGCGAGACCGAGGTCATCCGAACGCCGCCGCACAAACGCGGCGTCGGCATGGTGTTTCAAAATTATGCGCTCTTTCCGCATATGTCCGTCGTCGAGAACATCGCCTATCCCTTGAAGATCCGGCGCGTGCCGCCGGGCGAGATCATATCGCGCGTCGTGGGTGCGCTTGAGACCGTGCAGCTCGGCGGCTATGGCGACCGGCGGATCGGGCAGCTCTCCGGCGGCCAGAAGCAACGGGTCGCGCTCGCCCGGGCCATCGTCTTCGAACCGCGCATTCTTTTGATGGACGAACCGCTTTCCGCCCTCGACAAGAAGCTGCGCGACCGCATGCAGATCGAGCTTCGCCATCTGCACGAAAAGCTCGGTCTGACCACGGTCTACGTCACCCATGATCAGCGGGAAGCGCTGACAATGTCCGACCGCATCGCCGTGATCAACCACGGCAGGGTCATGCAGCTGGGCACGCCGATCGAGATCTACGATCATCCCGCCAACCGCTTCGTCGCCGACTTCATCGGCGAATCGGCCTTCCTGCCGACGGTGCGTGACGGCGACAACATCACCTATGCCGGCCGGACGCTTGCGGTCGAGGACGCTCCTCGCGGCAGTGAACAGCTCCTGGTGATGCTGCGCCCGGAGCGGTTGCAGCTGATCAACGGTGAGGCCGGCCCCGACATCAACCGCTTCCCCGCCTCCGTCGAGGATGTCGTTTACCAGGGGGACAGTTTCCTGCTCTATGCCCGCCTGGAAGACGGCACCGTGCTTAGCCTCCGTGACGTGGTCCGCCGGGATACGCTCGGCGTGCTGCCGAAAGCAGGAGACAGCATCACGCTCGGCCTCCATGCGCGCGACACGGTGATCATCCCTGCGGGCGACGATCCGGCATGACCGACTTCGCTCTTTCGACACCGATGTCTGCTCTGGCGAGCCCGGCAAATGCGGAAGGGCTGAAGCAGGACGCCTTTCGGGAACGCCTGGCCCTCTTTGGCCTTTGCTCGCCCGCCGTCCTGCTCGTTCTGGTGATTCTCGTGATCCCCGTGAGCTGGCTCTTTTATCTTTCCTTCATCGGGGCAGACGGATCGTTCTCCCTCGAAAATTACGCGCGCATGATCGAGCGGAAATCCTATATCCGCATCTTCCAGACCACCTTCATCGTCAGCCTCTTAACGACAGGCCTTTGCATCCTGATCGGCTACCCATTCGCCTATTTCCTCTCCCAACTGCCAAACCGCATCGCCAATCTCTGCCTGATTACCGTGCTCCTGCCGTTCTGGACGTCCCTCCTGGTGCGCACCTATGCCTGGCTTGTCCTTTTGCAAAAGCGCGGCCTCGTCAATGACTGGGCGATCGGCATCGGCCTTTGGGACGAGCCGGTGAAATTCGTGCACAACAGGACCGGCACGCTGATCGGTATGGTCCACATCATGCTGCCCTTCCTCATCCTGCCCGCCTACGCATCGATGAAGGCGATCGATCGCAATTATCTGCGCGCAGCCGCCAATCTGGGTGCTGGGCCGACCCGCGCCTTTTGGACCGTCTTCTTTCCGCAGTCGGTGCCGGGTTTGTTCGCGGGTGCGCTCATCGTCTTCGTGCTCTGTCTCGGATTTTTCGTGACGCCTGCCGTCCTCGGCGGCGGCAAGGTGATCATGGTGTCGATGAAGATCGCCTCCAATATCGAGCTGTTCGTGAATTGGGGGGCCGCGAGCGCGCTCGGCGTCGTTCTGCTTCTGCTGACCATGATCATCCTCTGGATCGCATCCCGTTTCTTGAAGCTGGAGAATTTTTCGGGAGGTGGCCACTGATGCTCGGCTGGCTGAAAAGCCCCGCCTCCGAGACCCAGATCAGCCATGGTCAGCGGCTTTGGCTCTACCTTATCTCGGTACTGATCATGATCTGGCTGGTGGCGCCGACGCTGGTCGTGGTGCCGATGTCCTTTTAGGACAGCCAGTATCTGGAATTCCCGCCGGAGGTCTGGTCGACTCGCTGGTACGGCCACTATTTCGGCTCGCCGGAATGGATGTCGGCGACTGCCACCTCGCTCAGCGCC
>JBCCIN010000353.1:0-5512 GCA_039028235.1 Pseudomonadota bacterium
CTCGTGCCGTCGTCGCCGGAGGCCATTAAGCAAGCCCTGTCCACCCTCAAGATCGCCCGGCTTCTCCAGGGCTACCGAGGTCAAGTAACCGCCGACCCGCGCCGGGTCATTGACGGGGTTTTGGCGATCCAGGCTTATGTGGTCGCCAATGCCAAAAGCGTGATTGAAGTCGAAGTGAATCCGCTCCTGATAACCCTTGACGAGGCCATCGCCGTCGATGCGCTGATTGTGAGGACGACATGACCAGCAACGCCAATAGCGGCGCCGTCTACCCGACGGACGGGCCGATCAAATGCCGAATCGACGGTACGGTCCTCGAGGTGATCCTGGATCGGCCGAAGGCGAATGCGATCGACCTCGCCACCAGCCGGATCATGGGCGATGTCTTTGCGACATTTCGAGACGACGATGCCATGCGCGTCGCTATGCTTCGTGCCGAGGGCGAAAAGTTCTTCTGTCCTGGCTGGGATCTCAAGGCTGCAGCCGAGGGCGACGCCGTAGACGGCGATTATGGCGTGGGCGGATTTGGCGGGCTGCAGGAACTGCGGGACCTGAACAAACCCGTGATCGCAGCGGTGAACGGCATCTGTTGTGGCGGTGGCCTGGAGCTTGCCTTATCCGCCGACATCATTCTTGCGTCGGATACGGCCACCTTCGCCTTGCCGGAGATTCGGTCCGGCACGGTCGCCGATGCGGCTTCGATCAAGCTTCCGAAACGCATCCCCTACCACATCGCCATGGAGTTATTGCTCACCGGTCGATGGCTGGATGCCGAAGAGGCCCATCGCTGGGGTTTTTTGAACACCATCTGTGCACCCGCCGACCTGCGCGATAAGGCGATGGATCTGGCCCAAACCTTGGCAAGCGGTCCGCCACTGGTCTACGCCGCGATCAAGGAAATTGTTCGCGAGGCCGAGGACAGTAAATTCCAGGACTGCCTCAATCGCGTCACCAAACGCCAGCTCAAGACCGTCGATGTTCTCTACGGGTCGGAAGACAATCTCGAAGGGGCGAAAGCCTTTGCCGAAAAACGCGATCCCGTCTGGAAGGGATATTAGCCACGGTTGAAGACAGCGCGGCGGTTTGTCAGCTCGCGGAGAAGGCCTTAGGGTTAAGGACAGCAATTTCAGTGGCGCCTCCGTGCGCTGTCGATCAACAGGGTGGCAAAGGAAGACTAATGACTAAGGACGATCATCTGAAAAAGCTGGCCATGTCGGGCCGTCTCTCCCGGCGCGACTTTGTCGCTTACGCCTCGGCCCTCGGTATCGGTGCCGCGGCATCGACTTCGATGTTCGTGGGTGCTGCGAAAGCCGCACCCGTGCGCGGTGGCGATGTCAGGATCGGTCATGCCCACGGCTCGACCACCGACAGCCTCGACCCCGGCACCTGGGAAAACGACTTCACCATCGAGCTCAGCTTCGCCGCCAACAATTTCCTGACGGAGATCGCAGCGGACGGCAGCCTTGTGGGCGAGCTTGCGGAGAGCTGGGAAGCATCCGACGATGCCATGCAGTGGACGTTCGTGCTCAGGAAGGACGTTACCTTCCACAACGGCAAGACCGTGACCGCAGCCGACGTCGTTGCGTCCTTTAACCACCACCGAGGCGAAGGCTCGGAGTCCGCAGCCGGCCCGATCGTCAGCCCGATCACCGACATCCAGGCGGACGGCGACAACGTCGTCGTGTTCACGCTGAACGGCGGCAATGCCGACTTTCCCTTCCTGGTCAGCGACTATCACATTCCGATCAAGCCGGCCGAGGACGAAGGCATCGACTGGCAAAGCGGTGTCGGATGCGGACCCTATGTCATGGAGTCCTGGGAGCCCGGCGTGTCCGCGCGCTTCAAGCGTCACGAGGGTTACTGGAAAACCGATCGCGCCTGGTTCGACACGATCGAGTACACAGCCGTGGTCGACGCCGCCGCGCGTGGCAATGCGCTGGTCACCGGCGAGGTCCATGTCATCAGCCGGCCGGATCTCAAGACGGTCGAGCTGCTGGCAAGGCGCCCCGGAATCGATATCGAGGAGACCTCCGGCACCGCGCATTACGGCTTCCCGATGCGCGTCGACGCAGCGCCGTTCGACAATAACGACGTGCGCGAGGCTCTGAAGTGGGCCATCGATCGCGAGGAGCTCGTTCAAAAAATCCTGAAGGGCCGCGGCTTCGCCGGCAACGACCATCCGATCAGCCCGGCCAACCGTTATCATGCCACCGAGGAAGAGCTGCCGCAGCGCACCTACGATCCGGACAAGGCGAAGTTCCATCTGAAGCAGGCGGGCATGGAGAACCTAAGCGTCAATCTTCAGATCGCCGATGCTGCGTTCGCCGGTGCCGTCAACGCCGCCGAGCTTTACCGGGAGCAGGCCGCGGCCGCTGGCATCGACCTCGTCGTGGTGCGCGAGCCGGATGACGGTTACTGGTCCAACATCTGGAATGTGCAGCCGTTCACCGGCACCTATTGGGGCGGGCGTCCGACCGAGGACTGGATGTTCACCACCACCCATGACAAGAACGCCGAGTGGAACGAGACGGCGTTCAAGGACGACACATTCCAGAGCCTTCTGGAACAGGCCCGATCCGAACTCGACGAGCCGAAGCGCCGCGAGATGTATGTCGAAATGCAGCGCATCTTGTCCACCCAGGGCGGCTCGCTGATCCCGATGTTCAACAACTATGTCTGGGCCAAGACGGAGAACCTGAAGCACGAGGAACAAATGGCCGCAAACTGGGATCTCGACGGCCATAAGTGGCAGGAGCGCTGGTGGCTCGAAGGCTGATCGGCTGACGGCCGCTAGCCCGTGAATAAGCTCGTTACTCTGGTGGCCCAGCGCCTGGCACTGGGCTGCCTGACCCTTTTCATCGTTTCGCTGATCATTTTTCTTGGCGTCGAAGCGCTGCCTGGCGATCTCGCTCAGGCGATTCTCGGCCAGGCGGCGACCGAGGACTCGCTCGCCGCCATGCGCGAGCGTCTTGGTCTGAACCTGCCGCCGCACACGCGCTATCTTCAATGGCTGGGCGGCATCGTCCAGGGAGACTTCGGCACGTCGCTCGCCAATAACCGCGAGATTACCGAGCTGATCGGCGTGCGCCTCGCCAACACACTGTTCCTGGCCCTGGTCGCCGCCGCGATCTCGGTACCGATTGCGCTGATCCTCGGCGTCCTCGCCGCCCTCTATCGCAACACATGGTACGATCGCGGCGTCAACGTCTTCACGCTGAGCGCCATCTCGGCGCCGGAGTTCTTCGTCGCCTACATCCTGATCCTGTTCCTCTCGGTGAAGATGCAGGGCTGGTTCCCGGCCCTTTCCCTGCCGAGCCTCTCCAATGTGCGCTGGGAGGACGGTTTCTTCGATCGCCTCCATGCCGTCCTGCTGCCGGCTCTGACCCTGACCCTGGTGGTGGTCGCGCATATGATGCGCATGACCCGCGCTTCGATCATCAATCTGCTCGCGAGCCCCTATATCGAGATGGCCAACCTGAAGGGCCTTTCTCGCGGCCGCATCATCCTCCACCACGCGCTGCCCAACGCCTGGGCGCCGATCATCAACGTCATCGTCCTGAACCTCGCCTATCTCATCGTCGGCGTGGTGATCGTCGAGGTGGTGTTCGTCTATCCGGGCCTTGGCAAGCTGATCGTCGATGCCGTGCGCACCCGCGACATTCCGGTGGTGCAGGCCTGCAGCCTGATCTTCGCGGCGACCTACATTCTCCTGAATCTGACCGCCGACATTCTCGCGATCGTCACTAATCCAAGACTGCTGCATCCGAGATGAGCACGGGCACCGACGATATCGCCGAGACCGGAAGCGCCGAGAGCGACGCCCGTTCGAAGCGCTGGCGGACAATCTGGCGCGAGCTGGCGAAGGCGCCGTTCACGGCCAAGTTCGGCCTTGTGATGATCGCGCTTTACATCTTCGTCGCTCTCACGGCCCCCATCATCTCGCCCTACAAGGAATCCCAGGTGATCGGGCCCGAATATCTCGACATGGGACAGGCCTACTACACCAAGGAGAACGGCCGCATCGAGCCCCTCTTCTCAGACGAAGAGATCGCCGATGCCGAGGCCGACGGTCACGAGATCGGCACGCTCCTCCTCGGGACCGACAATCTCGGGCGGGACATGCTCACCCGCGTGTTCTACGGTGCGCGCAACACCATCGGCATCGCCATTCTCACCACCTGTCTCGCCTTCGCGCTCGGCGCCGGCACCGGCATGCTGGCGGCTGCGGTCGGCGGCTGGACCGATCAAATCCTCTCCCGCATCGTCGACGTCCTTATGTCGATTCCGCAGCTGATCTTCGCGCTCCTGCTGCTCACCATCTTCGGCACGTCGATCCCGGTGATGATCACCATCATCGCGGTGCTCGAATCCACCCGCGTGTTCCGTCTGGCGCGTGCCGTGTCGATGAACGTCGTGGTGCTCGATTTCGTCGAGGCGGCGAAGCTTCGCGGCGAAGGGTTAGGGTGGATCATAGGCCGGGAAATCCTCCCCAACATCATGCCGCCGCTGGTGGCAGAGTTCGGTCTCCGCTTCGTATTCGTCTTCCTCTTCATCAGCGCGCTCAGTTTTCTAGGACTTGGCATTCAGCCGCCGACGGCCGATTGGGGCTCGATGGTCAGGGACAACGCCACGCTGATCACTTTCGGCATCGCGACGCCGCTGATCCCAGCGGGCGCGATTGCGCTCCTGACGATCAGCGTCAACTTCGTGGTGGACTGGTTCCTCCATAAGACCAGCGGGCTTCGCGATGAGCAGTGACGACAACGCCGACCAGCGCCCGCTCCTGGAGATGCGTGGCCTCAAGATCGAGGGCATGGCGGATGACCAGTGGCATGGCATCGTTCATGGTCTCGATCTGACGCTCAAACGCGGCGAAGTCCTCGGCTTGATCGGCGAGTCGGGTGCGGGCAAGTCCACTATCGGCCTCGCCGCCATGGGCTACGCGCGGCCGGGTTGCCGCATCTCCGGCGGCACCGTCACCTTCGACGGCATCGATCTGACCAAGGCCTCGGAGGATGAGAAGCGTCAACTCCGCGGGGTCCGGATCGCCTATGTCGCCCAGAGTGCTGCCGCCTCCTTCAACCCGTCGCACAAGCTGATCGATCAGTTCAGCGAGACGCCGGTCGAGCACAAAGTCACGTCGCGTAGCGACGCCGATGCCGATGCGGTCGACCTCTTTCGCCGCCTGCAACTGCCCGACCCCGAGACCATCGGCTTTCGCTATCCCCATCAGGTCTCAGGTGGTCAGCTGCAGCGCGCGATGACCGCGATGGCCATGGCGTGTCGCCCGGATCTGATCATCTTCGACGAGCCAACCACAGCACTCGACGTCACCACCCAGATCGAGGTCCTGGCCGCGATCCGGCGCATAGTCGACGAGTTCAACACAGCCGCGATCTACATCACCCACGATCTCGCCGTGGTCGCACAGATGGCCGATCGCATCATGGTCCTTCGCTACGGCAATCTGGTCGAAGAGGCGACCACCCGCGAGATGATGTCAGATCCCAAG
>JBCCIN010000354.1:0-5506 GCA_039028235.1 Pseudomonadota bacterium
CGCTGCCTGGTGATCCGGCGCCGCCTGGAAAACGGTCCGGCTGAAGCCGCTCCCTATACCATAGATCGCAGCACTGCCAACAGATAATGCTTTTTGCTCCGGTGGGAAGACGTCGGGGATACGTCACGATGCTTCTTCAGGCCGCCAGGCATCCCGAAGATGATGCGGCCAGCGCCAGGGACGGATGGCGATCAGATCAAAGCGGATCGAGCAGGCCGCATGAACGGGGTGATCGCGGAGATAGATTTCCGCCGACCGGGCGAGACGGACCTTCTGCTGCGGCCGAAGCGCATACAGCGCCTGGTCGAGCGACGGTCTGGCCTTGACCTCGGCGAAGATCAAAAGCGAACGGCGGCGAAACACCAGGTCGATCTCCCCAAAGGGTGTCTTGTAGCGTTCTGCCAGCACGCGGTAACCCTTGAGACGACAACTCCAGGCGGCAAGGCGTTCGGCCAATCGGCCGCGCTGCTCCGCGGCCTGGCGGCTTCGAATGGCTGGGCTTTCGCTCACGTCCCGCGCCCGCGAATCGAAAGCGCTCGGCGATAGAGATCGCGCCGGGGCCGGCCGGTTGCCGCAGCAACCGCCGCTGCTGCCGCTGACGGGCTTTTGGTTTCGAGCGCTTCGCTTAGCGCCTCGTCAATATCGTCGTCGCTAAGCGTATTGGCATCGACATTCGGCGACCCAACCAGGATCACGATCTCGCCACGTGGGGAGCTTTCTTTGGCCAATGTCGATGCCAGTTCATCAAGCGGACCGCGCCGCACCTCTTCGAAGGCCTTGGTCAGCTCACGGGCAATAGCGGCAGGCCGCGGCCCGAGGACCGCTGCGAGATCGGTCAGGGTCGACGCCAAGCGCTTCGGCGACTCGAACCAGATAAGGGTCGCGGGAACCGTGGCGACGTCGTCGATCGCCCGCCTCCTCGCCACGGACTTGGTCGGCAGAAAGCCTGCGAACAGAAACCGGTCCGTCGGCAAACCTGAAACCACCAGGGCGGCCATGACCGCGGACGGCCCGGGCACGGCCAACACCTCATGGCCGGCCTCGATGACATCGCGCACCAGCTTGTAGCCAGGGTCGGAAACCAGCGGCGTGCCGGCATCGCTCGCAAGCGCGACGCTCTCCCCTCTCGCCAGGTTGTCCAGAACCTTCGGGCGCATTCGCGCCGCATTATGCTCATGGTACGGCAATAGCGAGCGTTCGACGCCGTTCAGTTTCAAGAGCTTGCCGGTTACGCGGCTGTCTTCGCAGAGCACCAGGTCGGCACCTGCCAGTGTGTCCAGCGCGCGCGCCGACAGATCGCCCAGATGACCGATGGGAGTCGCCACCAGATGCAGCCCTGGCCGGAGCGGACGTCGTTCATCCCGACGGCCAGCAGCCCCGCCGCGCTCAGCGCTGTCTCTCGTCGCATCCAGGTCATCGGTCATGGCGACCTGTCTATCGGAAAGCAGTGCGTTTTGAAATGCGGGCGATTTGTCGGCTTATGCCGACCACACAAAGTTCTGATCGATGCGCTCAGGAAAGCCGCGGCCTTCACCTTCTCTTAACCGCTATGGGCTACATTCCGGCATGTCCTGCTGGTCCATGCGATCCTGGGAGTCCGAGCCCCGCCCAAACTCCCTCGAAGGGCGGGCGGATTCCCAGGATCACATGGACCATGAAGCAGCATGGCACCAAGACGTTAACGAAAGCCTAAAGTCGGATGAAAATCCACCGCAGGCGACATCGCCTCACACTTCATCGATGAAGACTTCGTGCGGTCGGTATTGCTCCTCACCACCAGTCCCCCAACGGCTTGTCAGACTGCCTTGACATTTCATTAACCCGACAATGCTACCGACGGTCTGTCTCCCTGGTCCATGCCACCCTGGGAATCCGTGCTCAGCCCCACCTCTCTGCAACCGGACGGATTCCCAGGGTGGCATGGACCAGGATCACACTCTGACAGGCTTGGGTTAACACTGGGTTAATACCTGCGTAGCACGGGCCGCAAGGCCGATGCGGCCCGCTGATGGCAGATCTCTTCCGCCGGCCGGCGTCGCGTTGCGCCGAGCCCCGCATGCGCCAATCGCGATCAGCCATGCTTGCCATGTCCGGCCCCCTGCGCAATGACTGGTGCAATTGCAACAAACGTTTCAGGGATGATGAACTTGGCATGATTACGTCGCGTTGCCACCGATTGTGGACGACCATCGATGCTTGACGTCATCACCATCGGACGATCGTCGGTCGACCTCTACGGCGCCCAGATCGGCGGCCGCCTTGAGGACATGGCGAGCTTCAAAAAATATATCGGCGGCTCGCCCACGAACATGGCGGCCGGCATGGCGCGCCTCGGCATGGCGTCGGCGGTGATCACGCGGGTCGGCGACGAGGCCATGGGGCGCTTCATCCGAGAGCAGCTCGCCCGTGAAAGGGTCGATGTCCGCGGCGTGATCACCGATCCCGAGCGGCTGACGGCGCTTGTCATCCTCGGCATTCGGGACGAAACGCAGTTTCCGTTGATCTTCTATCGCGAGAACTGTGCGGACATGGCGCTGTCCGAGGACGATATCGATCCCGCCTTCATCGCCGACGCGCGCTGCGTCACCGCTACCGGGACGCATCTCTCTCATCCCCAGACCGAAGCGGCGGTTTTGAAAGCGCTTCGGCTCGCCCGCGAGAACGGCGCGCGTACTGCGCTCGACATCGATTATCGTCCGAATCTTTGGGGCCTTTCCGGCCATGATGACGGCGACAACCGGTTCATCGCCTCCAAAGCGGTGACCGCAAAGTTGCAATCGACGCTGCCGCTTTTCGACCTGATCGTCGGCACCGAGGAGGAGATCTTCATCGCCGGCGGCTCGACCGATCTGCTGACGGCGCTCCGCAGCATTCGGGCCCTCACCCAGGCAACATTGATCGTCAAGCGCGGACCGATGGGAGCCATCGCCTTCGAGGGGGCGATCCCAAGCGACCCGGAAGAAGGCCTCACCGGCGAAGGTTTTCCGATCGAGGTCTTCAACGTGCTCGGCGCCGGCGACGGCTTCATGGCCGGCCTTCTCAAAGGCTGGATGAGCGGCGAGGACTGGCCCACCAGCCTCAAATACGCCAATGCCTGCGGAGCGCTCGCCGTGTCCCGCCATGGCTGCACGCCCGCCTATCCGACGTTCGAGGAACTGCAGTTCTTCTTCGAGCGCGGCGTGGTCACGCCTGCCCTGCGCAAAGACGCCGAACTCGAACATGTCCATTGGGCGACCAACCGCCGCGGCGATTTTCCGACCATGAAGGTGTTCGCCTTCGACCATCGCGCCCAATTCGAGCAGATCGCCGATGATGCCGGCGTCAGCCATGCGCATATCGGCTATTTCAAAGCCCTCTGCCTCGATGCCGCACGCCAGGTCGCCAATGGCCAGGCGGGACACGGTATCCTCTGTGACGAGCGGCTGGGACAAAAAGCGCTCTATCGGGCGGCGGGCAGCGGCCTTTGGATCGGCCGGCCAGTGGAGCTGCCGGGCTCACGTCCGTTAAGGCTGGAGATTGGCTGGGATGCCGGGAGCGCCCTCGCCGAGTGGCCGGTCGAGCATGTGGTCAAGGTGCTCTGCTTCTATCACCCGAACGATGATGAGACGATCAAGGCCGATCAGGAGGCGACCCTGCTTCGTCTGGCTGACGCCGCACGCCGTCAGGGGCTTGAACTGCTGGTCGAGATCATTCCCTCGCCGATAGCGCCGGTCGACGACGATACTACGGCTGCCGTCATGCGGCGGCTCTACGCCATCGGCATCAAGCCGGACTGGTGGAAGCTGGAGCCCGTGAGTTCGGATGCCGCGTGGGCCAAGATTTCGGCCGCCATCGAGGAGAACGACCCCTGGTGCCGCGGAATCGTGCTCCTCGGTCTGGGTGGCACGGTCGACGACCTCGAAGAAGGCTTCGAGGCCGCGGCACGCCATTCGACGGTTAAAGGCTTCGCTGTCGGCCGCACCATCTTCGCTGACGCTGCCAAGGCCTGGTTCGCCGGCAAGATCGATGACGGTCAGGCCGTCAACATGATGGCGGAGCGCTATGCCGGCCTATGCGATGCCTGGGACAAGGCAAGAGAACGCGCTAGGCTTCCCTAACCGTCCGAACCACTACCGAGAACGACATGAGCGATCTCCTGAGAAAGCCCGACGGCGATCGGGGCCGGGTGCACCATATCACGCCGGAAAAGGCCGGCTGGACCTATGTCGGCTTCGATCTCTACCGCCTTCAGCCGGGCGACGAGGTCGGCGAAACGACCGGCGATCGCGAGGTGATCCTGGTCCTGGTCGAGGGAAAGGCGGCGATCAGCGTGGGCAGCAACGTGTTCGGCGAGATTGGCGAGCGCATGGATGTCTTCGAACGCAAACCGCCGCACGCTGTCTACGCGCCCAACGGCACGTCCTGGCAGGCAAAAGCGACTACACCCTGCACGCTCGCCGTCTGCTCGGCACCCGGCAAGGGCGGTCATCCTCCTGCCATCATCACCACCGACCGGCTCGAAGAGCGCGGCAAAGGGGCTAACACCCGCCACATCTATCCCATCGCCATGGAGGACAAGGACTTCGCCGACAGCCTCCTGGTGACCGAGGTGTTCACACCGCAAGGAAACTGGTCCTCCTACCCGCCACACCGTCATGACGAGGACGCCTTCCCCGACATGACCTATCTCGAGGAGACATACTATCACCGCCTGAACCCGACACAGGGCTTCGCCTTTCAGCGGGTCTTCACCGAGGACGGCAGCCTCGACGAGACCGTAAGCGCCGCCGACCACGACGTCGTCCTCGTCCCCAAAGGCCATCACCCCTGCGCAGCGCCCTATGGCTATGAGCTCTACTACCTGAACGTCATGGCTGGCCCACTGCGCAAATGGCGCTTCAAAAACCACCCAGACCATGACTGGATTTTTCAACGCGACCAGGGCTGAGACGGGAGCGTCTTTTCCTCACTTATCGGAACTCTTGCCGACCAGCAGGAGCTTTGGATAGGCAGGGGGATTGCCTAGCAATCCTGCCAGCACGAAAGCGGATCCCGATGGGATGTAATCGGGATGCACCCTCGATCTCTTTGTTTCGACGCATTTATCTGTGGAACAGGTCTTTCACCTGTTCGGGAAAAGCTCTAGCGGTACAACCACTTCGAAAAACTCCGAGGGCGTCCCTCGAAAACCTGGCGGCATACTGTCTTCTCAGGTGCTGACGGTGGGAATCAAACGATTTGCTCATACCACTAGAGCGGATCCCGATCAATTGAGATCGGGATACACGCTCTATCTCATTGTTTCGCCGCATCTCCTTGTCGAACAGGTGTTTCCACCTGTCCGGGAAAAGTTCTAGGTTTCCATCAAGGAATCGTCAGGCCACATCATTTGCATCGGAAACTCGGCCGGCTTTAGACTTTTGTTTACGCCTTGATGTCATGCTGCTTCATGGTCCATGCGACCCTGGGAGTCCAAGCCTCGCCCAACTTCTCTCTGCGGGCGGGCGGATTCCCAGGGTCGCATGGA
>JBCCIN010000355.1:0-5495 GCA_039028235.1 Pseudomonadota bacterium
TCGCTTCCAAGCGAACACGATCCTCAGCCGAGACAACGGGGCAGACATTCTGGGACATGCGGAGGGTATCGCATATCACAGCACCAAAGTGAATCCTATGAACGCGTCAGTGCACTAGATGCTGAATTAAGCATAAAGCACACAATACCCAATAATACTATGTCCCAGATGTATATAGATCTTGATGGATATAACCTGTCTTACACAAGCTCTGGGGTCCGGTTGATTGCCTCACTCGTCACTTCGCTTCTTGATACGGACTATACGCACTTTCTGATAGACGAACCTGAACTTGGAATTTCCCCAGAAGTCCAAACTCTATTCGCTGAATGGCTTCTAAGCAATGAAAACCGGGAAAAGTATCTCAGCCATGTAAAGACGATCGTTTTAGCTACACATTCGCCAATCTTTCTCGATAGGATCGAAATCTCAAATAACTTCTGGATAGAAAAGACTGGAACACAGATTTCCATCGAAGCTCTTACATCAATTGGAGATTTGAATCGCCTTCAGTTCAGGCTTCTGGGCAACAGATTTGAAACACTGTTCCTGCCAAGCGCTATCATTATAGTTGAGGGAAAGACCGATCTTGCCTACATCAGAAGGCTGGTCTCGCTGCGAAACGAGCAGTGCACTGTCTCTGTAATTCCAGGCAACAGCGACTCGCGGATACGGGAAATTCTAGCAAACATTAAGCAGATGTTTGGAGACATCCGGAGAAGCCCCTATGCAGATCGGATCTTTGTTGTTCTTGATTCGGTGCACGGACACGACCTCCCTGCGAAGATAGCAAAGGACGGAATTCCAACAGACCACGTTGTCGTGTGGGACAGCAACGGCATCGAATATCTCTACCCCGAGCGGTTGCTCAAGGAAAAGTTCGGTGCGTTCGAAAAGCTGCAAATCGACGGCGATCGAGTAATCGCTAACGGTCTAGAACTATCGAAGAACGAGCTATCGAGTTTCGTCGTCGACAGGCTCAGCGGGGACGATATTCTTCCCGCGGAATTGGAAGAGAAGCTCCTGAGTCACTTAGACAAGGTCTTATATTGAGGCTGCGTCATTAAGCCAAAATCAGTTACCCAGAAGTTACTCCGACCCACGCAGGTAACTCTTCTGGCCGACAAGATGTCTGCTAACTCACTGAGAAATATGGAGCGGGCGATGAGATTCGAACTCACGACCCCAACCTTGGCAAGGTTGTGCTCTACCCCTGAGCTACGCCCGCTCACTGTCGTCGGAAGGAGCGCTGGCGCGCTGGACGACTGGGGGTATGTAGGAGAAACGCTGTCGTTTGGCAAGTGGGGGCGGGGCGGTTTCGGGCTGGGTTGGGTGTGGTGGTCGGGCGGACAACCGCAAGTCAAGGCCGCTCGGCGTCGCGGCCCTTGATACCAGGGGGCCTTTTCGCCATGTTAGCCCCAGATTCGGGCCTGTCCGGGCCCTCTGTCCATTGATGACTGGAAAGACGATGGCGTTGTTATCAGGGCTTTTGGGCGAAAAGGAACCGGCCGCCGGTGGCGGCAGCGGTGGGGATCTCATCAAGGACAGCGATACCAAGAGCTTCATGGACGACGTGATCCAGGCATCCCGCGAGGTGCCGGTGATCGTCGACTTCTGGGCGCCCTGGTGCGAGCCCTGCAAACAGCTCACCCCTGTCCTGGAGAAGGTGGTCCAGGCGGCCGCGGGTGCCGTGCGTCTGGTCAAGATCAATATCGACGAGAACCAGGCGCTGGCCCAGCAGCTGCGCATCCAGTCGATCCCGATGGTCTACGCCTTCAAGAACGGGCAGCCGGCGGACGGGTTCGCGGGTGCCTTGCCGGAGAGCCAGATCAAGGCGTTCATCGAGCGCATCGCCGGGCCGATCGGGCCGGGTGCCACCGAGGTCGGCGTCGAGCAGGCTAAGGAGGCGCTGAACGTCGGGCAGGTCGATCTCGCTCTCGACATCTTCCAGCAGGTGCTCGCCGAAGACCCGTCCAATCCCGAAGCGATTGCGGGCGCCGCTCGTGCGGAGATTGCACTTGGCAAGTCCGCTGCGGCTCGCAGCCGCCTGGAAGCCGTGTCCAAGGAGCATGCCAATCACGTCGACATCGCCGGCGCGAAGGCGGCGCTCAGCCTGGCCGAGGAGGCTGGCACCCTGCCCGATCCCGCCGAGCTCGCCTCCAGGCTCGAGGCCGATGGCAAGGACCACGCCGCGCGCCTCGATCTCGCCACCGCCATGTTCCTTCGCGGCCAGACCGAGGAGGCGATGGAGCAGCTCCTGCATGTGGTGAAGACCGACCGGGAGTGGGAGGATCAGGCGGCGAGAAAGCAGCTCGTGAAGTTCTTCAATGCCCTCGGCCCGACCCACCCCGCCACGGTCGCCGGCCGGCGTCAGCTTTCGGCGGTTCTGTTCTCCTGAACGCCGTTCCTATCCAAAGATGGAGGTTGGCGCCGAGCGCGCTATATAGACTGGCATGACGATCTTCAGCGATCATGACAGCGAGCCGGGAAGCGATCAGGACGCCCTTCATCGCCTGCCGAGCCGCTTCCCGATTTTCCCGCTTTCCGGCGCGATTCTGCTGCCGGGCGGCAACCTGCCGCTCAACATCTTCGAGCCGCGCTATCTGCAGATGGTCAAGGACGCGAGGCGCCGCGACAAGGTCATCGGCATGATCCAGCCGAACGGCGGCGGCGACACGCCGGCGCTCTACCCCGTGGGCTGCGCCGGCAAGATCAGCAATTTCGAAGCGACCGAGGATGGCCGCAACCTGATCACGCTGACCGGCCTTTGCCGCTTCGAGATCGCCGAAGAGCTGACCGTCGCCACCCCCTATCGTCAGGTGATCGCCGATTTCGAGCCCTGGCAGAACGATCTCCAGCCGCAGCAGGCCCCGGACAGCCTGCGCCCGGATCTGGTGGAGGCGCTGCGCAGCTACTTCGCCGTCCACGACATCAGCGTCGACTGGGGGCAGATCGAGCGCGCGCCGCTCGAGGGCCTGATGACGTCGCTCGCCATGATCTGCCCGTTCGAGCCGTCGGAAAAGCAGGCGTTGCTGGAGACGGCCGACGCGCCGTCCCTTGGCCGCACCCTCATCGCGCTCTTGAAGATGGGCACGCTCACCGACGACAGCTTCACCGCCCGTCACTAGCCAGGCGCCGCCTGGCCGGTTCACTCAGGTTCTGGATCCGGACATGACCGATCAGTCCTCCCCTTCCGCAGACGATAAGGCCGCGCCGCCTCGATCGGCGGTCGATCCGAAGCTTCTCGACATCCTGGTCTGCCCGCTCACCAAATCCACACTTCGCTACGACCGCGAACGCCAGGAACTGGTCAGTGACCAGGCCGGCCTCGCCTACCCGATCAAGGACGGCATCCCGATCATGCTGGTGGACGAAGCGCGCACGCTGGGCGAGGACGAAGCGATTCCGGACGCGGTCAAAGCTCGGCCGAAAGCCGAAAGATGACCGACGAAAACACACCCTGGCCGACGGAAATACGGGTCGACCGCCAGGCAAAATGTCTTCGGATCACCTTCGACAACGACGACAGCTTCACGCTGCCCGCGGAACTTCTGCGCGTGGAAAGCCCGTCTGCCGAAGTCCAGGGCCACGGCCCCAGTCAGAAGGTCACCATCGCCGGCCGCCGCCATGTCGGCATCATGGATGTCGAGCCGGTCGGTAACTACGCCATCAAGATCAAGTTCGACGATCTCCACGACACCGGCATCTTCACCTTCGCCTACCTCCACCAGCTCGGCCAGCATCAGGACGAGGTATGGCGGGCCTATCTCGACGCCCTCGAAGCCCAAGGCCTGACCCGCGACCCCTGATGGCGTGGCCATCTCATGGACTCGGACCGTCTTAGCCAGGACCAACGGTTTGCGCCCAAGTTCTCGAGCATCGTAGACATATTCAAACGGTCAAAAACCGGGCTCAGTCAAGTAACCGCGGACCGCGTCGGTCCCGGTCAGAATTTGCCGTATTTAAGGTAGGCTTCCTGTGGGTCCATGCCGTCGAGGATGGCGGTGCGCACCTTGTTTTCGGTGGCGATGGCCTGTTCGGACGCCTCGACGATCATCTCGGCCTTGTCCTTCGGCAGGATGATCATGCCGTCCCGGTCGCCGAGCACGTAATCGCCGGGATGGATGGTGACATCGCCGATGACGATCGGCTCCTCGAACCGCTCCGGCAGCCAGTAGCCGACGACATCACGCGGCGTGTGGTAGCGATACCAGACCGGAAAGCCCTGCTCGATGATGAAATTGACGTCCCGGCAGCCGCCGTCGGCGACATAGCCGCGAACGCCCTTCAGCTTCAGCACCTCAGCCGAAAGCTCGCCCATATGGGCTATCACACTGTCATTGGGCTGGCAGATCAGGACGGTGTCAGGCCTCGCCTTGGACAGGAGACCGGTCCATTCATAGAGCGTGGTATGGGCGTCGGCTGACGTATCCACCTTGCCGCTGACCGTCGAGATCACGCCCGCCAGTGTCTGCTCGGGAAAGAGCGGCCGGATCTCGGGCGGCAGGGTGAAGTTGGAAAGCCCCATGCCGCGCATTACGTCATGGGCAACGCCGGTGTAGATGTTCTCGAGACGCGAAATCAGGTCCATGCCATCCTCCCCAACGGCCGATTCGGACACCTACGATAAAGAGCGTATCGGAAGACTGTCCAGGCGGGAGCCCAGCCGGCGTGGCCGACGCCGGCCTTATCCCCGGCATGCCAGGTCAGGTCCGTGTGAGACGGCCTGGGGAACCCGTTAAGCCAACCTTAGCTGATATCGGCTAGGATCAGTCATAAATCAGCCTCGTTTAAATCAACTGAAAGGATGACCGATGACGACCTCGGCAGATCAGCCCGGCAATGTCATCCCTTTTCCCCGCCGACCAGCATGGGCGCCAGAAAAAGCACCAGAAAAACATCTTGGCGAGTCGGAGGCGGTCGTGATGATTTCGGCAATCTACGTGACGATATTCATCCTTGTCCCGTTAAGCCTTTTCTGGAGCCTGTCACAGCTTTCGATTCATTGATCAGAGAAAATCAAACATAAACAAAAAACTGATAATGAATGTAGAAAGCGTTACATACAACAATAATGAAGGCGTATCGAGGTACCAAAGTCGGAGAGATTTCTTCTTCATCTTGTAGGTTTTATACACGTCGAACTCGGATATCTGCTCATAGATGTCCTCGGGATTGTTCGATCGAAAAGCGTTCCATTGTACTTTCACGACTTCCTTTGACGTTTTCTTCCAGGAAGCCGCCTTTCGATGATAGAGGTGATTGAACATCGTCGAGCACATGGTCATCAGGACCAACGGCACGAACACGAAGGTATCCTTCCCGGTGTGGACAAGCAGCATGGCAAACCCAACACCTGCTGTAAGAGCTGCAAAGACCAGATTGTGCCGTGACTGCCTGGCCTGCATCTCCTGCTTCGTGGCGATTTCCAGCCAGCTCTCAAAGATCATGAGGATATCTTGGAGCCTGGCTTCACGACGGTCGAAGCCATCAAA
>JBCCIN010000356.1:0-5492 GCA_039028235.1 Pseudomonadota bacterium
CGAGCGCTCTTCCTGATCTTCGCTGGCGCCGGTGACGCCCGTGCCGCCAATACCCTGACCATCGCCCCCCGTCAGCGTGCCGGTGTCATCGGCTTGGGCCGACGTCTCTTCAGACTCCGACAGGTCCCTCTGATCGATGTCGGATGGTGCCTGCTTGATCTCCGGCGGGGGCTGCCGGATGGGGTCGGACTCATCCGCGGCGAATGGAAGCCAGGCGCATGCCGACAGAAGCGACAGCGTCAGGATCGGGACGGCGGACAGCCTCAGACGGCTTGAACGGTGACGTTCCAGCAGTTGCAGCCGGTTAGATTTTATGCTCACTCTCGAACTCATTTTTGCTGCAATCTTGCGAACTGATTGCTTTGTTCGAAAACAACACGGCATAGTTGACGCTTCAGAATGGCATTTCGGTCACGTACCATTCACGCTCGTCGTACAGATGACGAGATATGGCATTTGCCAGTCATGCAGATCGCAGGAAAATGACGGCACAAAGATTCCAACATGGCGCATCTATACCTTTTCGTTTGTTTGACGTTAACATAGCACACAGGATATGTGTGTTTATGACACACATCAAGTCGTTTTCATCCGACGAACGAAACGGCGACATACCCGGACATCGTGACAATCGTCGAGACATTCTACTCTAAGCAAGGCCCGTCATTGCCGAACGAAGCCGCCCCTGCAAAGTTCCTCTACAGCGCGCTCAGACGAATGCTCCGCCCGTTGGTCAAGGCGCTCATCAGCCATGGTGTCGTCTTTCCGGCCGTCGTCGAGTTGCTGCGCGAGGTCTATGTCGAGGTGGCTCGAGACGAGTTCACGGTCGAAGGCAAGCAGCAGACGCTCAGCCGCATCAATCTCATGACCGGGGTCACCCGGCGGGAGATTCGCCGTTTGCTCGATCATCCGGACATCGTCGACGCGCCGCCGCCCGCTCTGTCTCTCGGGGCGAGGATCATGACCGTCTGGCTCGGGGATCAGTCCTATGTCGACAAGCAGGGTGAGCCCCTGCCGTTGCCGCTGACGGCGCCGAACGAGCAGCCGTCGTTGGATCGCCTGGTCGCTTCCGTGAGCAAGGACGTCCGCGCCCGAGCGGTCCTGGATGAGTGGCTGCGCCTCGGTATTGTCGAGATGTCCGGCTATGTCGTTCGATTGAAGAAGAGCGCCTTCATCCCCGAAAAAGGCCTCGAGGAAAAACTCTACTATTTCGGCCGCAATCTCCGCGACCATATCGCCGCCGGCGTTCACAATCTCGAAGGCAATGGGCCGCCACTGATCGACCGTGCCGTCTACTATGACCGTCTCTCGATGGAGTCCTTGGAACAGCTGAGGCAGCTTGCGAGAGAGGAAGGCACCGCCTGCATGCTCCGCGTGAACAGCAAAGCCCGCGAACTCGCCGATCAAGACGAGGCTGCCGGCGGCGATCTTTCCGGGAGAATGGCTTTAGGCATCTACTACTATGAGGAAGACGAGCGGGAAAGCTGACGCTCCATGAATGGGACGACACCAAAAGCGACAGCATGCCGCCAGCTCAACCTCGTTGACGCGACATAAAGGCCATCGTCCCTCGACAGGCGTTCTCGACCAGAATGCATGCGCAGCAACATTGATGATCAGCTTGTGAAGTAAGCCACAGCGCTCGGGCGTCTTGTCGGCTAGCGTTTTGAGATCGGGTCGATTGACCCGCATTTCAGGAGGGCTGGTCGATGCAGAACGCCGTCAGGCCTTTTATCGATTTTTACCGCGTTGTTTCCTTTTCCCCGACCCATCCGAAGAAGCCGGCGTTTCGGCATCTCTGGCGGAGCCTGGCGCGTGGCTGGCAGGCGGCCAGGCACTACCGGCGCCTCGAGCTGATGAGCGACGAGGAGCTGGCACGTCTCGGCTTGGACCGGGAGACGATCGGCCGCCATGCATTCTTCGGGGATCCGCCCCACGGCCGACCCTAGTGCAGCGGCGCCATCATATGAGTCATATGTCGCTGCTCTAGGTCTTTGGTTTTGCAGCAATTTTTCCAAACTTCGCTGATCGCTATGTTTGGATGGATGCACCAGGCGGCTCCAGGCGACCGGCTGGAAGCTTTGCCCGCTCAGAAGCTCTGCAGCGCGTCGAAGTCGATCGCCTGGAAATAGGCTTCCTTGTCGCCGGCCCCGGCCGAGCCCGTGACGCTGATCATGAAGCGGTTGTGCACGACCGCCTGCAGCTCACCGTCAGCGGTTTGAATGACCTTTTGGCCACCGACGCGCTTGAGCTGGCCTCCCGTGGCACCGGCCATGGCGGGGTTGTTGAAGAGCGCCATCATGGTCGCCATCAGCGGACTGTCAGCCATCACCTGGATTTCGACGCTGTCGCCGTCTTTCCGGTATTCGGCACCGGCGCCCAAACCGCCGCCGAACATGGCCATGCCGGCCGCGTTCTCATTGCCGGTCATCTCCTGGCTCCAGCCGTCGAAGGGGGCAGGCAGGATGTTGCCGAGGGAGGCCGACTGCTTTTGGGCGAGCAACTGGCTGACATAGTCGAGCTCACCCTTGGCCGTGGCGATGTCGCCGGCCTGATAGGCTTCGAGCGCTGTATTGATCGAGTCCTCGATCTCGTCGGCCGAGACAGGTGCCGCGACGGCGAGGCCGAGCAAGAGAGACGTGCCAGCGATGCTGAGCTTTCGAATTTTCTGCGACGTCATGGTAAGCCCCCGTTTGACGATAGCGATCGATCTAAGGGGTTTCACCTGAACCCGCCGTGAATGGCAAGGCCGAACTTGGTCAGGGCTCGATCAGAATGCTGCCCAGGACCTCGACCTCGCCTTCGTCTGACACGTCGATGACGATCACCTCGCCCGATTGCGGGAAGACATTCACGAGCGCCGTGATGTTGACCTGGTGAGTCACGAGAAGCGGGCGCTGATCGTCCGGCGAGGCGGCCAGATGATTGCGTGTCTCCTCGGTTTGCGCTGTCGCGGTCGAACGATCCCGGAAGAAGGAATTGAGGGCGGGAAAGTCCTGGACAGGTCCGAGGTCCAACAGCTCGGCGGTTTCGCGGCAGCGGCACCACTGGCTGGTCAGCACTTGATCGATAAGGATGCCGCGCTCGCGGAACGCCTCGCCGATCGCCGCTGCCTGCGCGCGCCCCTGGTCGTCCAGATTGCGCTGGGTCGTGCAGTCATCGAGATCGAAAGTCGCGGGATCGCCGGTGCCGGGGGCGAGCGCGTGGCGCATCAGCAGCACGGCCCCCGGCCGCTTCGCCGCCTCCCACCCGGCCTCGTCAGCCGCTGCCGGCACTGTCAGCACCAGCGCCATAAGCAGGGCCGCCCCGCCCCAAAACCAGGCCGCATACCGTCGAACCAGGCTCAAACGGTCCAAGTCAACCACGTGCCGGCGGCACCCAGCGGGCGGCGGCTTCGTCGTCGGATGAGCGGGCGTCGACCCAGCTGGCCTCGCCGTCGCCTTCCTCCAGCTTCCAAAACGGCGCTTTGGTCTTGAGCCAATCGATCAGAAAGGCGCAGGCATCCAGGGCCGCGGCGCGATGCTTGGAGGCGGCTGCCACCAGCACGATCGGCTCGCCCGGCTCCATGCGGCCATAGCGGTGGATGATGAGGGTCGCCTTAAGCGGCCAGCGGCGCTTCGCTTCCTCCTCGATCTCGGCGAGCTTTTTCTCGGTCATGCCGGGATAGTGCTCGAGGGTCAGCGCGCCCACGCTCCGTTCGTCCGCGATGTCGCGCACCAGCCCAGTGAAGCTGGCGACCGCGCCGATATCGGTCCTGCCCTCGCTCAGCGCCGCGAGTTCCGCGCCCACGTCGAATGGTTTTTCTTGGACTCGGATCATGTCAACGCACCGCCGCGCAGTTAGCCGCCGGTGACGGGGGGGAAGAAGGCGACCTCGTCGCCTGGCTTCACGGGGTGGTCGGGATCGGCGTAGTCCTGATTGACGGCGGCGCGGATCACGCCGGGCCGGGCGATGGCTTCGGCGAGGCCGGGACGGTCATGCGCAAGCCAGGTCATCAGCTCGCCAACCGTGCGGACATCCTCCGGCGGGCTCACCTCCTCCGCTCCTTTGCCGACCTTGGCGCGTAGCCACGCGAAATATTTGACGTTCATGTCGAGCGTCCCTGCAACTTCTGATCGCCACTTATATCTAAGACGCGCACCGAACCGAGTCGAGGCCGGTGGCCCTGCCACCTCACCGGGCGGTGGCGGTGCCGGTGGCCTCCTCGTTGGTGTGGCGAAGGCCGACATAGAGATAGTCGAGGCCGGTGATCACCGTGAGCCCGGCGGCGAGCCAGAGTCCGTACCAGCCGATATATTCGGCGAAGGTCCACCAGGGTGCTGCACTGCCGGCCATGAGGAAGCCAAGCGCTGTCATCTGCACGCCGGTCTTCCATTTGGCGAGCCTGGAGACCGGGAGGCCGACCCGGAGTTCGGCGAGAAATTCGCGCAGACCTGACACGATGATCTCGCGACAAAGAATGACCAGGGCAGGTAAGATGGGTGCCCGGTCGAAATGGACCAACATGAGGATCGCCGCCCCCACCAGGAGTTTATCGGCAATGGGGTCGAGCATGCGTCCGAACGACGACTGCATCGACCAGCTTCTGGCGAGATAGCCGTCGAAAAAGTCGGTGATCGCGGCGATCGTGAAGATCACGCAGGTGGTCCACATGCCTATCTCGCCAGGGAGATAGAAGGCGGCGGCCAGGGCCGGGACCGCGAGTACGCGACCGACGGTCAGAAGATTGGGTGCGTCGGTGAGCATGGGTCAGCTCCTCCTTACCGCCATCATGATCGCGCGGCAGATCGTGTCCTGTCCAGGCGCTTCGCGCCGATCGGCGCGGCCAAAGGCCGTGAAAACGCCCTTATCACACGGTGTATAGTGGGTTTTGCGACGGTCCAGGCGTTCTCGACAGCGAGCCTTCAGTGGTCATCGTGGAAGGTATCATAGATCGCCTTAGCAACAGCTTTACTGATCCCTGGTACGCGTTCCAGATCGAGAAGGCCAGCGGTTTCGATGGCGCGCACCGAGCCGAAATGGCCGAGAAGCGCCTTTTTTCGCTTGGCGCCGATCCCGGGTACGCCGTCCAGCGCCGAGCGGCCGACCGACTTGCCGCGTTTCGCCCGGTGCGTCGAGATGACGAAGCGGTGCGCCTCGTCCCGAAGCCGCTGCAGGAAGTAAAGAAGCGGGTCCTTCCGGTCGAGCTTGAAGGCTGCGCGTTCGGGCAGATGCAGCGTCTCCTTCCCGGCGTCCCGCTCCGGCCCCTTGGCGATCGCCAGGACGGGAAGCCCGGTTACTCCTGCCTCCTCCATCGTTTCCAGAGCCGCCGAGAGCTGGCCCGCCCCGCCGTCGATGATCACTAGATCCGGCCACTGGCCGCCGGTCCGATCGGCATCCTCCTTCTGCAGTCTGGAAAACCTGCGGCCCAGCACCTCGCGCATCATGCCGAAGTCGTCCCCCGGCACCAGGTCCTTGTTCCGAATCGTGAACTTCCGATAGGCGGACTTGTC
>JBCCIN010000357.1:0-5478 GCA_039028235.1 Pseudomonadota bacterium
AGTAATCACCCTAATATCTCTGCTCATATCAACAACACCAGGAAAATATGTTATGGTAGAACAATCCTACTTTTCATCTAGGAAAATACACGCACGGATAAATCAGTTTGCCTTGGGGAGGAAAGGGGAGGAGGGGGGTTCTTCTCTGGCAAGGAGCCAAACTCAGGCTAGCCGTGAGCGGGCGACGCACTGGCTAGAGAGCAACTTCGATAAGGTCGGGGTCGAGAGCTCGGTCGATATCGAGGCGAGGTTCCTGTAGCGCCGATCGCCCGGGGCAGGCCGGCCCCGGGCGTTACATGCGCTGGCCAAAGTCGAGCCTCAGCGCGCCGCGCTGCGGGCTTTCCATTTCTGATAGGCGACTGGGACGAGCGCCAAGACGGCGAGACCGACTAGAGCGGTGATGACCTCAGGCGTGAGCGCTGCCGCCGGCGAGAAACTCTCGCCCTGATCGAATACGCTGCCAAGCCCGGCGCCGACCGAGGCGAAGACGAAGGCGCCCGGAATAATGCCGACGAAGGTCGCGGCGGTGAAGGTACGCAAACCGACGCCGAGAAAGGCCGGCACCAGGTTCACCACGAAGAACGGGAAGAGCGGCACCAGGCGCAGCACCAGGAGATAGCTGAACGCATTGTCCTTGAAGCCCTCCTCCATCTTCTTTAGCCAAGGGCCGGCTTTGGCCTTGAGCCCATCGCCGAGCGCGGTCCTGGCGGCGAGGAAGATGCCGACGGCGCCGATCGAGGCCCCGATCACGATCCAGGCGGTACCAAAGATCGAACCGAACAGAAAACCGCCGGTGACACTGAGTAGGCCACCGCCCGGAAGCGAGATCGCCGTGGCGACGGCATAGATCAGGATGAAGCCGAGGGCTGTCAGGATGGCGTGGTTCTCGACCAGACCGAGCAGCAACTCGCGATTGTCGCGCAGCTGATCGAAGCTCAGATAGTCGCCGAGCCCGAGGGCATAGGCCGTACCGATCGCAGCAGCGATGGCGATGAGGGGCGCAAAACGGCGGATCTTGCTGATGGCATCGCCTTTGGGCTCGGTCGACGCGCCGGTGGAGTTCGAGGTCATGATGGCAGACATAGACTGTCTCCAAGAAGATTCCGTTAACGTTCGGGAATGCGGTTCGGCTGTCGGTCAGGGTAGGTGCTGCATCCAACTGACCACTCTCTTCGTGCGATCGGAGAACAAAGTGGGCGCGAAATAGGCGCCGGCGGCGCGCTTCGAAGCTTCGCCCAATGTTGGATAGGGTGCGATCATCGAGGCCATGTCGGCGATCTTCAGACCCTTTTGCACGGCGAGCACCCAGGGAAGGATCAGCTCACCCGCATGGCGGCCGACGATGGTGGCGCCGAGGATCTTGCCGCGCTTGCCGACCACTGCCTTGACGAAACCCTCAGTCGCACGCTCGGCATTGGCGCGGTCGTTCTCGGCGAAAGCGAAGGTCGACGCCCGCACCAAGAGACCATGTTCCTTCGCCTGCGCTTCGCTCAGACCCACCTGTGCGAGCTCAGGATCGGTATAGGTGACCCAGGGAACGGCACGCTCGTCCGATTTGGCAGGCAAGTTGAAGAGCGCGTTCTTGATGACGATGCTGGCGTGATAGCCGGCGACATGGGTGAACTGATAGCCGCCTGCGACATCGCCGATCGCAAACACCTTCTTGTTGCTGGTCCGAAGCCTGGAATCCACCTCGATGCCCCGAGGCGAGTAGTCAACGCCTGCCTCTTCCAGGCCGAGGCTATCGACGTTAGGCCGTCTCCCGACCGCGACCAGAAGGTGCGAGCCGTCGATCGGCGTGGTGTGCCCATCGGCGCTGACCAGGACGGAAACGCCGTTGCCCGCAGGTACCACGCTCTCCACCTTGGCGCCTTCCATCAAGGTGACGCCCTCACTGATCAGGCGCTGCCGCACCACCTCGACCGCATCGGGATCGTCCTTACCCATGATGCTGGCGCCATCGATCACCGTGACCTTCACACCGAGACGTCGATGGGCCTGGGCCATCTCGATGCCGATCGGTCCGCCGCCGATGACGATCAGGTGATCGGGCCGGTCGGTAAGCGAGAAGATGGTCTCGTTGGTGAGGTAAGGCGTCTGATCGAGCCCTGGAATCGGCGGCACGAAGGCGGAGGAGCCCGTTGAGATGACGAAGCGGCGCGCCTTGATCCGCATGCCGCCCGCCTCGACCTCGGTCGGGCTGACGAAACTGGCGGCGGCCTGGATCACCTGGACACCGAGCCCCTCGAAACGCTCCACCGAGTCATGGGGTGCGATGCCGCCAATCACGTCATGGACGTGGCCGTTGACCTTGGCGAAGTCGATCGCCGGCTCGTGGCCGTTGACGCCGAACTTGCCGGACGTCCTGACCGCTTCGGCGGCCTCGCCCGCGGCGATCAGGGCTTTCGAGGGTACGCAGCCATAGTTGAGGCAGTCTCCCCCCATCTTGCCCTTCTCGATCAGCACCGTCTTGGCGCCCATCTGGGCCGCACCGGCGGCGACGCTGAGGCCGCCGGAACCGGCACCGATGATGGCGATATCAGCCTTGATGATGTTGTCAGCCGACATGGCGTTGACCTTTCCAGAAGAGATATCGGGAAGATGGGGGGCGCTTAGCGTCAGCCCGTGACCACGATCTTGTAGTCAAGGGTCGGGTTCAGCGGGCAGGAGAAGACATACTCACCTGCTGTCAGCTCGATCTCGTAGTCCTGGGTCGCCCCCTGGACGAGCCCGCCGCCAGAGACGCTCGGCAAGGTGGCGCGGTTGACCAGCCCGTCGCCGCGCAGCCAGAAGCCGAGCTCATAGGGAACGTTCTCGTTGGTCACGCGGAAGACGTGCTTGCCGGGCTTGAGCGTCAGGGTCTTGGATTGGGCCAGGCGCTCGGCGCCGCTTTCGGCATTGACCATTTCGCAGTCAGCCTTGCTGGTCGAGGTGAAGCCATGATCCGCTCCTTCGACCTCGACGAACTGGCAGGCGGTCTGGGTAAGCTCGATCACCGTGGCCTCGCCGGCGGCATGGCCGGTATTGACCGACGACAGGCCGAGACCGAGGGTCATGACAGCGAGGGAACCGGTGAGAAAAGTCCTCTTGATCATTGTTCCATCCTTTATCTGGCGTTCGGATCGGCGGCTCTATACTGGCGGCGGATCCGGTTGGGTTTCGTTCGTCGTCCCGCTCTCGAGACCTCTTCACCCTGCCGGATCGGCGCACAGGATTGAAATATCGATTGACTGTCGGTTTGATAGCCATTGGGCATAGAGAGGGTTAAAATCGGGTGAATTTTCACGGGCGCGTGAGAGTTTTCCCAGATTTCGTGAGACCTTGGCTATGGAAATGCATCAGATCCGCTACTTCCTTGCCGTCTGCGAAGCGGAGAATTTCTCGCGCGCAGCGGAGAGCTGCCATGTGGCGCAGCCGTCCCTGACCAAGGCGATCAAGAAGCTGGAGGAGGAATTCGGCGGCGAGCTTTTCTTTCGCGAGCGGCACCGCACCCAGCTCACCGATCTCGGCCGGCGCCTGAAGCCGCATTTCGAAACGGTCTACGCCGCGACTGCTGCCGCCAAAGCCGATGCCGAAGGATTTCGCGCCGAGGAGCGCATGCTGGTGAACCTCGGCGTCATGTCGACGATCGGGCCTTCCCTGCTGGTCGATTTCTTCGCAGGCCTGAGGCGAGATAATCCGGATCTCGAGATCAATATCCGCGAGGCCGCCGGCAAGGAGCTGGTGCAGGCCCTTCGCGACGGTGACGTCGACGCGGCCCTGATCGGCCTCCCCAACCTCCCGGAGGAATTTCGACAGCTCCCGCTCTATAGCGAACGTTACACCGTCGCTTTCGCCAAGGGGCATGCCTTCGAGCAGATGAACGCCGTGCCGGTCGAGGCCTTGAACGGCGTCGACTATTTGCAACGCATCCATTGCGAGTTTACCGACCACTTCGAAACGCTCGGCATCGATTGGACGGTGAAGAGCAATGTGCGCTACAGCTCGGAACGCGAGGATTGGATTCAGGCGATGGTGCTCGCCGAGATGGGCTGCTCGGTCATGCCGGAATTTCTGCCTACCCTTGCCGGTATTTCGACCAGACCGGTGACCGAACCCGAGGTGAGCCGTACGATCTCCTTGGTCACCGTCGCCGGCCGCCGGTATACACCTGCTCTCCAGACAATGATCCGGCTTGCCGGCCGCTTTCCTTGGCCTGGGAAGCCGCCGGCGTGGTAGGTGCGCGCCAAATGTATCGAATTTCCAAGGCGACTAAGGGTGACAGCGGCTAGATCGAAACGGGTTCTGTGCTATTGCAGGACATCATGGGCAAGAGCGCAGGATCCAGGAACGGCAAACGGCAGGCGGAGAAGTCAGACGCGTCGCGTGAACGCGATGCCCTGCTGCGTGCGATCATCGAGACCTCGCCGGATGGCCTGATCACCATCGACGAGTCCGCGCGCATCCTCTCCTTCAATCCTGCGGCCGAAGCGATGTTCGGCTATCTTGCTGACGAGGTAATCGGCAAGAACATCAACTGCCTTATGCCGTCCCCTTATCGGGAGGCGCATGACGGCTATATGGACCGGTACATGACGACCGGCGAACGCCGGATCATCGGGATCGGACGCGAGGTGCTCGCTCAGCGAAAGAATGGCGAGATCTTCCCGATCGACCTCGCCGTCGGCGAGGTCAAGCTCGAGAGTGCCAGGCGCTTCGCCGGCTTCATTCGAGACGTCTCCTCCCGTCATGCCGCGGAGCAGAGTGTCAACGAGCTCAGGAGTGAGTTGCTGCATGTCTCCAGGCTTTCCGAGCTTGGCGAGATGGCCTCGGCGCTCGCTCATGAGCTGAACCAGCCGCTGACCGCGGTCATCAACTACCTCGAAGCCTGCCGACGTTTGCTCGAACGCGAAGAGGATGCCGGGCGCGAGCAATCTGAAAGCCTGATGCAAAAGGCCTCGGATCAGGCGCACCGCGCTGGCAAGATCATCCAGCAACTGCGGAAATTCATCACCAAGGGAGAGACCGAGCACAAGCTGGAGCCGATCAATCCCGTCGTGCGCGAGGCGGGAGAACTGGCGATGGTCGGAAGTCGCCAACTATCGGTCGAGACGGCCTTCGACCTTGCGGACGATCTGCCCGATGTCATGATCGACCGGGTTCAGATCCAGCAGGTGGTTACCAACCTCGTGCGCAACGGCCTCGATGCTCTCTCATGCGTCGACCAGCGAAAGCTGACGATGCGTACCAAGCGTGTCAGCGGCGGAGCCGTGCAGATCGACGTGATCGACACCGGCAAAGGCCTCCCGCAAGAGGTTGCCGAGCGGCTGTTTCAGCCTTTCGTGACCACCAAGCCCGGCGGAGTTGGCATTGGTCTTTCCATCTGTAAGACTATCGTCGACGCCCATGGCGGCAGGATCTGGACCACGACAAATCCCGAAGGCGGGACCGCATTCCATGTCAGCCTGCCGGTCGACCGAGAAAAGCCGAAAGCGCATG
>JBCCIN010000358.1:0-5433 GCA_039028235.1 Pseudomonadota bacterium
CCGAAGGAGAGCCAGTCCTCCGGTTTTTCCACCTGGACGCCGTCGTCGAAGGTCTGACGAAACAGGCCGTGATCGTAACGGATGCCGTAGCCGAAGCCGGCGACGCCGACCGAGCCCATGCTTTCGAGAAAGCAGGCGGCGAGCCTGCCCAGGCCGCCATTGCCGAGGGCCGCATCCGGCTCCAACTCCTTCAACTCATCGAGGGATTGACCAAACTCCGTGAGCGCTTGCTGGCAGGTCTCGCCAAGACCGAGGTTGGAGAGCGTGTCGGTGAGGAGCCTGCCGATCAGGAACTCCATCGAGAGATAGTAGACGCGCTTTTCCTCGCGCGCGTAAGTCTGACGCGTGCTCTCCATCCAGCGAAGGGCGAGATGGTCCCGGGCTGTGAGCGCCGTCGCGATCAGCCAGTCCCGCTTCGTGGCATGCGCCGGGTCCTTGCCGACGACGAGCGTCAGCTTGGCGAGCAGATCGCTCTTGAAGCGCTCCTTGTCATCAGTGGCTGGCAATGTCGGCAGTGATGCCATGTCTTTCCTTCCTCAAAAATCGCGGCGCTTGTCGGCTCGACGCGTTCAATGGTGACTTATGTGCAAAGCAGCGGGGCGTCAGTTTCGTCAACGTCGCGTGCTGGCGCGTTCCCAATGATTCGGCGGATGAGCATCTGGCGGATCGGCATTCTTCCTCGAATTGGTTTCACGCCGATGTCTTGAACAACAGGCTTTGGTCGACGAGGTAGCGGGCGAAGAACGGCAGCGATGCGCCGCCGATCACGCGGGCGTTGGCGCCGATCGAGCCTTCGAGAATTTGCGGTGGCCGAATGCCCTGAAGATCGAGCCTGGTCACGGCATCGGCGGTCTTGTCCACAATGACCTTTCTGACGTGGGGCGGGAAACCGCCATCGATGATCACCAGAGGAAAGTCGATCACCGAACAGCTGGCGACGATGGCGTGCGCCAGACTGCTTGCGGTGTGCTCGATCCACGCGTCCAGATGTTCGGCAAGGCCCGTCCAGCCCTCCGGCTCCAGCCACAAGGGCGAGGGGTCCATACCGGCGGCGCGCAGCTGCTTTTCCAGGACGAAGATGGAGGCTTCCTCGATCAACTGCCGTGCATGGCCATTGGGTCGCGGCATCGGCATGGAGCCGAGAGCACCGGCATTGCCGCTTTGTCCGGTGAAGACAGCATTGTTCAAAACGACGCCGCCGCCGATGAACGAGCCGATGAAGAAGTAGACGAAGTCGGCATGTTCGGCGCCACGGCCGAAGATCAGTTCAGCGCCGCAAGCGGCGGTCGCGTCGTTCTGGTTGAAGATCGGCAGATCGCTGCGATCCCCGAGGACCGTTGCAAGATCAACCTCGCGCCAGGCCTCCATCTCGTCCCGCGATGCGCCGACTTCCTCGGCCCAGTTCCAAAGCTCGAACGGGGCAGCAATACCGACACCGGCAATGCGGTCCCGCCGGGCACTGGGCAACGTCGCGACGAGCTCGTCGATACCGCTTTCGGCGAAGTCGAGGATGGGATCCGGCAGGGGAAAGGGATAGACCTGATGAATCTGTCGCTGGATCTCTCCGACGAAGTTCATCAGAGCCAGATCGGCGCTGCGGCGGCCGATCTTGAGGCCGATCGCATAGGCTCCATCAGGTGCCAGATGCATCGGCACGGATGGCTGTCCGACCCGGCCCTTGACCGGCTTGCCGCGGATTAGCAGGCCGTCATTTTCAAGACCGCGCATGATGACCGAGACAGTTTGCGCGGAAAGGCCGGTGGCGCGCGCGATATCCGCCTTGGCGAGCCCATCCTGACGGCGAACGAGGGACAGGACGAGACGCTCGTTATAGGCGCGAAGGCTCGCCTGATTCGAGCCTCGATCTTGTTGGGTTTCGGTGTTCAAAGCCAACGCTTGTCCATCATGCAACGCGTTCCGGAAGCGGAGCGCGACGCCTTAATATCTAGCCAGAGATTGGCATAAAGAAATAATTTCGTCAAATTGATTTATTATTTGACAGGCCAATTTCTCCGTGACAGATTGCCAACAATGGGAGGCAAAAAAAAAGAGCGTGCCACCCACGACTTTACCCCGGCGCCTTGCGCCATCAATGACGAAAAAGGGAGACGACGATGATCAAAAGACTTTCAACGGCACTCCTGGGCGCATCCGCCCTGGCCCTCCTTTCCGCTGGGCCGGCGATGGCCGAGACCAGTGCTTGCCTGATCACCAAAACCGACACCAATCCGTTCTTCGTCAAGATGAAGGAAGGTGCGGAAGCCAAGGCCGCCGAACTCGGCGTGTCCCTGCAGAGCTTCGCCGGCAAGCTGGACGGTGACGTCGACACCCAGGTCGCGGCGGTCGAGACCTGCATTGCAGCCGGCGCTTCCGGTATTCTGATCACGCCGACCGACAGCAAGGCGCTGGTGCCGGTGCTCGCCCAGGCGCGCGAAAACGGTCTCTTGGTGATCGCCCTCGACACGCCGATGGAGCCCGCGGATGCGGCTGACGCCACCTTTGCCACCGACAACTTCAAGGCGGGCGAGTTGATCGGCCAATGGGCCGCCGCCAAGATGGGTGATGACGCCGCCAACGCCAAAATCGCGCTGCTTGATTTGAATCCGCAGGAGGTCTCGGTCGACTATCTGCGCGATCAGGGTTTCCTCCAGGGCTTCGGCGTCGACATCAAGAACCCGACCGACATCGGTGACGAGGACGATCCGCGCATCGTCGGCAACGACGTCACCAACGGCAATGAGGAAGGCGGGCGCACGGCGATGGAAAACCTGCTGCAGCAGGATCCGGAGATCAACGTGGTCTACACCATCAACGAACCGGCCGCGGCCGGCGCCTATGAGGCCCTCAAGTCCGTTGGCCTCGAAGAGCAGGCACTGATCGTCTCGGTCGACGGCGGCTGCCCCGGCGTGCAGAACGTCGCCGACGGTGTCATCGGCGCCACCTCCATGCAGTTCCCGCTGCTGATGGCATCGCTTGGCGTGGAAGCGATCGCCAAATATGCCGAGGACGGCACGCTGCCTGAGAACAGCGAAGGCCTCGACTTCTTCAACACCGGCGTAGAACTGATCACCGACGAGCCAGTCGATGGCGTTCCCTCGATCACATCCGCCGAGGGCCTGGAGAAGTGCTGGGGCTAATCGCCCAATTTGAGATCAGGGGCGGTCTTCGGGCCGCCCCGCCACAATAAAACAACGTTACCTTATCAACAGGTTGCCATAGTGCGCCAGTCAGGGTCATCCTGACCAAAAGGCGTTATCGGGGAGACTGTGATCATGGCCGAATCAACGGCACCGCCATCTGGCAAAGACGATTTCGAGTCCGTCCTGAAGGACAGCGACACCAAGGTCGCCGCCTTCGAACGCCAGCCCCACGGCTTCGTCGACCGTCTCCAGCATTTTCTCCACGGCAACCCGACCATGGTGCCGGTGATCGTGTTGGTCATGAGCGTGATCGCCTTCGGCCTGATCGCCGGCGGCAAGTTCTTCAGCGCCTTCAACCTCTCCCTGATCATGCAGCAGGTGTCGATCATCGGCATCCTCGCCGCGGCGCAAAGCCTGATCATCCTGACCGCCGGCATCGATCTCTCGGTCGCCGCGATCATGGTGTTGTGCTCGGTGGTGATGGGCAAATTCGCCGTGGTGCTCGGCATCCCGGCGATCATCGCGATACCGATTGGCTTTGCCCTCGGCACGCTTTGCGGCCTGATCAATGGCATGCTGATCACCCGCCTCAAGCTGCCACCCTTCATCGTGACGCTCGGCACCTGGAGCATCTTCTTCGCTCTGAACCTCTGGTATTCAGGCGCCCAGTCGATCCGTAGCCAGGACATCGACGCCAACGCCCCGCTCCTTAAATTCTTCGGCGAACGCTTCGGCATCTTCGGCGCGCAGTTCACCTACGGCTCCGTGTTGATGATCCTGGTGTTTGTGGTGCTCTGGTACCTGTTGAACCACACGCCCTGGGGCCGCCACGTCTATGCGATCGGCGACGACAAGGAGGCCGCCGAACTCACTGGTATCCGAACGGATAGAACCCTGGTCTCGGTCTACGCACTCGCTGGCCTGGTCTGTGCGATCGGCGCCTGGGCCGCGATTGGCCGCGTCGGCTCGGTCTCGCCGCAAGCCTTCTATGAGGGCAATCTGCAGTCCATTACCGCCGTGGTGATCGGCGGTATCAGCCTCTTTGGTGGTCGCGGCTCGATCATGGGACCGCTCATCGGAGCGCTGATCGTCGGCGTGTTCGAGTCAGGCCTCCGCCTCGCCGGAGTTGACGTGCTCTGGCAGGTCTTCGCCGTCGGCTGGCTGATCATCATCGCCGTCGCCATCGACCAATGGATCAGGAAGATTTCATCATGAGTGCTTCCAGCAGTGCTACCAGCACCGGGGCGACACAGCCGGTGTTGCAGGGAAAAGGCTTGGTCAAACGCTACGGCCGGGTCACGGCCCTCGATCACGCCGACTTCGAGCTGATGCCGAACGAGATTCTCGCGGTCATCGGCGATAACGGTGCCGGCAAGTCGTCCATGATCAAGGCGGTGTCAGGTGCCGTCGTCCCCGACGAAGGCCAGATCCTCCTGGATGGCAATCCGATCCAGTTCCGTTCGCCCCTTGAGGCGCGGGAAGCCGGCATAGAGACGGTTTACCAGACACTGGCTCTCTCGCCGGCCTTGACCATTGCCGATAACATGTTCCTCGGGCGTGAGATCGTACGCGACGGCCCGCTCGGCAAATGGTTCAAGATGACCGACAAGAAGGCGATGGCTGACCGCGCTAGAAACATGCTCTCCGAACTCGGCCTCGCCACTATCCAGAACATCGACCAGGCGGTTGAGACGCTGTCCGGTGGCCAACGCCAGGGTGTCGCGGTCGCGCGTGCTGCGGCCTTCGGCTCGAAGGTGGTGATCATGGACGAGCCCACCGCGGCACTCGGCGTCAAGGAGAGCCGGCGGGTTCTGGAGCTCATTCTTGACGTGAAGGCCCGCGGCCTCCCCATCGTCCTGATCTCGCACAACATGCCGCATGTGTTCGAGGTCGCGGACCGCATCCACATTCACAGGCTCGGCAAGCGACTCTGCGTGATCGATCCGAAGGACTACACCATGTCCGATGCCGTCGCCTTCATGACCGGGGCGAAGGAGCCACCGCCGGAAGCCGTGCACTGACTCCGAGCGGCGTTCGATCGGCTCAGGCGGTGTCGGATGTGCCGGTGACGCGCCAGATCACGTCACCGACATCGTCCGCGACCAGAAGCGATCGATCCGGGCCGATCGCCACGCCGACGGGCCGCCCGTAGGACATGGTTTCGGCGCGATTCGGCCGGCGGCAGTTACCAGGCGATCGTGCCGGGCGGGGCGTTCCGGCTCAGCGGCGGTGGCCCCTTCTCGAAGCTCACCATCACGCCGCTGGAGGGCGATCATGCCGGTTGGTACAAGGC
>JBCCIN010000359.1:0-5416 GCA_039028235.1 Pseudomonadota bacterium
GGCCACGAATTGCGTCACCGTGCCGGAGCGGCCGAACAAAAGAATGATCGCAAGGCCGACCACGAAGGGCGGCGTGATGATGGGCAAAAGCGTTAGCTGGCGAAGGTGGCGCTTTGCCGGAATGTTCGTCCGGGTCGCGACCAGGGCGAAGGCGAGGCCGAGCAGTGTGGTGCTGACCCCAACTATAGTCGCGAGGAAGAAAGAGTTCCAGGCGGTGCCACAGCGGCCTCCGCCGGTCAGGCAACCAAGAGACCAGATCCGGCTATCCGTGAGATTGGCGACGAGATGAGCAAGCGAGAAGGAGCCGTCTCGATCCTCGACCGCGCGCAGCAGCACTTCCGAGACCGGGAAGATGATGAAGACGCTAACCATCGCCACCACGAGACCGATGGCGCCGGCGACGAAGGCGTCGCCCCGAACCATGCCGCGGCCGGCAAGCGCCGTGGTGGTGATAAAGAGAAAAGCTAGCGCCGTAACCGCACCACCCCAGCCAATGCCAAACTGGCGGCCATCCAGAGGGCCAAACAGAAGCTCCAGGATGGGCCACGCCCAGCCCCGGTGATAAATGGCGAAGGCTTGGAGCAGTAGCAGAGCGAGACCGCCGATCCCACTTGCCAAGAGAAGCCGGTTATCACGCCGCCAAACGGCCAGCAGCGCTGTTGCTAGAGGGAGGATCAGCGGCAGCAGCCACCATTTTTCGTGCAGCAGCCCTTGAAACAGTCCAGGCGCAAAGTCGCGATCCCCAACCCAACCGTCCACCAGCCAGGCAAATGAAAAAAAACCGTCCTCGACCGCGTACCAGGGAAGAACGAGAAAGGTGAAGCCGCCGATCAGGGACCAATAGAGCGCTGTCGCGCTCTGCTCAGCGCCCGATCGGCGGATCATGCCGAAACCAGAAGGCGTGGTCAGCGCGGCAACGCGTTGACGTCGGTATCCCACTTCAAAAGCAGGCGGGTGCGCTCTTCGGACGAACCGTAAGTCTTGAAGTCGTAGTCGATCAGCTTGATCTGCTCGAGATCAGGCGCTTCCGGCGGCGAGGCGGCGCCCATGTTCGAGGGCACCTGAAACGAGCTGACAGAGCCCGCCATCTCCTGGATGTCGGCACGCAGCGCGAAGTCATAGAACTGCTTGGCCTCCTCCAGATTGCGCGCACCGGCGATGATGCTCATCGAGCCAATCTCGTAGCCCGTACCCTCGCAGGGGCTGACCGCTTGAACCGGGAAGCCGGCGACCGTCTGCTTCACCGCATCATGCTGAAACACGATGCCGACAGTCGTCTCGCCGCGTCCCGCCGCCTTGATCGGCGCCGAACCCGACTTGGTGTACTGGTTGATGTTGGCATGCAGCGACTTCATCCACTCGAAGCCTTCATCCTCGCCCATGAGCTGAACGACAGTGGCAAGCGTCGTATAGGCGGTGCCGGAGCTATTGGGGTTGGCCATCTGCACCTCGCCCTTGTATTCGGGCTTGATCAGATCCGCCCAGCAGCCTGGCGCCTCGAGGCCCTTTTCGGCGAGAAGCTCGGTATTGAAGCCGAAGCCGAGAGCGCCGGCGTAGATACCGACGGTCCGACCGCCCGAAGCTTCATATTGGCTGATCGCCCAGGGATGAAGCTCCGCCATCATCGACGATTCGTAGGTTTCGGTCAGCCCTTCCTCAGCCGCCTGAAGATGGGGATCGCCAGTACCGCCCCACCAGACATCGCCCTTCGGATTATCCTTTTCCGCAAGAATTTGGGCATAAGTCTCGCCGGAGCTCTTCCTCGTCATGGCGACTTCGATACCAGTCGCCTTGGTGAACTCGGTCGCCATCAGCTGGCACCAATCCTCCTCGGCGCTGCAATAATAAGTGAGCTTGCCGGCGGCTTCGGCTGCTCCGGCGAAAGCAAAGAGCGCCAGCGCGCTCGACATCATTACGGTTCTCATGTTCCACCTCCCTTTGAGCGATCGAGCATCTCAGTCGATCATCTTTGAATTAACTTGCCTTCACTGTAGCAACATTCCGGCTTTCGACCATAGCCCTTTGGGTCGCGCCAATCCTGTCGAGGTATGTCAGGCGCGCGGTCGGCAAAACGTCGGCGGCGGTGGCAATTTCCCAGGCATCGATGAGGACATCGTGATCTTCGAAGGCCCGGACACCAACTGAGAGGTCATCGCCCGCTACATCGTCGAGCAAGGCACGATCAATCCATTGGCGGACGGCGACTGGACCTTCATACACGACGGCGCTGTTCGAAACCGGGCCTGCTGGAGGGCGCTATCTGGACGATGTAAAAGCGTCGCCATCGAGCCTGCCAGCGAGGGCGAAGACCGTTTCGCGACCTATCGGATCGCTTTGGGTGGCTATGAAGACTGACAGGATCAACTTAGGTCTTGCTGACATAGGCCCTCAGCGCCGGCAGAAACACGTCTAGAAAGCGTGTCGTCGCTGGCATGAAGTGCGAGCCGTGGTGGTACATCGGATCGAGCGATGTGGCGATCAGTCGGCCAGGAGCATAGGTTTTGGTGTCTTCGAACAAAAGCGTGCCGCCGACTTCATCGATCAATGGCCTCTGCGCGGGACTGGTGCGGAAATGACCGTGAAGGTGCCAGATGGCGTGGTCGGCTGTCATGCCCGCCATGAGCGGGTGATCGGTATCGACAATCTGGATGTCGGGACCTGGCAAGCCTTCCACCCACCACCAGAAATTGGTCTCACAGGCGGTGAACGCGATGCCTGGAAGCCACCGGTCGGGGAATGTCTCGCCCATGGCAACCAATGTGCCACCAGCGCGCATATAGTCGACGAGTTGATCCTTGAAAACGGCGATGAGGTCGGCATTCAGGCGGCACGGTAGCAGCAGGGCTTTGCATGCGGATAGATCGGTTGCGGAAACATCCTGAACATAAATTCTTTCATCAAAGTAATGACCAAACGGCGCTTCGTAGAGGCTTTGGTGGTGAAAGTAAGTTCCACCGTCGATCGCCGCGAGTGTCACCATGATCGAGCCCTTGTAAAGAAATCAAAGAACTGACGCAGCCTGCCCAAATCAGCTGGATCAGCGCGATACAGGAAAGGGAACAGATCGTTGCCAGTATGGACGAAGAGCTGGCCCTGCCCTCTCTGCACCACCCAGTCCACCGGTGCTCGGCTGGATCCGACCGAGGTCAGAACAATAGCGTCGTCTGGTGGCGGATTGGTGCCACGGCCATAGAAGCCCGCAACCGAGCGCTGGAAGGTGAGGTCATCAGTCGTCAGACCGCGGGTCAACGGATGATCGGCCTCGATGTGAATGCGCAGGCTTTCGAGACCTTGTTGCTCGACCGATTGGAAAGGCTTGAGCATGGTCAGAAACGGCCAGGCGACGTGACCGTTGAAGATGATCGATCCACCATGCTCGAGAAAAGCCATGAGGAGCGATTGGTTGGCGGCGAGATGGCGCTGGTCCGAGTGCATGGTCAGGACGATGCCGTCGAGACGGTCCAGGTCCTGATCTTCCAGAATGTATTGCTGCGCAACCACGAAATCATGTGATGTCATTTGGTGCACGAAGTCAGGCGCTTGGTTCGGGGTATTCACCAGCCAGAGAAACCGCCCCATAAGACGTTGCTCCTCTCGAACTTTCTTTGCTCAACCAGCCCCAAAAGCGCCGCACCTAGCGGCTAACGACGTGCTCTACTAACACTTCAAGCAACACACAACCAGCAAAGCCAATTTAGAAACAGAACAAATAATAAAAAACCGAACAATCGACATCCGTTTACAATTATTCTAATTAAATTTCTAAATCAAAATTTCTTTTTTTCTGATATTTCCATAAGAATCGCAACCATATTTGTTGCAAACATAAATTTCACATCTCTATATTAAATCAACTGGCAAAATCATTCAAATAAAGGGAGTGGCAGGAATGTCCATCGTCGACGGGCTGACACCCAGGTTGGCAAGTGTTGCGCTTGCGATGCTACTGGCAACGCAGGCCAATGCGGAACAGCCAGGCGTGGGGATCGTCAGCGCCCAGGATCAAGAGGGGCCGAAGACCGCGGAGAGCCTGACGCTTGGCATCTGGAACACCGCCGGCAACGTCACGACCTATACGATCGGCAACAGCTGGAACGACTGGATGCTGTGGCTGGCGTTCGACAAGCTGGTCGAGCCCTCGCCCTATGTCGGTCAGGCGGAGAACTGGCTCGCCACCAAAGTCGAGCAGGTCAGCGACGATGCCCGCGTCTGGGAAATCACGCTGCGTGAAGGTGTCCAATGGCATGACGGCACGGAGTTCACCGCCGAAGATGTCGCCTTTACCTTCGAATATTATCGCGAGGGACCGTCCAACCGCTGGACCCACCACGCCTCGGCCGTGCCCCGGATGGAGGGGATCGAGGTTCTTGACCGCTACAAAGTTCGGCTGACGGCGGAAAAGCCCATGCCGAACTTCGATCGGATCACGGCAGCCGATCTGCCGATGATCCAAAAGGAGCAATGGGAGAACGTCGAGAAGCCGCGTGAGTTCACCGATATCGGCATCGGCACCGGCCCTTACATTCTGAAAGACTACGTGGCGGACGAGTATTACCAGTTCGAAGCCAACGAAAACTACTGGCAGGGCAAGCCGCTGGTCGACGAGCTCAGGCTGGTGATGATCAAGGACCCGCAAACCATGTTCACCGCGCTCAAGACCGGTGAGCTCGATGGTGCGGCAAGGTCCCTGCCGCCTGAACTGGTCCGCGAATGGGCCGGCGACCCCAGCATCGAAATCGCCAAGGCCCCGAGCCTGTGGGGCGTGTGGCTGGACATCGACGCGAGCCAGGAACCCTTCCACAACCGAGATCTCCGCCATGCGATTTCGCTTGCGATCAATCCCGAGCCCATGCTCGAGCGTGTTATGTTGGGCATGGGCAAGTCCGGCAGCACCGGCTGGCCGCATGTCGACAGTTTCTGGACCCGCCCGGACGCCAGGGTCGACTACGATCCGGCCAAGGCGATGAGCGAGCTGGATGCGCTCGGCTTTGTCGACGCCAATGGCGATGGCATGCGTGACCTGCCCGATGGCTCGCCTCTCGATTGGAACGTCACCGTCGCCACGAACCGGCCGCTGCAAATCCGTGCTGCTGAAATGGTCGTGGAGCAGCTGGGCGAGGTCGGCATCAAATCCCACGTTCGCACCCTCGACCCGGGGTCCTTCGGCAGTCTCTGGCGCAGCCGGGATTTTAACCTTCGGGTCGCCGACATCACGCCGCACGGCATTGCCGATCAGGACATGCTGATCATCATCTATCGCGGCGATCGCAAACGCGAGCTTGTGCCGGATGAGGACAAGGCGGCCATCGTGGAACGCTGGCTCGATGCCGAGACACGCGAGGACCGGCTTGCCGTGAGCTTCGAGCTTCAGGACTACCAAAATAAGTACCCCGAGCGGGTCATGCTTTGGTATCCC
>JBCCIN010000360.1:0-5398 GCA_039028235.1 Pseudomonadota bacterium
CGGCTATTTCGCTGATCCTGGAAGAAAGGACGTCGCGAACCTCGCCTATGTCGGCTTTCCGATCGCCGAAGTCGACGTTGATGGCCGCGCCATCATCACCAAGCTCGACCGCGCGGGCGGCGAGGTCAGCGAACGCACCGTCAAGGAACAATTGCTATATGAGGTCCACGATCCCAGCGCCTATCTGACGCCCGATGTAACGGCCGACTTCTCCGATGTCAGATTGACGCCCGAAGGAGAAAATCGCATTCGGATCAGTGGCGCCAGCGGCCGCAAGAGACCGGATCAGTTGAAGGTGACGGTGGCATTCGACGGCGGTTTTCTGGCTGAGGCCGGAATCTCCTATGCCGGGCCAGGTGCTGGACGACGGGCGGCGCTGGCGCGCGATATCCTTCGGGAGCGCATGACGCGTCTGCACGGCAGCAATGGACCGCTTCGCCTGGATCTCATCGGTCAGCGTTCACTGCATACAAATGCAGGCGGTGACGACGAGTTGGGGCAGATCGACGACGCGCGCGACGTACGTTTACGCGCTGCCCTTCGGTCCGATGAACGCGAGGTCGCCGAGCTTCTCCTTTGGGAGATGGAAGCGCTGCTCTGTTGCGGCCCTGCCGGCGGCGGCGGTTTTCGCGGACAGATCACACCGAGCGTCATCACGCATAGCGCCTATCTACAGCGCGACAGCGCTCAGCCTACACTCAGGATTGTCGAGACATGAGGCGGAGGGTCCCCCTTCACGAGGTCGCCCACGCGCGCGCCGGCGACAAAGGTGACCGCTCCAATGTGAGCCTTTTTGCTTATGACCCCGCTGACTACCCGGCCATCAAGGCACAGATCACGCCTGATCGATTGAAGGCGGCGTTTCCGGCATTGTTCAAGGGAGAGATTGAACGCTTCGAACTCGATCATCTCTGCGGTCTGAACTTCGTCATGGACCGCGCGCTGGAAGGTGGTGTCAACACATCTCTCAATCTTGACGCCCACGGCAAGTCCTGGAGCTTTCTTGTGCTCAGCCTGACCGTCGAGATCAATCGGGATAGCGACATCTGATCACGAGCCTCGCCTCTCCCATCACCCGGGAGAGACTGAGGCTCGGATCGGATGATGAGGGGCGTGTCCTAGCGCTTCTGTGCTCGCTTTTCCTGGTTTTCCATCCATGTCGCCATCTTGACGAACATGTCCAGATACTGACGGCCGGCAGCATCAAGCCCTCGGCTCTTTTTGATCTGAGCGGCCCAGTCACGACAAAGACGCGTGAAGCCCTGCCCGATATGACCGCCCGAAGCCAGACCCAGCGCGGATGCATGCTTGATCATGTCAGCGCTCATCCGCTTGGCCTTGACCGCGCGCGATGCGGTGCTGGTCTTGTTGATCGTCTTCCGCACGGCCGTCTTCCTGGCTGCAGCACGCACAGGGCGCTTCGCAGCCGTCTTCGTCTTGCTCGCAACCGTCTTCCTGGCGGCAGCGCGCACAGGGCGCTTCGCAGCCGTCTTCGTCTTGCTCGCAACCGTCTTCCTGGCGGCAGCGCGCACAGGACGCTTCGCAGCCGTCTTCGCCTTGCTCGCAACCGTCTTCTTGGCGGCAGCGCGCACAGGACGCTTCGCAGCCGTCTTCGCCTTGCTCGCAACCGTCTTCTTGGCGGCGGCACGCACAGGACGCTTCGCAGCCGTCTTCGCCTTGCTCGCAACCGTCTTCTTGGCAGCAGCGCGCACAGGGCGCTTCGCAGCCGTCTTCGTCTTGCTCGCAACCGTCTTCTTGGCGGCGGCACGCACAGGGCGCTTCGCAGCCGTCTTCGTCTTGCTCGCAACCGTCTTCTTGGCGGCGGCACGCACAGGACGCTTCGCAGCCGTCTTCGTCTTGCTCGCAGCCGTCTTCTTGGCGGCGGCGCGCACAGGGCGCTTCGCAGCCGTCTTCTTGGTCGCCGCGGTCTTCTTTGCAGCTGTCTTCTTTGCAGAAGCCTTGGCGGCCGGCTTGGCCTTGCTGCTGCGCTTCTTGGGCGAGGTGATCGGTTTCTTCTTTGCCGGCGTGCCGGCCCAAGGCGGCGTAGCGCCGTTGACCTTGGTCTCAACCTGACTTGCAACTGCCATCAATAATCTCCGAAACGGTTTCCATAACCGCCTTCTTTCCCGAAAAAGTTGAATTTTCGGTTAACGTCAGAGCGATTGATGGCAAATCAGACGTTTCGGCCTGCTTTTTGATGCATCATCGACAAGATCTGTGACAAATGGATCGCAGTCGCTCAGGCGGCAGGCCGCCTGGGATGTGCCAGCAGCCAGACGATCACCTCCTCCGCGGCATCGTTCGGGGGAAACACAGGGTAGAACACGTGATCGATCATGCCTTCGGTGACCACGAGGGTGAGGCGCTTGATCAGGATCGATCCTTCGACCTCGAAAGTTGGCAGATCGAGGCTGCCAGCGAAGCGGCACTCACCGTCGCTCAGCAGCGGAAACGGCAGGGAAAGCCGTTCTGCGATTTCCTTCAGGTCGTCGGGCGACTGCGTGCTGAGGCCGACCACGTCGGCATGCAGGGCGCGGATGTCGTCATACTGGTCGCGAAAGGCCATCGATTCCGGCGTACAGCCTCGGGCACCTGGAATGTCGTTCCAACCCTCCGGCAACGGCACACCCGGACGACCCGCCCGCGGGAAGCAGTAGACGACGGTTCGGCCGGGCCGTGTGGCAAGCTCAAGCGAGCCGCCTCGGCTGGACGGAAGGGCTATGGCGTGCAGCGGCCGGCCAATCAGATGATCACAGGCGCCGTCGTCCTCGGGCTGAGGGAGATCGTCGGGAAGGATTGACGGATCGTGGGGCTCGCTCATGGCATCAGCGCAGGGCTCGCTCGATGGCGTCGGTGATCTCAGCGCCGCCCGGTTCCGCCTTCGAGGGCCAGGCACCGACCAGGCGGCCTTCCGGATCGACCAGATATTTGTGGAAATTCCAGCGCGGCAGACTGCTTTCGCCGAATTGATCGGCGACGAGACGAAAGAAAGGATGGGCGTCCTTACCCTTGACCGTCTGCTTTTCCGTCAGCGGGAAATCGACGTCGAAATTGACCTCGCAGAAATCCTTGATCTCGGCCTCGCTGCCAGGCTCCTGCTGGCCGAAATCGTTGGAGGGAACGCCCAGCACGACGAGACCGCGGTCACGATAGCGTTCATAGACCTCCTGCAGCCCTGCATATTGATAGGTGAAGCCGCAAAGGGACGCCGTGTTCACCACCAGGACCGCCTTCCCGGCGAAGCTCGAGAGCGGCAGCGGCTGGCCGTCGATCGAGGTGAAGTCGACCTCGTGGGCCGACGGCGAGTTGGCTCGGGCCGTTTCGGGCGTCGGTAGCCAAAGACCGACGGCAAGGGCTGCGATCAGGGTGATGGCCTTCAACATCGTCACGGCTCCGATCGTCTCTGAACGCGCATCATATCGTTCATCTCTTGATCGCGACAATGGAAATCGAAAGGTGATGCCCGACGCTCACACCAGCCGATGATGAACAGTTCTTGTCGCTGACCTCAGCTCCTTGCTAGGAGAGAGGTTTGGTCAATTCAGATCGAGGGCCTGATGCTCTACGCGACTTTGGCGGTGGTGCTGCTGTTGACGGCTTCCGCCTTCACGTCCGGTACCGAAACCGCGATGACCGGCGCGTCGACCGCGCGCATCCATCAACAGGCCGGTGAGGGCAACCGCCGGGCGAGGCTGGCAAAAAGGCTGCTGGATCAGAAGGAGAAGCTGATCGGTTCGCTACTGCTCGGCAACAATCTCTTTAACGTGCTCGCAACCGCCATTGCGGCTGACGTCTTGATCAAGCTGTTCGGCGATGCCGGCATCGCCTATGCGACCCTGATCATGACGGCGTTGGTGGTGATCTTCGCCGAAGTTCTCCCGAAGACCTATGCGATCAGAAATCCCGAGCGCATGGCCCTTGGCATCGCGCCGGTTGCCAACCTGCTGGTGCTGGTGCTCTCCCCGGTAACGCAGGCGGTGCAATGGCTGATCAACGGGGCCTTTCGCCTTTTCGGCGTGCGGGCACAGCCCGACCTCTACTCTTCGTCGCACGAGGCCCTGCGCGGCACCATCGAGCTGCATACCGAGCAGGGCACCATGACCAAACAGGATCGCGACATGCTCGGCGGCATTCTCGATCTCGCCGAGGTCGAGGTGCGCGCGGTCATGACCCATCGGGGCTCGATGGAGACGATCGATGCAGCGCAGCCGATCATGCAGGTGCTGGAGCAGGTGGTCGCCAGCCCCTACTCGCGCCTCCCTGTCTGGCAGGGGGAGCCCGAGAGCATCATCGGCGTGCTGCACGCGAAGGACCTGCTGACGGCGGTGCAGCAGCACGGCGAGGATCTCGAAAAACTCAAGGTCGCCGATCTTTGCCAGCGCCCGTGGTTCGTGCCGGATACCACGCCTCTAAAGCGCCAGCTCATCGCCTTTCGCCAGCGCCGGCAGCATCTGGCGATGGTCGTGGACGAATATGGCGATCTCGAAGGGCTGGTGACGCTCGAGGACATCATCGAGGAGATCGTCGGCGAGATCACGGACGAGACCGACGTCGAGCAGGAGGGCATCCTGCCGCAGTCCGACGGCTCCTATCTGGTGAGCGGCTGGATCACCATGCGCGACATCAACCGGGCGCTCGGCTGGAAGCTGCCGGACGAAGAGGCCGCCACCATCGCCGGTCTGGTCATCCACGAAGCGCAGCGCATCCCCGAGGTCGGCCAGAACTTTTCGTTCCACGGGTTTCGCTTCGTTGTGCTGCGCCGACAAAAAAACCAGATCGTGCTGTTGAAGATCATTCCGCCGAGTGGTGGGGACGATGAGGCAGGCGAGACGCAAGAGGTGCGTGTTTAGGCGATTGCCAGTATAGCTGAGCTTGATTGGTAAGCCGATTTCAACGTCGGATGTTCGTTCGTGCCTTTGAAGTACGAAAAACCTGATCCGAGACTGCTGCGCGAGCTTCAGGCCGTGGCGGACCGTTCGGTCGAGCTGCAGCAGGCGCTCAAGGATGCGAATGTCGCCTTCCCGGATGACTTTCCGTTCCCGGAGATCGAGCTTCTTGCAAGGACACTGATCGCCTTGCCTAAGGGCACGGCCGAGGGTTCGAAGGAAATCCTCGACTACGCGCGCATGCGCTTTGCCGACATCGGGCAGCGTTACATCAAGCATGAGGACGCCGACGCGGCGATCGACGATGACAAGCCGCCTGTTCTGGAGCGCGGCATGGCGGTCGATCGCGCGATTGGAGGCCTGGTGCTGGCGATCTCCTACGCGCAGGCGGAGTATAGCCGGCAGTCGGGTGAGGCGATCGACGATGACAGCGGGGCTGAGCCCGGCGTGCGCCCGTCGAGCGATTTGGCCAACGATCTCGCTGATCTCAGGGGCGATCTGCAGTCGGTCGA
>JBCCIN010000361.1:0-5392 GCA_039028235.1 Pseudomonadota bacterium
CTTCATTGATCGACGCGGCGAAGGCCTGGCGGTTGCCGAGGCGGGTTTTGGCGATGGGCCACTTCTTCTTCTTGATTTCGTCAGCGACGGCGTCGGCGGCGAGGCTTCTTGGCGGGACACGGTTCAGGATGAGGAGGGCTTGGGTCTTCTCGGCCTCGGCCAGATCAAGCGTCGCCTCGGTAGCCCAGAGATCGAGCATGGTCGGCTGGATAGGGAGGAGGACGAGGTCGGCGGCGCGGATCGCGGCTTTCGCGTCGGTTTCGGCGTGGGGCGGGCTGTCGACGATCACCAGATCGGCGTCCTTCGTAGCACCTGAGAGCCGATTGCCGAGACGCCAGCCGGAAAGTGCGTCGACCGCGGGGCCGCTTTCCTCGCCGACCGTGCGGTTGCGAAGGGCGCGCCAGGCGGCAAGGCTGCCCTGCGGGTCGACGTCCAGCATGGCAACCTGCTTGCCGGCCTGCTGCCAGGCGACGGCCAGCTGAATGGCGAGTGTGGTTTTGCCGGCACCGCCTTTTTGCTGCGCGATCACTAAGGTCTTGGCTGTCATGGACCTGCCCTTTCCCGGTGTTCCACAATCGCGGATAGAGAAGACATTTTTGAGAAAAAAACCAGCTGCATTTTTGTCACTGGTGGCGGCGGGCCGGTGGGGTGTGACGGGCGGGCAGGCATCCTATATGGATAGAGATCATGGACGGCCTTTGAGGAGCGATCCAATGGCGTTGACCGACCACGATGAGGTGCTGCAGCAACTGGCGAGCTGGCAGGATGACGGCCATAAAGTCGCTGTCGCCACAGTGGTGAGCACCTGGGGCTCGTCGCCGCGCCCGGTCGGCAGCCAGCTCGGCATCAACGACCGGGGTGAGATGGTCGGCTCGGTCTCCGGCGGCTGCATCGAAGGGGCCGTGGTCAGGGAAGCCCTCGACGTGATGGAGGGTGCCCCGCCGCGGCTTCTGGACTATGGTGTCTCCAACGAGCAGGCCTGGGAGGTCGGGCTCGCCTGCGGTGGCAAGCTTGAAGTCTATATCGAGGCCGTGACGTAGAGGGCTTGCGTCGGAGAGGGGACGCACGCCTCGCCTTTTCCGTTCATCAGTCTTCTTCGCGCTCAGGCATCGATCGTGCGCCGTTGCCGCCGACGCTGCAGAAGCGCGATGCCAATCAGACCGCCGGACAGCAGAAGCAGGACACCTGGCTCGGGAACGTCGGTGGGGCCACCGGGTCCGCCGCTGTCCAGCGCGCTCGCATCGCCGTAGATCAGCGTGTCCACCGTGTAGTCGAAGCCGGAGACGGCGGTGATGGTCAGGGCTGAGAACGGCGTGTCCGAGGTAAAACCGATAAATTGCCCGGAGGGCCCACTGGGAAACACCTGAAAGATACTGTCGGCGTCATCGGCGCCGATATCGACCCGATAGGCACCGTCGCTGACGGCCGAGGTAATGATGTCGATCGCGAAAGCCGTGATCGGGTTGGCGGAGATCAAGTCCAAATTCTCGGCGCCCGAGCCTGCGATGAAGGAGCCGGTCGAAATCGAACCTAGGCTGTTCGAGGGCGTCGAGGTGGTGAAATCGGCGGTGACGAAGCCAGCACCTCCACCCGGAAGATAGGTTATATCACCGTCGTCAAAGAGGACGGTACCTGGCGCTATGCTGTCGAAATCCTGAAGACTGATGCCTGGTTCGCCGATAGAAGCCTGGAACGTCGCCCGGTCGACACTGATGAGAATTGCCTCGGCCGGCTGTGCCGCTATGAATACACCGAGCGCGCACAGGCACGAGAAGGCCGCAGTCTTCATATCGATGTCCCCTCTCTCTGCTTTAAAGGAATCGATTTGAAGAACAGCAAAATCGGTGCCAAATAAGTTTATTGTTTTCTTTCAAAAGGTTGCCTGTTTTTAGGTCAAAGTGTGTAAAATGTTTCTTACGATCGTTCGAAGATTTGTAAGAAAAACCGACATAACTTCAGCGCTCAGGTCCCGAGCGTTGCCGCCAGTTCACGAATAACCTCCCAGGCCAGCTCGACGTCCGCCGTCGTCGTGTAGAGCTGCCCCACCTGGAAACGAATGACGTAGTCGCCATTGTAGCGAGTCTGGGTCAGGTAGATGCGGCCATCGTCATTGATCGCCTGGAGGAGACGGGCGTTAAGGTCGTCGAGATCGTCAATGCCCGCCGGGGCATAGCGGAAGGTAAAGAGGGAAAGCGAGGGCCGGGTGGTCAGCTCGAAGTCCGGGTAGGTCTCGATCTTGCGGGCTAGGTGGTCGGCCATCTCGACGTGGTTTCGGATCATCCGGCGAAGACCTTCGACACCATAGCTTCGGATCACGAACCAGAGCTTGAGGGCGCGAAAGCGGCGGCCGAGCGGGATGGACCATTCACTGTAATTGATGCCCGCCTCGCCCTGGGTTTTCAGGTAGTCCGGCTGGATGCCGAGGGTGCGCACGAGTGCTGCCGGATCTTTCACGAAATGGGCGGTGCAGTCGAAATTCGTCAAAAGCCATTTATGGGGATTGAAGACAAAGCTGTCGGCGAGGTCGATGCCGTCGATCAGATGGCGGTGCTCTTCACGGATCATGGCACTGCCGGCCCAGGCGGCATCAACGTGGACGTAGAGGCCGTGGCGACGAGCAACCTCGCCGATCGCGCGGAGGTCGTCCATCGCACCGATGCTGGTGCTGCCGATGGTCGCAATGACGACGGCGGGGCGGTGGCCTGCGGTGACGTCAGCTTGGATGGCCTTCTCCAATGCGACCGGGTCCATGTCATCGCTATCGCGCGTCGTGACCCTGACAAGGTTGGTCTGGCCGATGCCGGCGATCCAGATGGCCTTATCGATCGAAGAGTGGGCCTGGGCGGAGCAGTAGACGCGGACCGGAGGATGGACGGCCAGGCCGTCCTGGTTTCCGCTGAAGCCGAGCGCCTTCTCGCGGCCGGTCAGGATGGCGGCAAGTGTCGCCGAGGAGGCGCTGTCTTGAATGACGCCCTCAAAGGACTCCGGCAAGTCCAGCATCTGGCGCAGCCAGTCGAGGATGCGGGTTTCGAGTTCAGTGGCAGCGGGCGAGGTCTGCCAGAGCATGCACTGCGCCGCCATGGTCGCGGTCAGATACTCGGCGATCACCGAGGGCGGACTGGAGTTGGCGGGGAAATAGGCGAAGAAGCGCGGGTGCTGCCAGTGGGTCATGCCCGGCATCAGGATGTCATCCACGTCCTTGAAGATGTCCGCCATGTCCTCGCCCTGCTCAGGCGGTGCCGCCGGCAGCCTAGCCGCGATCTCGCCAGGACTGGTCTGGGCGCGGACGGGTTTGTCGCCGACGGCCTCTAGATAGTCCGCCGACCAGTCGGCCGCGCGGTGGGCCCAGTTGCGAAACGTTTCATGGTCCACGGCTCATGACTCCTTCAGCTGGGCCGGCGACGGCCTGCAGTTTCGATACCAGTTGAATTGGTGGCTTTTTGCATCTGTTTTTGCTAGATAAAGAGAGGTTATCGACTTTGTACCGGCATATCGTCAACGCTTGGGGGAGGCGACGTCGACGCCGGGAGGGAGCGCCATGCCGCGCCTGACCGACCGAGGCCCCAAGCCGTCGGCGAGCAATCGGCCGACCGATTTCGACACGCTCAAGGCGGCGATATCCACCCGCTATGACACGCTGAGCCGACGGCTGCAGCAAGTCGCGGAATATGCCCTTGCTCATCCTGACGACATGGCGCTCGAGACCATCGCCGTGATCGCGTCGCGCGCCAAGGTTCCGCCATCCAGCCTGATCCGCTTTTCCAAAGCGCTTGGCTTCGATGGTTTCTCACGCATGCAGCGGCTTTTCCGCGATCGCCTGGTGGCGCGTACACCGACCTATGGCGAGCGCATAAGGCGGCTCTCGGCGGAAGAACGGCCGGACGGTCAGCCCATGCCGTCAATGATGCTGCACGATGTCGCCGCAGCGGGCATCGCCGGACTGGAGCGCCTTCAGGAGGATGTTCTGCTGGATCGGCTGGAGGCGGCGATCGAGATCCTCGGCGGGGCGCGGCTGATCCATGCTGTGGCTCAAAGACGCGCCTTTCCGGTGGCGAGCTATCTCACCTATCTCCTGACCGAACTCGATCGTCCCGCGCGCCTCCTCGATGGGGCCGGCGGCATGCTCGAGCAGCAGGCCCGTGCGATTGCGCCCGATGATGTTCTGGTGGCGGTCAGCTTTCAGCCCTATGCGCCTGATGTCGCCTCGCTGATCGAGCGCTGCCAGGCGGATGGCATTTCGATCATCGGGATCACTGATGGGCCGCTTAGCCCGCTCGCGCGGCTCGCCGACGTCAGCTTCGAGATTATCGAAAGCGAGGCCCATGGCTTTAGGCCGCTGAGCGCTGCGATGTGCCTTGCGCTGACGCTCTCGGTTTCCCTCGGCCATCACCTCGCTGCCGATCCATGATCGTCGCCGGCGATCCGCTGCTGAGCCAGGTACATCAGTTTTTTGTGATTGGCTGTTCTCTCCGATTGCACGCTGAAGACGACCTGTTATGGTGCCGCGCGCATCGAGGCCAACGGTGCCTTATCGACGCGATTTCGCTCAAGCAAGGAACGTGACGCAACGGCATGGCCGGATTTGACAACAGGTCGGGTTTCATCTTCGGTGACATTGTCGTGGCCTCCTATGCGATGCCTTCCCAGGAGCAGGCCGAATATCAGCCAGCGGTCATTGTCAGCACCAGCACTTACAATCAGCAGCGCGACGACGTCCTCATCATGGGCATTGCGGTTCAGGACCGCCCGGATGCGAGCTCGGGTGAGATGTCGGTGCAGCGTGCGGAGGCTGCAGGCCTGGACAGAGGTGCCGTTTTCAAGCCAGTGATGACGACGATCGACCAGCGCCATGTACGCCTGATCCTCGGACGCCTCGAAGAGCGCGATCGCCAGCGTCTGCGTCACCTTCTCGAACTGATCGTCGGCATCTAGTGGCGTGGCCACCTCATTGACGTTGACCCTCATCGCCAGGATCGACGGTATGCCACCTGATTTTGAAAAGGCATAGCGAGATTCGTCCGACGTGGCCTTGGTCCTGGACGTTGCACCCAAGGGCAGCCGTCAGCTTTTCCAGACGGCGACGTCCTGAGCTGCGATCTCGGAGCCGCCCACGAGGAAGGTTGCGCCTTTCGGGGCGGGTGCTTCGACCGGCTCGAAGCCGCTGTTGAAGGCGAAAGTGAGATCGGCGAGGCGGCGCAGGCGAAGCGGTTCATTCAGGCGGACCGTCTCGATCTCCAGATCCGTCAGCACGGCTTCGATATGGTCAATGAGAAAGCTTTCGTCCGGCCAGAAAGCGAGATAGGTCCAGTTGTTGGATTGGTAGATGGCGCCGCTGCCTTGAGTGAAACTTGCCTCCGCTTCGAGTTCGGTGGCGATGTCCTCCTGCCAGACC
>JBCCIN010000362.1:0-5363 GCA_039028235.1 Pseudomonadota bacterium
CTGGCTGGTGGGCATCACCACATGGGTACGACGAGGATGCATGACGATCCAAAGAGGGGGGTCGTCGATGCGGATGCCAGGGTGCATGGCATCAAGAATCTCTACATGGCGGGTTCCTCGATCTTTCCGACGGTCGGCTCCGCCAACCCGACGCTGACACTCCTGGCGACCTCCTTCAAGCTTGCCGATCACCTCCAACTGCAGGTGGTGAAGAGGCCGGTCGTGCCGGCGGTGGCTGCGGGTTGAGCTGCGACCGGTATGGCCTTGAAGCGCCAAGCCCTGGGGGGCTTATTGCCGAGCCGGTGCTTGTGCGAATCGATGGTCTCTTCCGGCCTCATTCCTGGCGAACGCCGAAAACGCCTCGACCAGGAAATCGAACACCAGGCGGATGCGGCGGCTGGTGTGCAGCTCGCGGTGGGTTACCAGCCAGATCGGGACCGGAATCGGATCGAGCCCTGGAAGAACAGGCTCGATGTCAGGCACCAGCGCTTCGGCATCCCTGGTCAGAAAGCTGATTCCGAGGCCGTGTTTCAGCAGTTCCAGGATCACTGTGCCGCTGGTCGTGTTGATCTTGATATTATCAGCGGTGATCGGAATGCCCATGGCGTTGAGCATCGGCACTTGGCGTTCGGGATGGCCGAAGCCGACAAAATCAGCATCCGCCAGATCCTCCGGTTTTTCAGGCCGTCCATACCTGTCGAGATAGGCTTTCGACGCATAGAGATGTGCTGATGTCTCGCCGATCAGCTTGGCGATCAGGTCCGGCTGCTCCGGCCGCGCGTGCCGGATCGCGATGTCAGCCTCCCGGCGGGTGAGATCGCGCAGCTCGTTCGAGGCGACGATCTCGATCATGATGCCGGGCGCCTCCGCGCGCAGCCGCTTCAGGATGGCCGGCAGATGATAGGTCGCCAAGACCGGCGTGGCCGTGATGCTCACATGGCCTTCGATCGCCTGGGAGCGGCCGGATGCCGTGAGCGAGATGAGGTTGGCGGCATCCGCCATCGTCCGCACATGGTCGAGCAACTCGAGCCCGGATGGTGTCAGCACGAGCGATCGGCCGACCCGGTCGAACAACGTGACACCGAGCTCTTCCTCAAGCGCAGCCACCTGCCGGCCGAGGGTCGGCTGGGTCTGGCCGAGTGCCCGGGCGGCGGCCGACAGTGATCCTTCCTCGGCGGTCGCCAGGAACGCGCGCGCCTGATTCCAGTCGAAAGTAACGCTCTGCCAATTCATGCATTTTTGTATATCAGAAGTGCAGTATTCAGCAATTTATCTTTTTCATGCGCATGGATAAATCCTTTCTCGAACGAAGGAGAGAAACATGGCGCACGCAACCCCCATCGACGTCACATTGCCCGAAGTCGCGGAAAACGGCGGGACGATTCCCGTCTTCGCCCGCTGGTTCGGATCCTGGAAAATTTCCGTGCAGCGCCGTGCGCTCAGCCCGGCGGAGCTATCTTCGGCCTATGATCGGGAAGCGCCCGGCTGGGACCGAACAATAAGCCGGCTCGGCTTTGACGACGCCTACCAGACCATGCTGGGGCAGGCACTGCCGAGCACGCTTGCCGGAAACCGCGACATGCCGCTCTGTGTGTTGGACGCCGGCATTGGCACCGGCGGGCTTTCGGCAGCGCTGGCAAAAGTCCGGCCCGAGCCAATCGTCCTTTCCGGCATCGATATTTCCACCGGCATGCTGGACGAGGCCGATCATCATCTCCGAGAGGCCGGCCTCTCCGCCGACCTTCGCCAGGGCGACGTGCAGGAACTTCCCTATGAAGACGGGGCGTTTGATCTGGTGATGGCGGCCCATGTGCTGGAGCATCAGGTCGACCCTCATCGGGCGCTGGCCGAGATGGTGCGTGTCCTCAAGCCCGGCGGCACCCTCCTCGCCTGCCTGACGCGGCGCTCCTCGCTCGGCATGTACATTCACCTGAAATGGCGAACCCACAGAGTGACCGCCAAAGAAGCTGAAGCGTGGTTCGCCAGGCAAGGCCTGGAGAATACCCGCTGCCTTCCCTTCGAGGGGCACGCTCGCTGCAAAAACCTTAGCCTCGCCTACATCGCCACGAAGCCGCTGGCTTGAGATCTGACGAACCCTAACGCACTATCATCTGGAGATACGGATCATGATCATGACCGAGACAGCCCCTTTCTGGGACAAGATTGCCGAGCGATACGCGCGAAAGCCCGTGCCCGACGAGGACATCTATCAGCGCAAGCTGACGATCACCCAAGGCTATTTCACCCCAGACATGAAGGTCTTCGAATTCGGCTGCGGCACCGGCACGACGGCGATCAAGCACGCCCCCTTTGTCGACCACATTCACGCGACCGACGTGTCGGCCAAGATGCTTGAAATCGCCGAGGAAAAAGCGGCGAAGGCCGGCGTCGATAACGTCACCTTCGAGCGCGCCGCGATCGACGACTTCGAGGTCGCCGACGCGAGCGTCGACGTCGTGCTCGGTCTCAGCATCCTGCATTTGGTGGCGGATCGGAACCGGACCATTCAGAAGGTCGAAAAAATGCTGAAGCCGGGCGGGGTCTTCGTCAGCAGCACGGCCTGCCTCGGCGACAAGCTCTGGTTCTTCAAATATATCGCGCCGATCGGCCGCTTCCTGGGACTCATGCCCGTACTCAAGGTCTTCACGATCAAGGAGCTTGAAAACAGCCTGATCAGCGCCGGCTTCAACATCGATCACCATTGGGTGCCGGAAAAGGGACACACGGCGTTTATCGTGGCAAAGAAGGGTGAATAAACGAAGAGGCGGCCCGCCAAGCGAGCCGCCTCCCATTTTCGCTTCGGCTGGAAACGCGGCATCCAGCAAAGTCTACGTAACAACAGTGTCGTGACTAACCGATGGCGGCCCCATCATCGCGGCGCACGGCTACGATCGCTGACCTCGGCGTCTTGCCGTCACCGTCGGGCCAATGACCCTCGCCACGCTCGCCAGGATGCTGAACGCCGACGAAGACGGTCTTCCGATCCGCGGACCAGGCGATGCCGGTGATCTCCGCCTCTTTTGGGCCGACGAGGAAGCGGCGGATTTCGCCGGTTGCCGGATCGCCGATCAGCATCTGGTTGTTGCCGTGGCCGGCAAAGTCCTTTTCGTTGGAGTAATTGCCGTCGGTCTGGATCCAGAGAAGGCCCTTTTCGTCGAACGACAGGCCGTCCGGCGAGTTGAACATGTTGCCCTCGGTGACGTTCGTCGATCCGCCATATGCGTCCTGATGAACGGTCGGATTGCCGGCCATGACGAACAGATCCCAGCGGAACGTACCCGCCGTGTGGTCGCCATTCGAGGGCCACCAGCGCACGATCTGGCCGTATTGGTTGGCTTCGCGCGGATTGGGACCGCCGACCGGCGTGTCATCGCCGCCGGCATTCGTCTTGACGCCGCGGTTCTTGTTGTTGGTGAGCGCGCAATAGACCTCGGCTCTAAGTGGATTGGCCGCCACCCATTCCGGGCGATCCATGGTCGTCGCTCCGACAATCGAACCGGCCTGACGGGTGTGAATGCAGATCATCGCCTCATCCATGTCCGTGGTTTCCGGCGTCAGCGCCAGCCATTCGCCGGTGCCGTCGCCCCAGAACTTGGCGACGTAGATCGTGCCGTTCTCCATCAGGTCGTCGGTGTCGCCGCCTTCGGCATAGACGCCGTTCGACACATAGCGATAGAGGAACTCGCCGCGCTCATCGTCGCCCATATAGATGACGATCCGGCCATCATAGTTGACCACGACCTCGGCATTCTCATGCTTCATGCGTCCAAGCGCTGTCCGCTTCTTCGGCTTGGACGTGGGATCGTAGGGGTCGACCTCGGTGACATAGCCGTGGCGGTTGGCCTCGTTCGATTCCTTGGTGACGTCGAAGCGCTCATCGACCTTCCACCAGCCATAGCCGCGATCCTTGCCGCTGATGCCGTAGCGCTTGAACGCGGCATCCTGCTCATAAGAATCCGGATCGGCTGAGCCGAAATAGCCGTTGAAGTTCTCTTCACAAGCCAGATAGGTGCCCCAGGGCGTGCGTCCATTGCCGCAGTTGTTGAACGTGCCAAGTGCTGTTGTACCATCGGGGTCGGCGTTGGTCTTCAGCATGTCATGGCCGCGCGCCGGACCGGTGATGTCCATGGGCTCATCCGGCGTGAAGCGGCGGTTATAAGGCGAATCCTTGACGATCTGCCACTTGCCGTCGACTTCCGCCAACTCGGCGGCCGTCAGCCCCTGGGCATTCTTGCCTTTGTTGATGTCATCGTCCGAGACCCATGCGCCATCGGGATTGTTGCCCCAGATAACACCTCGATTGGTGTACTCATTGTTGACCACGAGGATCTGACGGCCGTCCTTGTCCGTGAAGAGAGACATGCCGTCATTATTGTCGCCAAAGGCGCGGGCCTGGCTGTCAGCGGTCCCGCGCGTTTCGTGGTCGAATTCCGGAACGTCGGAAAACAGGGGATCACCCCAGCGGGCGGCGACATGCGCATTGTAGCCTTCCGGCACGACGATGCCGTCATCAGTGCCGGCGGGAACGGCATTGAAGCCAAACCGGTTGTCGGCGGCCTCGGCCGAAATCGGCGTCAGGGCGGTGGTCGCCATGCCGAGGGTGGCGACGCCGCCGAAAGCGAGCACGCCGCCCATGAAGCCACGCCTCGAAATCGCCTCCTCGACAATTGCGTCGAATTCGCACTCTTCCGGCTTTGGGTTGATCACCTCGTCATAGTCGTCGAACGACAGATTATCGAGTTCGTCGGCTGAGAGATTGGTTTTGGTGTCTGGGTCCATAAGTCCTCTCCTGGTTGGGCAATCCCATTACGCCTGGGCCCGCCGTTTACGGCTTCTTATCGGAGAACTGTGACACGATTGCGATGAATAGGCTACTTAGGTCAAAACTTCTTTTTTGAAAAATTACAATCTGACAGCGGCCGTCAGAGGCAAGCGATTCCGCGCTGGACAGCGCCTAGAGTGGCATGCCGCTCGAGTATGATACTGCGGTGGAAATCGTCCTGGCCGGCTAGGTAGTAAGGGAGCATGCCGCCTTATTTCGGCGCCATGCGCAATGCGCCATCCAAGCGGATCGTCTCGCCATTCAGCATCGGATTCTCGATGATCGCTTGCACCAGATCGGCATATTCCGAGGGGCGCCCCAGGCGCGATGGGAACGGAACGCTCTCGCCGAGGGATTTCTGCACGTCTTCCGGCAAGCCCATGAGCATCGGCGTTTCGAAGATGCCGGGGGCGACGGCGACGACGCGGATGCCGTGGCGGGCGAGTTCTCGGGCGGCCGGGAGGGTCAGGGCAGCGACCCCGCCCTTCGAGGCGGCATAGGCGCATTGGCCGATCTGGCCATCAAAGGCGGCGACCGACGC
>JBCCIN010000363.1:0-5349 GCA_039028235.1 Pseudomonadota bacterium
CCCAACCAATGACGGCTAGGCTGCCGGCCACGAACTTGGCTGAAAGCTGACACGTCTAGCGATCTAGCCCTAGAGGTTGCTTAGCTGAGCGAAGCGGGCACCTAGGGGCCTGGCGATAGCTCAACATTCTGACCTAGCCCATACCCTAAGAGAGCTTCCTATTGCGGGTAAAGAGAGTCCATTCCAGACCTCGGCCAAGCCAATCTGCTCCGCCCTATTGAACCGATGCCGTCGGCCAGGACAAACCGCAGACATCCTTGTATGATGATGTCGTGACTTCCTATTGGGTGATTTTTCCAGGAGAGATCGAGCCGGAGCTGGTTGATGGCGGATTTGAGCGCGAAATTGACCAGCTTTCCGGCCGGTGGCGGCGAGTTCAGGCTGGAGCGTCTGACCATCGGCATTTTTCACAATGATCAGCCCACCCACCGGTTCAGCCTCGGCCGGGACAAGGCCGAGAACATTCCCTTGAAGGCCAATCAAGGATGGATTTTGCCGCCGGGTGCGTCGGGGATATGCACCTATGAAGCGCCGCTGGAGGTGACCATGGTCGAGGTCGCACCACGCGTGCTGTCCGAAGTTGGCATGGCGGATCCTGAAGCGACAGCACATGTGGTCGGTGACATCGATCCCCTGACCCTTGAGTTAACGTTGAGTGCGGAGGCGTTCAACAAGGGCGGAACGCTTTATCGGGAAACTATGCACCGAGCGCTTGCGGTACAGCTCACCAACACGCTGCAGTCCGCCGGCGACAAGGCAGGCTCGATCGAAGATGTGCGGCTCCGTCGGGTGGTGGATTACATCCACGACAACCTGGCCGAAGATCTGACCCTGGAGGCTATGTCCAATCTGGCCGCGATGAGTGGTTTCCATTTCAGCCGCGCGTTTAAGGCGGCGACCGGCAAGAGCCCGCTTCAATACGTGATCGCGGAGAGAATTTCCCTCGCGAAAGTGCTGTTGAAGACGACCGGCCTGACCGTCTCGGAAATCTGCTTTCGGACCGGCTACAACGACCTCTCCCGCTTCGGTCAGCATTTCAAGCGGACGACCGGGACGAGCCCGGCCAAATTCAGGGCAGACTAGGCTCGAACGCCCGTTCAGCAGGATTCGCATAGCAAAGCGCAGGTTTCGCGCGTTTGCGGGAGCCCGTTCTCCGACATCTTTTCCTCAGAAGCACCGGACAGGCGTCACCGCCAACTCATCCTCCGGTGCGTGAGAGGAGACGATCATGAAAACACTCACCCTTGCTGCCGCGGCCTCGGCATTGCTCGGCACGACCGCCCTTGCCGCCGATGTCCAGACACGGACGGTGACCTTCGAGAACGAAGGATCGACACTCGCCGGCACCCTTTATCTGCCGAGCGACTATCAATCCGGCGACAAGCTGCCGGCCGTGGTCGTCACCGGCGCCTGGACCTCGGTCGAGGAGCAGATGCCGGCGACTTATGCCCGCGAGATGGTCGAGCGCGGCTTTGCCGCCTTCACCTTCGACTTCCGGGGCTGGGGAAAATCAGGCGACTTGCCCGAACATACCCGCTTCGTCGAAAGCCCCGAGGCGAAGACATCGGACATCCGAAAGGCCATCGACTATGTGGCGACGCTTCCGGAAGTGGACGCGTCTCAGATCAATGGCCTCGGCATCTGCGCCTCGGCCGGCTACATGGTCGACGCCGTTTCCGGCAACCCGCTGGTGCAGCGTCTCGGTCTGGTCGCACCCTGGTTACAAAACGCGGAGCTGGTCGAGACGGTCTATGGCGGTGCTGAGGGCGTCGAGGGCCTGATCGGCGTCTCGCGCACGGCCGAAGCCGCCGGCGGCGAGATCATTCCTGCGGCCGGGCCGGAGGGTGCCGAAGGCGTGCTCATGCCGATCGGCGGTTACTACTATGAGGCCGAGCGCGGCGCGATCCCGGAATATGACAACAAGTGGAACAATGCGAGCTGGGAAGGCTGGCTGACCTACCATCCCGCCGACAATCCCGAGCGGTTGGACAAGCCGCTGGCCATGGTCCACTCGGAAAGCGCTGCCATCCCGGACGGTGTCCGCAGCTTCCTTAATGGCCTTGCAGGCGACGCGACCATGCAGTGGCTTGAAGATGTGACCCAGTTCGATTTCTACGACAATCCGGACGATGTCGAGCGCGCGGCGGACACGGTTGCCGAACATTTCCGCGCCGGTACGAAATCTTAAAGCTGAGCCGAGGGTGGGGCGCCGCACAATGTGATGCGGTGCCCCGGACCGCAGGTCCCAAAATAGGAGCAAAGACGATGGTTGGGAAGCTCGCGGCGACGATCGCCGCGGACGTCGGTTCCTTTGCCGTCTCGGTCGGCAATGCCGGCACCCCGGCCTTTAACTTCTAAACCTGCCAGCGCATTACCCCTCTAGTAGCGAGGCAGGCGCCCTAGAAGATCCTGTCCTGGTAGGGCGCTCAGCACCGCCTTTCGGACCGGCTTCCAGGCAACGCCCAAGAGGATGACGTAGGCGCCGATGGTGAGCGGAATGATGCCGAGCAGACTGACGGGGTCGCCGACGGTGCGAAACAGAAGATAGGCGAACGCACCCGCCAGATAGATCAGGCAGGAGGTCACGAGCGAGCGACGGTCGAGAAGAAGGCCGATGAACGAGACGGCGACGGCAAGGCCGATAACCAGGACGATAGTACCACTGCCGTCCAGTATTTCGCCTAGCCCCCGGTTCTCAACCCGATCTCGGATGACGGTGACGAACAGCGGATGCACGGCAAGTGGTGACCCGACCACAAACAGCCACATCGCCCATTCGTGCCAAGCGCCCGTCCGCATCGGATCCCTAAGATCGAGCACAATGCCGATAAGGATGGCTATAAGGCCGCATCCGCCCATGATCCAGAGAGTCGGCGCGTTCAGGAGCGACAGGGCAAGAGCGACGATCGAAAGCGCCAGGGCCAGGACCAGGAGTGGCAGACGGAAGCGAGCGAGTGCTATGGCGAGGAGAACAGCCGCGAGCGCCAAGAAGCCAGTATCAGCGGTGGCGAATTGACTGATTTTGCTCGCAACGTCAAAGATTTGACCGATCATTAGCTGGCTGGCGATGGCACCGTCGTAGACGAAGAGCAGCGTTGAAGCCGTTGCTGGCAGGCGGCGCTTGCCGCGAACGAAGCCTTCGGCGAGGCCCCAATAGATCGCAGCGAAACCGCCGTACAGGAGTGGTGCCGCGAGGCCGCCGAGGACGGTCGAGAATAGCCAGGGTGCGCCTTGGAGAATGACGAGGCCGACGACCACGAAGACGGCGCCGAAGTTGTCGACAAAGGCGAAGGGTTCTTCTTCGACGCCCGGGTCCAGCTTGGAGACTTCGGCTTTAAGCTCAAGCGCTTGACCAGGCGTGATGATACCTTTGGCGACGGCCTGATCGATCTCTTCCGGTGTCATCTCGATCCCAAAGACATTCAGTGTAACATCTAATAATCACATAATAACCTTAACGATACCTTAACACTCAACATTTCTCATACTGCGCCTTGCCGAACATGATCTCCCAGGCCTCTTTGTACTGCTTGCAGTCCCGTCCGCGGACGACGACGGACCCATTCGAAGCGTCTGGATATGGCACTTATGGCTCGCCCCGGCCACCAGTGTGGTGCGACCAAAGCTGCCGAGACAAACGAACACAAGGACGGTCGGCTCCCTCAAGGGCCGGCATCCAGGCCGAAGCTGTTTTGTCTATGAGACCCTGGCTCACGGCGTTTACGACCCTCGGCCGATATCAGCTGTCTAGGTCTAACCTGATACTAGGCTGGTCGCCTAACCTCGGTTAGCGCGGCGAAACTCGCCTTAACTTCGACGGCAAGTGTTTCGCCTGCTGGCCCGAGATCAACGCGTCTCACTAAGAGGATTTGATAGTTAGGCAGACTAGGCAGCCCTTCGCTCTCGCCCAGTCGTCGGAATGGCGGATCGATCAGGCTGGCGGGGAAAGGGGCGATCGCCAGATCGGCAAGCATGGCGGCCTGCTGACCTGCACAATGCGGACTGCCATAAGCAATCCGGTAAGGTTTGCCGGCTCGATCCAATGCATCCAGGGCTGCTTGACGCCAGGGGCAACCACGGGTCGCCAATGCGAGTGGCAGAGGATCACGCTCCCAAGCAACGCCACCCCGCAGGCCCGCCCAGACCAGCGGTTCAGCGAACAGGACTTCGCCTTGACGCTTAGGTCTCTGCCCCTGATTGGCGGTGATTAAGGTCAAGTCGAGATCGCCCTCATCCAGCTGCTCCAGGAGCGTTCCACTCGGTTCCAGCATCACCTCGACATCGACGGCGCTGTGCACCGCAGCAAAGCGGGCAAGGATGTTGGGCAAGAACCTTGTACCAAAATCATCTGGCGCACCCAGCCGAACACACCCTTCCACGGCCGGTACAACGAAGCGGGCTACGGCCTCATCGTTCAGCTTCAACATTCGCCGACCGTAACCGAGCAGAGTCTCGCCATCTGCCGTCATCGTCACCTGTCGACCGTCCCGCAGAAACAGGGGTCGACCGAGTGTGTCTTCCAGCTTTTTGATCTGCATGCTGACCGCCGACGGTGTGCGGTAGACCCGCTTTGCGGCAGCGCGAAAGCTGCCAGTCTCGGCGATGGCAACAAAGGTGCGAAGCAAGTCCGTGTCGAGGATGGGAAAGGTGGTGCGGTTTTCCTGATCCATGGCGCGCCTGTTCAGTTTTTCTGAACAGGAAGTTAAAATGAATTCGTTTGCCTGATCAATATCAAACTGCGATCCTTGATCAAGAGAGGTCGCGACCCTCCCAACACTTAACAGCCTTTTGACGTCACACTGCCCGCCAGACATGTGACAGGAGGATCGTCGTGCTCGCTTGGGATAGAACGCGCAACTCGGCCTATCGGCAAGGCATGCCGCGATGGCTATGGGTTATGGCTCTTGGGGCGTACGACCTCGCTCATTCTGTGCGACGTCGTTGGCGGCTCTACCGCATGCGGTGGCTCGATGATCAACTGCTCGACGATATCGGGGTGACCCGAGAGGAATTGGATTGGGCGATCCGCCTGCCGCTTGGAGTGAACGCTGCACTTGCCCTTCAAGATCGGGCCAAAAAGCGCAGGCGGGCAGCTGCAGCCGCCCGTGGTCGCGGGTAATGATCTTGTGACAAGAAATGGCACGTCTTACGAGTTCGATCTCTAGATTGGGAAGGTCCGGAGCTGCAGAACATAGCTGCTGCAGGCACGGTCAGCGCGACGAACCGACCGCTTTTCTAATTCAGTAACCGACCCTGCGAAAAGCCAGCCATGTTCGATCGCATAGCAGTGCCAGGTCAAACGTCTCGCCTGCTGGACAGCGATAGGCATCCTCGTCGGGAAAGCAGACA
>JBCCIN010000364.1:0-5287 GCA_039028235.1 Pseudomonadota bacterium
GATCTCGGCCATTACGAGCGTTTCACCGGTGTCCCGGCACGTGGCTCGGACAGTGTGACCGCTGGCAAGATCTACAGCTGGGTGCTCGCCAAGGAGCGCCATGGCGATTATCTCGGCGGCACGGTGCAGGTGGTGCCGCATGTCACCGACATGATCAAATCCTGCATCCTGAAAGACGTCGACGACGTCGATTTCGTGCTTTGCGAGATCGGCGGCACGGTCGGCGACATCGAGGGGCTGCCGTTCCTGGAAGCGATCCGGCAGCTGCGCTTCGAGCTCGGCCGTGATCGGGTCGCGTACCTGCATCTGACACTCGTGCCGTACATCGCGTCGGCGGGTGAGCTCAAGACCAAGCCGACCCAGCATTCGGTGCGCGAACTGCGCGGCATCGGCATCCAGCCGGATATCCTCCTTTGCCGCACCGAACATCCGATTCCCGACGACGCCAAGCACAAGATTGCGCTGCAGTGCAATGTCGAGCTCGGCGGCGTGATCCCGGCGGAAGATGTGCGCAGCATCTATGAGGTGCCCGTGCACTATCACGCCGAGGGGCTCGACACCCAGCTTCTCCGCCACTTCAACCTACCTGATGAATCCGAGCCGGATCTTGCACGCTGGCAGGGCATCATGGGGCGCATCGAGAAGCCGGAGGGCGAGGTCACCATCGCCGTCGTCGGCAAATATATGGGCCTGCAGGACGCCTATAAGTCGCTGGATGAGGCGCTGACCCACGGCGGCATCGCCAACAATGTCAAGGTCAACACCGTCTGGCTCGATGCTGAGATCTTCGAGACCGATGACACAGCGATGCATCTGCAGGACGTCCACGGCATTCTCGTGCCGGGCGGCTTCGGCGAGCGCGGGGTCGAAGGCAAGGTGCAGGCGGTGACGTTTGCCCGAACCCGGCGGGTCCCCTATTTCGGCATCTGCCTCGGTCTCCAGATGGCGGTTGTGGAATCGGCGCGAAAGCTCGCCGGGATCGAGAATGCGGGCTCGACCGAGTTCGGACCCTGCGAGGAGCCGGTGGTCGGCCTTTTGACCGAGTGGGAGCGGGACGGCCAGGTTGAGACGCGAAGCGCCGAAGACGATCTCGGCGGAACCATGCGCCTCGGCGCCTATCCTTGCGTCCTCGCCGAGGGCAGCTTGGCGCGACTGATCTACGGCGATGCCGAGATCAGTGAGCGCCATCGCCATCGCTACGAGGTCAACGTCAATTACATGAACCGACTGTCCGCGGCCGGTCTTTCCTTTTCCGGCATGTCGCCGGATGGTCGCTTGCCCGAAGTGATCGAGCTTCCCGACCATCCCTGGTTCGTCGGCGTGCAATTCCATCCGGAGCTCAAGTCCAAGCCGTTCGATCCGCATCCGCTGTTCGCGTCCTTCATCAAGGCCGCCCTCGACCAGTCGCGTCTGGTCTGAGTCCGGGGGCGATGGCAGCGGGGGAGAACAACTTCGGTCACGAGACGCGCACCGTCGAGGTGGGCGATCTGCGGATCGGTCAGGACTTGCCCTTCGTGCTGATCGCAGGACCCTGTCAGATCGAAAGCCGCGCGCATGCGCTGGAGACGGCGGAAGCGCTTTCCGATATCTGTGGCGAGCGCGAGATCGGCCTCATCTACAAGAGCTCCTTCGATAAGGCCAACCGCACCAGCGGCGGCAGCGCCAGAGGCGTGGGATTGTCCAAGGGCGTCGAGATCTTGGCGGACGTGAAAGAAAAGTTCGGCTGTCCGGTGATCACGGACGTCCATGAGAGCCATCAATGCGCTCCCGTCGCCGAGGCGGTCGACGTCCTGCAGATCCCGGCCTTTCTCTGCCGGCAGACCGACCTTCTGAAGGCTGCTGCCGATACCGGTGCCGCCGTCCATGTCAAAAAGGGCCAGTTCCTGGCGCCCTGGGACATGATGCATGTGGTGGCGAAACTGGAAGGTTTCGGAAGCTCGCGCATTCTTCTCGGCGAACGTGGTACGTCCTTTGGCTACAACACGCTCGTCTCGGATTTCCGCGGCCTGCCGCAAATGGCGGCAACCGGCTGGCCCGTCGTGTTCGATGCCACCCATTCAGTGCAGCAGCCGGGCGGACGGGGCGGGTCGAGCGGTGGCCAGCGCGACTTCGTGCCCGTTCTCGCCAGAGCCGCGCTCTCAATCGGCATCGCAGCACTCTTCGTCGAGACCCATCAGAATCCGGACAGCGCGCCAAGCGACGGCCCGAACATGGTGCCGGTTGCAAAACTCTCGCGTATGCTCTCGGTCTTTCAAGACTTCGACCGGCTCGCCAAAAGCCACCCCCTCAACCTGACGCTCAAGCAGGACAGGCAATGATCGACACCGAAATTACCGCCATTTCCGGCCGCCAGATTCTGGATAGCCGCGGCAATCCCACCGTGGAGGTGGACGTCACATTGGAGGGCGGCGCCATCGGGCGTGCGGCCGTCCCGTCGGGGGCGTCCACCGGCTCGAAGGAAGCGATCGAGCTTCGCGACGGCGACAAGTCGGTCTATCTTGGCAAGGCGGTGACTAAGGCGGTCGCTGCTGTGAACGGCGAGCTTACCGACGCCCTTTTTGGCCGCGATGCGCTGGAACAGGCCGCCCTCGATCAGCTGATGATCGAGCTGGATGGCACGGCCAACAAGGAACGGCTCGGTGCCAACGCGATCCTCGGTGTCAGCCTGGCGATGGCCAAGGCCGCAGCCACGGAGCTCGGTCAGCCGCTCTATCGCTATGTCGGCGGCGTCAACGCGCGCATATTGCCTGTGCCGATGATGAACGTGATCAATGGCGGCGCCCACGCCGACAATCCGATCGACGTTCAGGAATTCATGATCATGCCGGTGGGCGCACCCACCTTTTCCGAAGGGCTGCGCATGGGCACCGAGGTGTTTCATGCACTCAAATCTGGGCTGAAGGACGCCGGCCACAACACCAATGTCGGCGACGAAGGTGGTTTCGCGCCTGATCTCGCCAGCACCGACGAAGCGCTCGGCTTTCTTGCGAAAGCGGTCGAAGCCGCGGGCTACGGGCTCGACGACGACATCGTCTTCGCGCTCGATGCTGCAGCGAGTGAATTCAGCAAGGACGGCACCTATCGCCTGGAGGGCGAAGGCAAGACTCTCGATGCCGCCGGCATGGTCAGTTACTACCAGGAGCTTTGCGGCCGCTATCCGATCAAGTCGATTGAGGACGGCATGGGCGAAGACGACTGGGACGGCTGGGCTGCACTGACCGCGGCGATCGGCAAAGATGTGCAGCTGGTTGGTGACGATCTGTTCGTCACCAACCCGAAGATCGTCGCTGAGGGAATCGACCTCGGCGTTGCCAACGCGCTCTTGGTGAAGGTGAACCAGATCGGCTCACTGACCGAGACATTGGAGGCGGTCGAGCTTGCCCATCGAAGCGCCTATCGCTCGGTGATGAGCCACCGCTCCGGCGAAACCGAGGATGCGACCATCGCCGATCTGGCCGTCGCGACCAATTGCGGTCAGATCAAGACCGGCTCGCTTTCGCGTTCGGATCGACTTGCGAAATATAATCAGCTACTTAGGATCGAGGAGAACCTGGGTGATGCGGCGCGCTATGCTGGCAAGGCGGCGCTTGGCGTATGAGAATGGGCGTATAAGGACGGGATCGTGCTCGGCAAGGCCTTCGATTTTCGGCGACGAATGAAATGGCAGTCCTGGTTGGCCGTGGTCGGATTTGGGCTGGCGATTTACTTCGGCTATCACGCCGTGAACGGCAATCGCGGGCTGCTCGCATCGCAGAAGATGGAAGAGGAGCTTCGTGCCTCCGAGGAGGAACTCGCCGAGCTGAAGCGAGAACGAGCCGACCTCGAGCAGAAGGTGCAGCGCCTTCGACCGGAGTCGCTGGATCCCGATCTGATCGACGAACTGGCGCGCGATATGCTGAGCATGGCCAACCCGGATGACGTGATCATCATTCTGGAACAGCACGAGTCATCGAGCGTCGACAAACGCTGAGTTTCTGCGGATGGCCGGAGAGCTGGACGCGGGTAGAACGAGTTATTGCAGGTTGATTGGAGACGACAAGCATGGCGACGGCGACGCGTCGTAAGCCCGCTGGCAAGACCAGCAGGGCATCAAAAAGCAGCGCCAGCAAGACCGCGGTTGGCAAGAGCCGAGGGTCTGCAAAGGCGAAGGAATCGGTCGAAGAGCTCCTGGCATACTATCGCAGCATGCTGCTCATCCGCCGCTTCGAGGAGAAAGCCGGCCAGCTTTACGGCATGGGGCTGATCGGCGGCTTTTGTCATCTCTATATCGGCCAGGAGGCCGTGGCGGTCGGCATTCAGCATGCGCTCAAGGACGGCGACTCGGTGATCACCGGCTATCGCGATCACGGACATATGCTGGTCTGCGGCATGGAGGCGTCGCGGGTGATGGCCGAGCTGACCGGGCGCATCGGCGGCTACTCCAAGGGCAAGGGCGGCTCGATGCATATGTTCGCCCGCGACAAGGGGTTCTATGGCGGTCACGGGATCGTAGGCGCCCAGGTGCCGCTCGGCACCGGTCTCGGCTTCGCCCATAAATATCGTGATGATGGCGGTGTCGCCGTGGTCTACATGGGCGATGGTGCCGTCAATCAGGGACAGGTCTACGAGGCGTTCAACATGGCGAGCCTCTGGAAGCTGCCCGTGGTCTACGTCATCGAGAACAATCAATACGGCATGGGCACGTCGGTGAAGCGGGCTTCGGCGAACCCCGAGCTCTATCGTCGCGGATCTGCCTACAACATTCCCGGCGAGCAGATCGACGGCATGGATGTGGTCGCGGTCAGGGCTGCTGCCGACGAAGCGGTTGCCCATGCGCGCAAGAACGGCCCGATCCTGTTGGAGGCGATGACATACCGTTATCGCGGCCATTCCATGTCTGATCCCGCCAAGTATCGCTCGCGTGAAGAGGTTCAAGAGACCCGCAGCGAACGCGATCCGATTGACCGTTTGAGAAAGCGCATGCTCGACGGCAAGATGGCGGACGAGGATCAATTCAAAGCGATTGATAAGGAGATCCGCGGCATCGTCAACGAAGCAGCGGCCTTCGCCCAGGACAGCCCGGAGCCGAAACCGGAAGAACTTTACACCGACGTTTATGTCGATGCCTGAGCGCTGCGTTAGGAAAGTCGAACATGCCTACTGAAATTCTGATGCCCGCGCTCTCGCCGACCATGACCGAGGGCAATCTCGCCAAATGGCTGAAACAGGTTGGCGACGAAGTCGCCGCCGGTGACGTGATCGCCGAGATCGAGACGGACAAGGCGACCATGGAAGTCGAGGCGGTGGA
>JBCCIN010000365.1:0-5253 GCA_039028235.1 Pseudomonadota bacterium
CGAATCTTCCGGCACTCCGGCATCACATCGGAAACCTTTGTGGGCAGGATGTTCAGGAAATTACATCGGCACGGCTAGGACGTGGCGACGATCGATGGCTGTCGCTCTCTTCGGTTACGCGGCTTCGCGTGAAATTGTCCGACAACCGAACCTTGAACCTCGTTCTTCGCCAACCCAAGCCCGGCCCATTTGGCCTGGAGGAACGCGAAGACATCGCTCGCCAATGTCTCCTAAGCTATAGAAGCTTTTCCGCAACGCCCAAGCATCCCAAAGCGCTCGACATCGGCATGGTCGACGATCAGGGCGCTGTCGTGAGCCTTGCCAATGGTAGTGATTTCTTCCTGCTCGAAGAATTTGTCGAAGGCGAGAATTACGGCGATACCGATTTCACCGCGATGCGAGAGGAGAAGGCCGTCACTCCGCGGGAGTCTCGCCGGGCGGAGCTGTTTGCTGCCTATCTCGCGGAGCTCCACCGCGAACGCCCCGAAGGCGATCCACTCCGCTATCGGCGCTCAGTCAGAGAAATCTTTGCCGGCGGCGAAGGATTGATGGGAATCCTCGACAGCTTTTCGGACACGTTTTTCGAAACCCACCGCGACAGGCTTTGCTGTCTCGAGCACGCCTGTCTCGAGACGGCGCGGCGGCTACGGGACCGGCCAGGCCGCCTTAGCGTCACCCATGGGGACTTTCACCCCTGGAACATCCTCTTTCGCGGCGACGAAGACTTTACGGCGATCGACAAGAGCCGGTGTCACCTGAACGATCCGGCGATCGACGTCGGCGCCATGCTGATGAGCTACCTGATGCTGGCGCTCTGGCAGGGTGACTGGATGCAAGCGCCAGCGACGCAACTAGCCAGGCACTTTCTTCGCACTTATGTTGACGCGACCGGCGACGACGAAATCCTGACGACGCTCCCGCTCTACACAGCCATGCGCGCCGCCGCCGCCGCGTCGCCCGAGTTCTATCCGGAAATGCCGGAAACCTTGCGCGAAAAAGCATTCGACCTGGCGATCGTGATCGCACGCCAAGATGTGTTGGACACTGACTTACGCACCTTGGACCAGAATTTTGATACGACCTCTTGAACGACTGTCCCAATCTCTCAGACCGTCTCAGCGGGTATTGAAGCGTTAGACGTATCAACAACAGGCACATGTAGTGATAGTTAAACGCGTCCCACCAAGCCGCTTTCGATGACGTAGCGCGTCAGGCCGGCGGTGGTGCCGATGCCGAGCTTGCGCTTCAGGTTTTTGCGGTGGGTCTCGACGGTGCGTACGGAAATGTCGAGCTCGCGCGCCACCTCCTTGTTGCTCTTGCCGTCGGCGAGGAGGAGGAGGATGGTCTGCTCGCGGGTGGTGAGCGTGCTGTCCCCGGACGGGTCCGACTGCAGCTCCATCAAGAGTTCGGAGACGCTGGCGCTGAAATAGGTGCCGCCATGGTGGATCGCGACGATGGCGTTCACGATTTCCCGGGTCGACACGTCCTTCAGGACATAGCCGCGCGCACCGTGCAAAAGGGCGGTCGACACATATTCCTTGTTGTCATGCATGCTGAGGATCAGAAGCTTGATCTCCGGCATCTGCTCCTTGAAGAGCTCGGTCGCATCCAGGCCGTTCAGCTCCGGCATGTTGATGTCGAGGACGACGATGTCCGGCTGGTGCTGCCGCGCGAGCGCGAGCGCATCCTTGCCGTTGGTCGCGGTGGCGACGACGTCGATATGGGCAAAGGCTTCGAGGCAAGCGCGAAAGCCCTCCAGAACCAGGGGATGGTCATCGGCCAGGAGGACGCGGATTCGTTCTTGATCGATCATGCCGCCTGATCCGCGTTCGCTTTAGCGTCGGCGAGGGTGGCGTTCGCCTTCGGATTTTTCAGGACGCTGGGGGGCAGCTTCGCCTCGATGACTGTGCCGGCCGGCGACGAGTCGATGATCAAGATACCGTCGAAGCGCTCAAGGCGCTCCTTCATGTTCTTGAGCCCGATGCCGTATTTGGCGCCGCCCTTGTTCAGCCGTTGAATGTCAAAGCCCTGACCGTCATCGGCGATGCGCAAGGCAACACCGTCCCGATTGAGCCTAAGGCCGAGCTCCACCTTTGAGGCGCTGGCATGGCGTTCGACATTGGTGAGCGACTCCTGGGCGATACGATAAAGCGCCGTCTTCACCTCGTCGCGCAGCAGGTTCTTGAAGCCTGTGGACCTGACCGCGACGTCGATGCCGGTGCGGCTGGAAAAGTCTTCGGCGAGGTTCTCCAGCGCCTTGGAGAGGCCAAGATCGTCCAGGATGCCGGGCCTCAGATCATGGGAGATCCGCCTGACCTCGCGGATGGCGAGGTTGAGATTATCGTTCGCGCGGTCGATCGCCGCCGAGGCCGGGCTCAGGCGCTCGCCGATGGTCATGGTCGCCTGTTCGAGCGCGAATTTCACCGAAACCAGGATCTGGCTGATACTGTCATGCAACTCGCGCGCAACCCGGCCGCGCTCCTCCTCCTGGGTAGCGACGATCTTCTCGGTGAGCGCCTGCAGCTTGCCGTCGGCAAGCCGGGTCTCGTGCATGTTAATCGCGATGCCGGCCCCGAAGACCACGACCACCGCGCCGAACGCGATCAGCGAGATCAGCCAGAAGGTCTCGCTGATCTGGCTGTCGAACTCCTCCTTGGCCAGATTGACCTGGGTGATGACGTCGTCGATGTAGATGCCGGTGCCGAGCATCCACTTCCAGCGATCCAGGAAGACGGCATAGCCGATCTTGTCGGTGATCTCGCCGGTGGAGGGCTGCTCCCAGGCGTAGCGAACATAGCCGCCGCCGGCGCGGCCCTCTTCGATCAGGCGCTGAATGACCTTCAGGCCATTGTCGTCCTCCAGCCCCCAATAGTTCTTGCCGACCCGCCAGGTCTGCTTCGGATGCACAAGGTTGTTGCCACGCTCGTCATAGACGAAGAAGTAACCATCGGTGCCGTAGGTCAGCCGATCCAGCACCTGCTTCACCAGGCGCTGCGCTTCCGCCTCGTCCTCCGCTGAGCGCGGTTCCGCGGCGTTATAGAGATGATCGATCGAGGTAAGCGCCAGCGCGACGTAATTCAGGAGCTCGGCCTGCTTGGCCTTGATCATCGTCTTCTCGAAGACGTCAATCTCGTGACGCGCGAGCTTCGCTGACTGGTAGGTCGCGATGTAGGCGACAGCCCCCAAAGCCAGCACCAGCGGAGTAATCGCCAGGAGAAGAACTTTCAGCCTGAGATTCATGGTCGCCACATGCTTCTTGATTGATTCATCGCGTATCCCACCCTGATCGACCAGTTATAGCACGCATCTACCAAGATATTCTTTCAGTATGATTGGGTAGACGTCTGCGTAATGCTACGCATCGTCGATACCTAACCACCGCCTAGTCTACCCAGTCCTGCGAATTTACCAAAGCACCGCCGGTTCCGCAGGATATCCCGATCACGGATCAACGCTTCGTCACATCGGGAGGTATCGATGCAGAGACGCCAATTCCTACGCAAGAGCGGTAATATCGGCACGGCAACGGCGGCTGGAGCGGCCGCGACTGCAGGGGCGATCGCCCTTGGAACGCCGGCGATTGCTCAGGAGACCGTCGAATGGACCGCGGTTTCCGCCTTCGGCAAAGCGGGCCTTCTCGGCCAGGCGCTCGAAGAGTTCGCAGCCTATGTCGAGGCCGCTTCCGAGGGCCAGATGGTCATTCAGGTCTATCATGCGGGCGAGCTTGTGAAGCCGTTCGAGGCGCTGGATGCGGTTCAAACCGGCACCGCACAGATGGGCTTCGGCGCCCCCTATTACTGGGCCGGCAAGTCCGATTCGATCTCGTTCGTCGCCGCCATGCCCTATGGCCTTACAGCACAGGAACAGAATGCCTGGCTGTACTATGGTGACGGCATCGCCATGGCGGACAAGCATGCCTACAACCCGCTCGGCCTGAAGTTCCTGCCGCTCGGCAATACCGGCAACCAGATGGGCGGCTGGTACGCCAAGGAGATCAACACGGTCGACGATCTGAACGGCCTCAAATTCCGCATGCCCGGCATCGGCGGTGAGATCCTGAAGACCTTCGGCGTCAACGTCGTGCTGCTTCCGGGCTCCGAGGTGCTGCCGGCGCTGACCTCGGGTGCGATCGACGGCACCGAGTGGATCGGGCCCGCGGCCGACCTTGGCAAGGGCCTCTTCAAGGTCGTCGACAATTACTACTATCCCGGCTGGCATGAGCCCGCGACCGTGCTGGATGGCTTCTTCGATATCCAGGCCTGGGAGGATCTTCCGGACAATCTGAAGGAGATCGTCACCCGCGGTGCGGCCGCGACCAACCTCGCCATTCTCTCGAAGTTCCAGGCGGTCAACAACGAAGCCATGGCCAAGCTCCTGGACGAGCACAATGTCCAGCTTCGCCAGTATTCCGACGAGCTGATCCAGGCGATCGGCACGCGCGCGACCGAGGTCATCCCCGAGATTGCGTCGAAGACCGAGGACGCCAAGGCGCTGTTCAATCACCTGATCGACTTCAGAGACGGCATGGTCAACTGGTCGGCGCTTTCCGAAGGCGCCTTCATGCAGGCGCGTGTCGCCGCCGCCTTCAAGACGGTTTGACTTCTGTCCTAGCTGGGTTCGAGGCACCTGGTCTTCTGCACTAGGGGAATGGCGTCCGTCGTCGTTCTCCAAAGGGAGCGGCTCACAAACCCCTTGCGAGCCGCTCCCAACCAACAAAAAACGCCGGTTTCAGGGAGCGCGTCGATGCTTTTCCTTGTGCGACAGCTCGAACGGATCAACGAGGCGCTCGGCCAGATCACGGCCGTCCTGGCGGTCCTCCTGGTCTTGAACGTGTTTCTGGTCGTCGTCCTTCGCTATGCCTTCGGCTATGGCGAGATCTGGATGCAGGAGCTCTATGTCTGGATCCACGCCACCATCTTCCTCGCCGGCGCCGGCTACACCCTCCGCCATGACGGCCATGTGCGCATCGATCTCTTCTATGCCTCGGCGAGTGCGCGTTACCGGGCCTGGGTCAACGTTCTGGGCTGCCTCTTTCTGGGCCTGCCTCTGGTCTACGTGCTCGGCACCAAGGCCTGGCCGATGGTCGTCCGTTCCTGGCAGACGCTGGAAAAATCCGCGGAAGCCGGTGGCATGCCGGCCCTCTACATCTTCAAGTCCCTGATCATCGTCTTCGCTGTCTGCCTCGGCATCCAGCTGGTCGTTCTCCTGGTTCGCTCCGCCATGACGCGCGTCTACGGCCCGGATCTCGAAGGC
>JBCCIN010000366.1:0-5250 GCA_039028235.1 Pseudomonadota bacterium
CCGATATCTGGCAGTGGACGCCGTTTATGGTGCTGATCATGCTCGCCGGCCTTCGCGCCTTGCCGAAGGAGCCGTTCGAGGCCGCAGCGATCGACGGCGCCAATGCCATCCAGACCTTTCGGCATTTGACCTTGCCGATGCTCGGCCGGGTGCTCGCGGTGGCGGTGCTGATCAGGACGATCGATCTCTTCCGCATCTATGACTACGTCTACGCCATGACGGCTGGCGGACCGGGCACGGTGACGACGACCCTTAGCTTCTATGCCGGCCGCGCCTTTGGCGTTGCCGACTTTTCCTATGCGGCCACGCTCAGCCTGATCACCTTGATCCTTCTAAACATCGTCTGCTTCGTCTTCATCAAGCTCGCGAGGGTGAAGTTCTGATGCCGGGCAACCACAGCTCCAAGATCATCCGCGACGTCTTCGCCTGGCTGGTCGTCCTTATCTTCGTCTTTCCGCTTTTCTGGTGGGTGCTGGCATCCTTCAAGCCCTATACGGCAATCTTCAACCAGGTCCCGATCTACACCGACTTCACGCCGACCACCGAGAACTACGAGATCACTATTCTCGGCAAGTCGCGGATCTCGCTGGAAGGCGGCATTGGCGGCCAGACCGGCGGCGCTTCGAGCTATTATTCGATCCCGTCCATCGTCGACAGCATGATCGTCGCGGTCGGCTCGACGGTGCTTGCTGTCTTTCTCGCCACGCTCGCCGCCTACGGCCTCTCGCGCTTCGCTTTCAAGGCGAAGGAGCATTTCGTCTTTTTCGTTCTGGCGCAGCGCATGATGCCGCCCATCGCCGTGGCGATCCCACTGTTCTTCATCTTCCGGGACCTCGGGCTTCGCGACACTCATCTCGGCCTTATCCTCGCGCACACCTTGATCAATCTGCCGCTCGCCACACTGCTCCTGAAGAGCTTCTTCGACGACGTGCCGCGAGAGCTCGACGAGAGCGCCATGCTGGACGGCGCCACCCGGCTCGACGTCTTCCGCATGGTCGTCCTGCCGCTGGTGAAGGGCGGCATCGCGGCGACGGCCGTGCTCTGTTTCATCTTCTCCTGGACCGAGTTCCTGATCTCGCTCCAGATGACCACCTCGATCCGCACCATCCCGGTGAAGATCACCACTTTCGTGACATCGACGGGCACGGAATGGGGGATGATCACGGCCTTGGGCAGCGCTGCCCTTCTGCCGAGCTTCATCTTTATCATGCTCGTCCAACGCCATCTGGTCCGCGGCCTGACCCTCGGCTCGTTGAAGGATTGAACCGTCGGCTTCACTGACGCGTACGAGATATCGCCAAGCTCAAACAGGGAGGTAACCATGAGCTTTAAAAACTATGATCGAAAAACCTATATCGCCGATCTGGCAGGGAAGTTCGCCAGACGCGGCATGAGCAAGCGCGAGTTCCTGCGCAAATCCGCCATGGCCGGCGTAGGCTTCTCGTCCTTCGCGGCGGCGTTCCTCGGCGGCGTTCGTCCCTTCAACGGTCTGACCAATCTCGGCACGCCGCTCGCCCAGGCAGCCATGCCCGACGATGTCGCCGCCTGGCTGAAGGATGTCGGCAAACCGTTCGCAGGTCAGACCATTCGCTACACCTCCGAAGCCACGCCGCCGACCAACGTCGCCTCCGAGCTCAAGTCCGAGTTCGAGGAGCTGACCGGCATCAATGTCGAGATCGAGATCGTGCCGCTGGAGCAGGTGCTGCAGAAAGCGACCCTCGATGCCCAGGGCCAGCTAGGCACCTACGATCTTTACTATCTCGACCAGGCCTGGGCGGCCCTGTTCTCGCCGGACACCATCAACCCGCGCGAGCTTTACGATTCGAAGCCCGAACTTGCCATGCCCGGCTATGACTGGGACGACTTCTCGCCACCATTGGTCGACGGTATCGCCATGGCCTATGGCGCCCAGATGGGCGTTCCCTTCGATATCCCCATCGCCATTCTGATGTATCGGAAGGACCTCTACGACAAGCACGGCATCGAAGTGCCGACCACAATGGCCGAGTACATGGAGGTCACCAAGGCGCTGCATGAAGCCGAGGTCGGCAACGGCATCTATGGCACCACCGGCCAGCTCAAATCCGGCCACTACTCGCTGGAGTGCGACTGGACAATCTGGCTCTGGGCCCATGGCGGCTCGATCTTCAACAAGGACCAGATGTTCTCGGGCAATGACGAGCAGGGCATGGAAGGCCTGCGCTACATGCTGGATCTCGTCAACTACATGCCGGCCGACGCGCTCACCTGGACCTGGGACGGTCAGTGGCAGTCCATGGCCCAGGGCATCGCCGCCCAATGCATTTCCTGGGGCGAGTTTTTTCCAGGTTTGGACGGTGGCGACTCGAAAGTGGGTGGGGGGCTCATGGAAGCTGCCATTCCACCGGAGGAGACCTCGGTCCGCGCACCGGAAGATGCCGGCTTCAACGAGATCCCCCATATCGGCCATCAGGGCGGTTCTTCGATCGCGCTCTCGAAATACTCGAAGAATCCGGATGCCGCCTGGCTCTTCATGCAGTGGGTCACCTCGAAGGACGTGGTCGCGAGAAGCTCGACGGTCGGCGGCGGCGCTTCGCCGGTTCGCCTCTCGGCCTTCAAGGACGAGCGCGTGCTCGCTGCGGCCAAGCCGGGCGCCGGCACCACCCGCCACTTCCCGGCGATCGAATGGACCATCAACAACCGCATGGGCTCCGAGCCCGATCTGCCGAGCTGGCCGGAAATCGCCAACAATGTGATCCCCGTCCGCCTCGGCGAACTGCTTGCCGGCCAGATCGACAGCCCGGAGGCTGCGATGGAGCTGATCGCCAAGGAAACCGACGAACTCGCCGCCCCCTTCCGCGGCTAGTCGTCAGCGACGACGGGCTCGACTTGCCTGAGTGGGTCGAGCCGTCGTCGCCTCGTCCGTGGCAGGCTCCGTCGTTTGATGGGGCTGGTTTTCCACCGCGCCTAGCTTATGGGTGACGAGAAATGCGGTCGCTGCGAGCCAAGCTGCGGCAGCATCCCCGTCCCTGCAAATCGGGAAGGCTGCGTTAACGAATGATCAACACGACCGCGCTAGCATCCTGTTCAAGAAGGGTCCATGCGACCGTGGGAGTCTGCGCCGAGGCCTTTATCTCGTCGAGTGGACGGATTCTCACGGTCGCATGGACCAAGGATCACGGTAGCGGCCGGTTATGAAGAAAGCGTTAAGGGTAGGAGTTGGCTTCGGATGTTGCGTGCAGGGATCCTGTCCTGTTGCCAGCCAATATGCGCGTTATGCTCTCCAATCCGCTTGTACACAAGATAATCAGGAAAGCTCGTTCAAGTCGTCAGGCAGTCTCCATGTTTATCGTTAACCCTATCTTAGAGAAGGTCTGCCACCGTGGCGTTCTGGTCCATGCGATCCTGGGAATCCGTGCCGCACCGGGAAAATTCTCGGGTGGGCGGACTCCCAGGATCGCATGGACCGCGAAAAACTCTAACGGCGGAAGGTTAACGGGGCGTAAATGTGGGTTGATGAGACGAGAAAGAGCGGATTTGAGCCCTTTGATTGTTAGGATATTGGAGCATGGCAGCGTTGGTGCCCGAAGGTAGTGGTGGCAAGGCAAGCGGTGGCCATCGAGTCTTGCCCGCTGAGATGGCATTGTGAAGCGAACGAATAACTATGACCAAAGATCTCGTTATCGGCATCGACAGCAGCACGACGGCGACCAAGGCGATTGCGTGGACCGGTGACGGTGCGCTTGTCGCTGAAGGGCGCGCCTTGATCGATCTTCATAACCCGGCGCCGCTCCATTACGAACAGGATGCGGGGGATTGGTGGCGGGCACTTTGCAGTGCCATGCGTGATCTTGGGCAGAAAATCGATCTCACGCGGACGGCGGCGGTCGCGATCGGCAATCAGCGCGAGACTTGGGCGCCGGTCGATGCGGATGGCGAACCGCTTCGGCCGGGCATGGTCTGGATGGACGAGCGCGGTCGTCCCGATGTCGACCTGCTGGAGCAGGCGATCGGGCGCGAGAGTCTGCTGGAGATCACCGGCAAGATTCCGGGGCCGCTCCCTTGCCTCTATTCGATTCATTGGATGAAGCGCGAAGAGCCTGATCTCTATGCCAGGGCGGCGCGCTTTCTGGATGTCCACGGCTTTCTCGTCCACCGCCTGACCGGTGATTTTCGGACCAGCTGGTCGAGTGCCGATCCGACCGCTTTGCTCGATCTCGAAAGCAAGCGCTATGCGCCGGCAATTCTCGATGCATTGGAGCTCGGCGAGGAGAATTTTGCCGAACCTTGCCGGCCAGGGAGTGTGCTTGGCGAGGTACACGCCGCGGCTGCCGACGCGACCGGCCTTCCCGTCGGCACGCCTGTCGTTGCAGGCGGCGGGGACGGGCAAGCGGCCGGGCTCGGGACGGGTGTGCTTGGGCCGGGGCGGGCCTATCTCAATCTTGGCACGGCCTCGGTCTCCGGCGTGTATGGTGAGACCTACGCGACCGACCTCGCCTTTCGCACCATGACGTCGCTCACAGGCGAGGGTTATATCTTCGAGCTATGCCTGATCACCGGCACGTTCCTCACCAACTGGCTCGTCGAGCAGCTGTTCGAAGAGGATCCACGAACCAATCCCGACATCTATGAAAAACTAGAGCGCGAGGCGGCTCGCCTCCCGGTGGGGGCGGATGGGTTGATGCTGATGCCCTACTGGGGCGGGGTGATGACGCCTTATTGGGACGCCGATGCGCGGGGTATCTTGATCGGGCTTTCGTCGGAGCATGGGCGCGGACATGTCTATCGGGCGATGATGGAGGGCATCGCACTCGATGAGGCGATGGGGCTGCAGGGCATCGAAGCCGTGACGGGGGAGCGGGTCGAGGAGTTGTTGACCATCGGCGGCGGTTCGAAGAGCGATCTCTGGTGCCGGATCGTCGCCAATGCAACCGGCAAGCCGGTGAAGCGGCTGGCGACTGCCGAAGCCACCAGCCTCGGTGCCGGGATCGCAGCGGCGATCGGCGCGAACTGGTTCGGAGATTTTGCCGCGGCTGCGGAATCCATGGCTGGCAATGTCGAAGATACGATCGAGCCAGAGCCGGCGGTCGCCGAGCGCTATGCTGAGCTGCTTGGGATCTATAAGCGTCTTTATCCGCAGACCCGCTCGATCCTGAATGATCTGACGGCGTTCAAGGAGGCGGGGCGCAAGTGAGCAAGGACTATGGAGGCGTCCTGAACGATCTCGTCACCGGGCGCTGGCGCCATCCGATATCGGGAAAGACCGCATCG
>JBCCIN010000367.1:0-5219 GCA_039028235.1 Pseudomonadota bacterium
CCCTCGGGATGACGGCCGGCCTTCACCACCACGACGGGCTTCATGCGCGCCGCAGCCCGCCCGGCGGACATGAACTTTCGCGCATCGTTGATCGCCTCGATATAGAGCAGGATGGCGTTGGTGCCGGGATCGTTGGCGAGGTAATCGAGCATGTCGCCGAAATCGACGTCGCTCATATCGCCGAGCGCCACCAGATGAGAAAAGCCGATGCCGCGGCTGGTCGCCCAATCGAGCACGGAGGTCACCACGGCCCCCGACTGCGCGACAAATGCGAGCTTGCCGGTGTTCGGCGAGAGGTGGGCAAAACTGGCGTTGAGGCCGATACCCGGCACCAGCGTGCCCAGGCAGTTCGGACCGATGATGCGCAGGAGGTGCGGCCTGGCGGCATCCAGCATCGCCTGGCGAAGGCTTGCACCACCCTCACCCGTCACGTTGAGCCCTGCGGTGATGACCACGGCCGCTTTGGTGCCCTTCTCGCCGAGTTCGGCGATCAGATCAGGCACGGTGGCCGGCGGTGTAGCGATGACGGCGAGGTCCGGAACGAGCGGCAGGCTCTCGATGCTTTGATGAGTAAGGACACCTTGGATCGATCGATGCTTCGGGTTCACCGGCATCACTGGTCCATCGAAGCCGCCGCCAAAAAGATTCTTCGCCAGCACGGCGCCGACCGAGCCCGGCCGCTTGCTTGCGCCGATCAAGGCGATCGATTCGGGTTTGAACAACTTGTCGAGATTACGGATCGTCATTGATGTGCCTCGTCGCTCTCGTGCAGCGAGACCTATCTGATGCAGCAGGGCGACATTGCCATTGAGCAGAATCAAATATCGGCACGGTTCGACGGAATGTTGATCGATATCAAATCGATCCGCGCATGCATCTGCCAACAAGGGCCAGCGTTCCGTGATCTTGGAGATCAGTCATGCGAATTCTCTCCCTACCCAATGCCCTAATGATCGGCGGTGTCGCGGCGGCGGTGATCACGGTTTTTTCCTCCCTTGTCCTGGCTGAGGAGACCGACGAGGTCGACGCCGTCGAACCGCACATGGTCGTTCTGCCGATGGTGGACGCCGAGGAAGGGCGGCGCCTTTTCGTCACCAAGGGCTGTGTCCTTTGTCATGCGGTTAACGGAGTCGGTGGGATCGCCGCTCCTGCGCTCGAGGCCAACGGTGGCAGTGAGCAGCTCGATCTCATGAATTTCGTGGTGCGCATGTGGAATGGCGCGCAGGCGATGATCGAGCTACAGGCATTCGAGCTCGGTTATCAGATCGAGCTGACCGGCGAGGAGATCGGCCATCTCGCGGCCTTCGTAGCCAGCCCGAGCGCGCAGCGCGGCTTCGCCATGCAGGACATCCCAGACGCCATGCGCAGCTGGATCATCAACAAGCCCTATTGGATGGGGGACGGCTGGCCCGAGAGCTTCGAGCAGGAATATCACGAGAACGGCCTACCGCTCGATTACAATTGAGGTCCTGATCATGAAGACAACAAGCGTCGCCTTGGCCGCGATAACGACGGCTGTAATGACCACCGCCGCATTAGCGGCCGACGTCGAGCATGGCGAAAGGCTGGCCAGACAGTGGTGCAGCAACTGCCACTTGGTGGGGGGTGAGCAGTCGACCGGCGGCGACACCGCGCCGACCTTCGCGTCGGTTGCGGAAAACGCCGCCGAGCGTAGCGACGATCTCAGGGCCTGGCTGGCCGACCCGCATCCTCCCATGCCCAATCTCAACCTCACTATCAATGAGATCGACGATCTGCTCGCCTATATCGAAAGTCTGAATACCGAATAGACAAGTCGACCCAGCGGCGGGCCGCCGCTCGCCGTTATTTGACGGTGATGCAGGTGCACTCGGCGAGGTGGCTGACCTTGTGCGAGACGCTGCCGAGGAACAGTCCCTTCATGTCGCTGAGGCCGCGGCTGCCGATGACAATGGCATCTGCCTTGCGATCCCTGGCAAGGCCGGTGATCGTCTCGGCCGGGTCACCGTCGGCGAGCAGGATCTGCACCGATTCGATCTTTCGACCGCTCAGCTTCCCCTTGGCAGAGGCCAGCAGATGCTTGCCCATGGTCTCGCGAAAATGATGGGTCAGGTCGGTGTAGTGCAGCAGGAGTTCGTGGCCCGAGCCCTCAAACTCGCCCGTGCCGGTGGTCGCCCGTGTGGTCGTCCAGGCCGCGAGCTCATCGACATATTCAGCCGCCGCCATCTCACGCTCGGCCAGGCTTAGCGGCGCAGTCGACATGACATGCACCAGCATGATTTCGGCTCCATAGGTCTCGGCGAGATCCGCTGCAAGCTCCAGGGCCTTGTCGCTGTGGGCAGATCCATCGAGGGCGACGAGAAGGCGTTCCATCATGCCGACTCCGCTAGCTGACCCATCCTGTTCGCGACAAAGGATGGCCATTCAGCAGCGCATCAGCTTTGACCTGCATCAAGCTTTGCCGAGACAGCGCTCATCTAGGCGGTGTCGCTATCTCCTTCCTCGATCGATGGGATCGATCATCGAGCATGAGGTCGTGACGAAACTTGATCACGATCAAAGCATGCACCTCCAGACCGAGCCAACATCAGGTCGTCTGCGGCGGCGGCGACAACACCGGTCTGATGGTTCGGGGTTGTTAGGCGTTAGAGGGGAACGAGAATGGATCTCAAAACGACCTATCTGGGATTGGACTTGAAGCATCCACTCGTGGCGTCGGCTGGACCCATCGCAAAATCTCTGGATGGCGTGCGACAGCTGGAAGACGGTAATGCAGCGGCGATCGTTCTTCCCTCTCTGTTCGAGGAACAGTTTCTGGATGGCGGCAGCGACGGTCCGGGGAAGCCTGAGGCTTATTTCGACCTCATTCGTCAAGCAGCCGACGCGACCGATGTTCCGATCATCGCCAGCCTGAATGGCATCACCGATCGCGGCTGGCAGGCGCACGCCAAGGCCGTCGAGGAAGCCGGCGCGGCTGCACTGGAGCTCAATGTCTACTACATCCCCGCCGACATCGAGACCACGAGCGACGACGTCGAGCAGCGCTATGTCGATGCGCTGAAGATGGTCAAAAGCTCCGTGGCCATTCCGGTGGCCATGAAGCTCAGCCCCTATTTCTCGGCTTTTGGTGCCATGGCGAAACGTCTGGCCGACGAGGGGGTCGATGGTCTGGCACTGTTCAACCGTTTCTACCAGCCCGACATCGATCTCTCGACCATGCAGGTCTCACCGATCCTCGACCTGAGCAGCGCGCACGAATCCCGACTGCCGTTGATGTGGATCGGTGTGCTCAGCCAGAAGATCGATGTGTCGATCGCGGCGACAACCGGCGTGCAGCAGGCCGAACAGGTTATCAAATATCTCCTGGTCGGCGCCGATGTCGTCATGACCACCTCCTCACTGCTGCGCAGCGGACCGCAACACATGGCCGACCTGCTTCGCGGCCTCGCTCAATGGATGCATGACTGCGACTACACGCGGATCGCCCAGATCCGGGGCGCTTTGAGCCAGGACCAGGCTGCCGATCCCACTGCATTCTTGCGAGCGAATTATGTCGAGACCTTACAGTAGCAGTCCTGACCAAACCGGCCTTAGGAAGGCGGACGGTCCTGATATCGCTGAGAGAGAACGCGTCGCGTACCGGCCTCCTGTCAAAAAGAGTCGTTGAGCGATGCTGAGCATCGAAGATTGCATCGACCTATGCCAGCTGATGGAGGACGAGATCGCTGCAGTCGCCGAGCATGAACCACACGTCATCGCACTTGAGATGGAGAATTACCTCTGTGTCACCGCCGATGGAGAACACCGCCTGTCCTGCATGATCGTCGCGGACATTGAGGCAGCGAGAACGCATGGAAATCTGGCGCATGCCGCCAAGCTTCGCCGCGTCCTCCAGCATTTTCTGGGTTCCCGAGCCGGGATCGTCGTCGAGGATGGGTAGCCCTAGGAGTCCGTCACTGATGTGGGCATCCCGCCCTTGCTGCCACGAAACGAAACCGCCGATATCGATGTCAGCTTGAGCCAGATCAAGGGATCAACGCCAACGTCGTGTAGAGGTGGTGCGAGACGGTTCCACCATGTTGATCAGGGATTATCGACCATGTCGCACGTGCCGCATGAACTTGCCGACGAGCTGCCCGAGTACAAGGAACGGATTCACGAACTCAAGGTGACCGACACCCATTTCGCGCGGCTGTTCGACGACTATCACGACATCAATCGCGAAATCCACCGGGCCGAGGCGGTCGGCCTGAACATTACCGACGATCACCATGAAGAGCTGAAGCGCAAGCGGCTGCAGCTCAAGGATGCGTTGTTCGGCATGCTCCAGAACGCTTGAGCGACGGTTGCACCCATCGCCCTCCCGCGGCAGCGAACCGTCCTTTCTTGATCCACGGCAAATTCGGCGTTCTGGCGAGTGTGGCGACGGTCGAAGAGAAGCTCGGCCATCGTTATGAGCGCGTCGCAGAGATGGAGGATGATCCGGATGCACCACGCGGAGCTTCAGGAGGAGACGGTCGACATTTTGAGCGAGCACGGAACGGCCGACGTGCATATCCATGACTTTACCACCGCAGAAGATTAGACTCGTCGACGACGGATAAACGCCCAGGCGCAACGAGGTCATGTCGGAGGAAGGCACCAGAAGAACGACGTCCAGCAAATGGCGCCCGTTCGGGATCACCCTGGTGGTGCTGCTCGGCCTCGCCGTTGCCGCCTTCGCGTTCTGGCGCGGGCCGGAGGTCAGTGTGGTCGCCGCCGTCCGAGGCGACGCCGCCGAGGTGGTCTACGCCACCGGAGTGATCGAGCCCGTGCACTGGGCGAAGATCACGGCGCTGCAACGACGGCGCGTGATCGATCTCTGTCGTTGCGAAGGTGAGCCGGTCAAGAAGGGCGACGTGCTCGCGCGCCTCGACGACGCTGAAGAACAGGCGGTGCTGACGGAACTCCAGGCCCGGCTCGAGCGACTGGAGGCGGATGCAGCCCGCCTCGCGAAGCTGGTCGCGAGCAATGTCTCCTCACGCATCGCCTACGAAGAGGCGCTTACCCAGGTTCGGGAATATGAAGCGCGGATGGCTGCCCAGCAGGATCGGATCGAGGATCTCGCGCTGAAGTCGCCGATGGACGGCATCGTGCTGCGGCGTGATGGCGAGGTCGGTGAAATCGCCGGCACGGCGCCGAATGAGGCCCTGCTCTGGGTCGGACAGGCAAGGCCGCTTCGCGTGGTCGCCGAGATCAAC
>JBCCIN010000368.1:0-5214 GCA_039028235.1 Pseudomonadota bacterium
ACTGTGCTATCTTCCGGCTTGCAACCGGGGAGATGGGCATGGACGACCTGACACTGGAGAGCGTCGACGAGGAAGGAATCAACGGGCTGATCGAGGTGATCCACCAGGGCTTCGATGCCTTTTCGCTGCCGCCAGGCGTCGATCCCTTTCGATCCGTGCCTTTCGCCTTCACCCTTCGCAACAACCGGGGCGAGATCGAGGGCGCCGTCACCGGCCGTTCCGTCTGGGGCTGGCTCTACGTCCACTACCTCTGGGTCAGCGACCGATGCCGTGGCCGCGACCAGGGCACACGACTCATGTGGGAAGCGGAAGCAGAAGCCGAGAAGCGCGGCTGCACGGGGGTCTGGCTCAGCACCTACAGCTTTCAGGCCGCCGCCTTCTACCAGAAGCTCGGCTATCTCGAATGCGGCCGCATCGATGATTTCCCAAAAGGCCATACCCGCGTCTTCTACCAAAAACGCCTGACGTCGATGTCAAACCGGAACAAAGTCTAGGCCCCGGACCCCGCCCGGTTGCCGTTTTCGACCTTTCGATCCTATCATCGAAAAAGCGATGCAAAACCAAAAGCCAGGGAGGTACGACCATGGGCAGGAAACAGCATTGGATCAGCGGTGCCGCGGCGATCGCGCTCGGTGTCGGCATGGCCGCTTCGGCCACGGCTGCCGAGGTGCGGATCATCGTCTCGCACTACAGCGATCAGACCGCACCGATCTTCGAGGCGATGGCCGAGGAGTTTGAGGCGGCCAATCCGGACATCGACATCGTCATCGAGGACGTCGCCTGGGCCAATCTGCAGCAGCGGCTGACCACCGACATCGCCGGCGGCACCGCCCCGGACATCTCAATCATCGGCACCCGCTGGCTGGTGGATTTCGTCGAGAACGACGTGGTGGAGCCGCTCAGCTCATACATGGACGACGAGTTCAAGGGCCGCTTTATCGAGACCTTCATGGGCCCCTCGACCATCGACGGCGAGGTCTACGGCCTGCCGGTCGCCGCGAGCGCGCGCGCCATGTACTACAACAAGGCACTCCTGAATCAGGCGGGCGTCGGCGATCCGCCGGCCACCTGGGACGATCTGGTGGCGGTCGCGGAAAAGGTCTCGGCCCTCGGCGATGACATCCACGGTTTCGGCCTGCAGGGCGGTGGCGACACCGAGACCGATGCCTATTGGTACTATTCGCTCTGGACCCATGGCGGCGACATCCTGACCGAGGACGGCCAGAGTGGCATCGCGAGCGACGCCGCGATCGCCGCGACCGAGCGCTATAAGGGCCTGATCGATGCTGGCCTCACCCAGCCCGGCGTCACCAACTACAACCGCCAGGACGTCGAGAGCATGCTGAAGCAGGGCAAGGTCGGCATGATCCTGTCCGGCCCGTGGCTCAGAGGTCAGATGAAAGAAGAAGCGCCCGACATCGACTACGGTATCGCCGCAATACCCCAGGACGCCGCGCAGGCGACCTATGGCGTGACCGACAGCATCGTCATGTTCGCTGACAGCGAGGTCAAAGACGAGGCCTGGAAGTTCCTCTCGGAGACCGCGTTTACCGACAAATGGCGCGCCGAATTCAGCCAGAAGGAAGGTTTCCTGCCAGTCTTCAACGCGGTCGCCGACAACGAGCACTTCGCCGGTGACCCGGAGCTGAAGGCATTTACCGACATGCTGCCTTACGCCAAGTTCGCGCCGCTGATCGCCAACTGGCAGGAGGTCGCCGATACCACCAAGTCGGCGCTTCAGCAGGTCTACACCGGTGAGGCCGAACCAGCAGACGCCATGCAGGCCGGCGCTGACAAAATCAACAACATCCTCAACTGAGGCGTGGTGGCATGGCCACCTCATTGGGTTCAGGCCGCCTTCGTCAGAACAGGCGGTTTGCGCCCAAGTTTTCGAAGATGTCGGAGAGTTTGGGCCTGACACCATCCATGACGAAAGGCCGGGCGCGCACTGAGGCGCCCGGCCCCCCTCTCTCTCCCAAGCCAGGTCCCGCCAAGTGAACCCCGGCCGCGGCGCGGTCATGGTGGTGCCGAGCTTGCTGCTGGCGTTTTGGATCATCGGCTATCCGATCTATGACGTGATCATGGCGGCGGTCCATGAGGTCAACCGCTTCGGCAAGCTTCGGGATTTCGTCGGCTTCGGAAACTTCGAGACGCTAGCGGCCGATCCGATCTTCTGGGCGTCGCTCTGGCGGACGCTGGTCTGGACCGTGGGTGTGGTCGGCGGCACTCTCCTGCTGTCTCTGCCGATCGCGCTGATCTTGAACGACGATTTTCACGGCCGCGGGCTGATGCGCGTGATCATCATGCTGCCCTGGGCCGTGTCGCTCACCATGACCGCGATCGTCTGGACCTGGTCGCTGCATGGCCAATACGGCATGGTCAACGAGACCCTGCAGGATCTCGGCATTCTGTCGCGTCCGGTGGAGTGGCTGGCGACCGCTGATATCGCCTTTCCGGTCGAGATCCTGGTGGGCATTCTGGTCTCGATTCCGTTCACCACGACGGTCTTTCTGGGCGGCCTCGCCTCGCTACCGGGCGAGATCTACGAGGCGGCGAGGATCGACGGCGCCAATGCCTGGCAGCGCTTCACCCGCCTGACCCTGCCGCTCCTCAAGAACTTCTTCAACATCGCGCTGGTGCTCAACATCATCCACGTCTTCAACTCCTTTCCGATCATCTGGGTGATGACCAAGGGCGATCCGGCGAACAGCACCGACATTCTGGTGACCTATCTCTACAAGCTCGCCTTCCGCTACGGCCGGATCGGCGATGCCGCCGCCATGTCGCTGATCATGTTCGCCATCCTTCTCGCTTTCACGATCGTCTATGCGCGCATGGCCATGAGGTCGGAGGAGGCAAGCCGTGGCTAAGTGGAAAAAATCGATCCTCTACTGGCTGATCCTCTCGCCGATCCTGCTGGTGATCCTGTTTCCTTATGCGGTGATGCTGTCGACCGCGCTGAAGCCCCGCTCGGAAATCTTCGTGTTCGATCCGACCTGGTGGCCGTCCGAGCTGATGTGGTCAAACTTCGTCGACATGTGGCACGCGATCGACTTCGGCCGGGCGCTGATCAACAGCATCGTCATCAGCTCCGCCTCGGTCGCCCTGGTCCTTCTGGTCGCGATCCCCGCGGGCTACGCCACGGCGCGTTTCCAGTTCAAAGGCCAGAGCGCCTATCGCCAGTTCCTGCTGATCACCCAGATGCTCTCGCCGATCGTGCTGATCATCGGCATTTTCCGCATGATGGCGGCACTCGGCGTCGTGGATCAGCCGATCGCCCTGATCCTCGCCTATGGCGCCTTCAACATGGCGTTCGCCACCTGGATGCTGCAGAGTTTCTTCGAGACGATCCCCAAGGAGCTCGAAGAATCCGCCTGGATCGACGGCGCCACCTGGTTCCAGAGCCTCCGCATGATCTTCCTGCCGATGGCGTTGCCGGCGCTTGCTGTCACGGCTGTTCTGACCTTCGTCAACACCTGGAACGAGTTCGTCCTCGCCCTTTCCCTGCTGCGCAGTCAGGAGAGCTACACGCTCACCCTACGCATCTACGTGCTGGTAGGCGGGGCCTACAAGATCAACTGGGAGCACGTCATGGCCGCGACGCTCTTGGCGACCGTGCCGGTGGCGATCGTGTTCGCTTGGATGCAGCGCTACATGGTCAAGGGCCTGTCGCTGGGCGGGGTGAAGTAGCTGCTACAGGCAAAGCAAGAATTCGTCTCTTGAGCATCTTTGTTGCAAAAGGCTATCAACACGAAGGCCGTAGCAGAGCCGGCAAGGCGACGGATCTGGAAAATGTTGACCGACGCACGAATTTTTCTTGCGCATGCCAGCGAAGACAAACCTGCAGTGATCGGGCTTTACAAAAAGCTCAAGGCAAAGGGCTATGCACCTTGGCTGGATGCTGAAGACCTGCTGCCTGGACAGAACTGGCGGGATGAGATTCGGAGGGCCCTTCGCGAAGCCGCTATTTGTCTGGCCTGTCTTTCGAAGCACTCAATCCAGAAGCGGGGATATGTTCAGCGGGAGTTCAAGCTCGCCCTTTCCATCTGCGGAGACCTGCCTCCAGGCGATATCTATCTGATTCCCGTTCGTCTTGATGAATGCGACATACCAGATCTGCGGATCTCCGAACTGGACTTGAACCTTCGAGACCTACAATGGGTCAATCTGTTTGACGATGATGGATTTGAGCGACTTGAAAAGGCGATCGAAGCCAAGCTGACGTCAGAGGGGGCGGGCATCGCGATGGGCGTGACATCGACACGGCCTGGCCCAGAAGCGGCGTCTGCTGCGCCAGAATCAATTGGTAAGTGGCCTGGCGGGAGGACTCGGACTGATCAACGAAATGGGCTCCCTGCCTATGTACAAGACTTCATCGATCAGCGCTCAGTTCTCGCCTACTGGCCCGAAGATGGTCATTGGTACCCGGCCGTCATTCATCGTGTGACGGAGTCCGGCAAGCTGCGCATACAGTTTCACGATGGTTTCGTCGGCGATCGATCCTTTGACGACATTATCCAGATTCCCGACGTCGATTCATACATCGAGTGTCAATATGAGACAAATGTAGAGTACTTCCCTGCTCGAATTATTGAGAAAGATGGAGATATGCTCTTTGTGGAATATTTGGCATTTGACAAAAATGACTACGATGAAACTGATGGGCAGCCGCAACTCGGCGAGAAAGCATGGGCTGACATCGTTAGGATAAGGCTCATCGGGGAACCATCTGCGTCTCCGGATTGACATCGATTGTCACGTCGTCTGCGCGCCGATTTGCCTCGATCAGGTGATGTCGGTTTCATGCCGAGGCGCTTTGTTCTGCCGTCTGGCTCGACTTGCCAACGTTTCGCCGCCCTTCACGGTGTCAGAATCACCCGCTCCGACACCTTGCCGTCGCGCAGGTCCTGCAGGGACCGGGATGCCTCGTCCAGCGGGCGCGGGTCGGGCGGGATCTTGCCCGCCTGGCCAAAGGAGACGAGGTCTTTCAGCTCGTCGAGTGCGCCGACATAGGAGCCCTGGGTGGTCAGCGTGCGCACCGGCATAAGGGGGAGAGACACGGGCAGAGCGCCGCCGTAGAGGCCGAAAATGACCAGGCGGCCGCCTTTTCGGAGGCTGGCGAAGCCGAGCTTGTCGGTGGGCGCCGCGCCGACGAAATCGATCACGACGCGCCCCGGTTTTTCGTTCTATAGTTCCCGACGTTGCCTATCCGAC
>JBCCIN010000369.1:0-5198 GCA_039028235.1 Pseudomonadota bacterium
ACGCCATCTGGGTGATCCCGGCAATTTCAGTTTTTCCGAGGTGAGCGAGGCGACCATTGCCGAGATGTGCCGCGATGTTGCGAAGGCGGATGGCGTTCAGGCGATCGCGATTTTCTGCACGAATCTGCGTGGCATCGCGGTCGTTCCGGCGCTCGAAGCCGAGCTTGGCCTTCCTATTTACGACACGGTGGCAACGGCGCTCTGGAGGTCACTCAAAGTTGCAGGAGTCGACCCCGCCCGGGTGCGGGCCTGGGGGCGGCTGTTTCAGGAGGTCGTCTGATCATGGCGGGGCAGAGCATTGCTTATTGGTCGGTATCGAGGAGCGTGTAGCGACAGGACTGATCGTTTTCGGGATGCGCTCGGATCCGGTCGAACCTTTGCAGAGCCTCATCCTTGATCCGGCTGATGTCATCGGCCAGGAGGAAGCGGCGTTTCATCAGGTCCTCGGCGGCGGCTGTGATTTGATTGGCGTAGTCGTCCCTTGATGGATAGCGCTCGACGAGCGAGGCACGAGGATCACCCGCTTCGACGCGGCTGCTTTCGTCGGCTGGAAACGGCAGCATGGAGCCGGACCAGCGAGCGAGCTTGTCGGGAGCGCCGATCTCGGCGCGCCTGAGATTCCATCCGGTATAAGTCGCTAATGGGACCGCAATGTCGGGAAGGAGGATGCCGCCCTGATCGATGCCGTCGCGATCGGGTAGCGGGACGGTCGTGACAAATGGTTGGCCCAGGCTGACGGGGTGGCGATCGATGATGCCCTCTTCCGCGAAGCGCTGTCCAAGATCGAGCCGCGGCGGTTGGAGATTGCCGATCGGCAGGCGGAAGGTGGGGATATCCGGGAACTGCTTTCGATACGCGGGAACCGTTCCGAGCGTACCCGCGGCGAAAGTCGGATAGACGCTGGCGGGCGGTTCTTCTTTGTTTGCGAGCCAGCTTTGCATAGCGAGGAGTAGAGCCCGCATGCCGTAGCGATGATCGAGGGCATTGGTGCAATGTTCGTAAGGCCCACGCCTATCCCAGCGCCAATTTCCGTGCTGCGCGCCCGCGAAAAAATAGAGGCGGGTGTTGGGGGCCATGGGCACGTCGCTTTTGCCGAGAACGTCGGTGTGAAGGAGGGAAGCTGCCCGCGTCCAGTATTCCGTGGACGTCGTCGTATAGATGATCTTCGGCACGGCACTGCGGGTTCGCGCCAGGTCCAGCAGGCTGCCCATTTCGCCCGTCACCGGATCCTCGGTAGAAATCGTGGTGAAGGGGAAAAAATCCGCAGGATATTGCTGGTCTTCGAGATGGCTCGGATGGCGGGTGGTCTGAGCGAAACGATGATTGAAGCTGCCTTTGCCGGCGCCGGCCACATGGACGAGAGCGCCGTCGAACACCTGTCGGCCGGTCTCATCCAGATGGAATCCCTGCCAGATCATGTGATTGATGACACGGCCGGATTGAGAAATGCCGAAGGCGAGAGCGCGATCGATGTCTGTACTTAGATCGGGATCACCGAAGCGAAAATAGCTGATTGCGTCCCGGATCGTGGCGAGCCCGAGGCCGACCACGCGTGGATCCCGGGCCGTGTAGGCGACCTCATAGATCCGACCGGGGACGAAGGGTTCCTCGCTGGTCACGCGGGTCGGCTGGGGTGGCGTGCGCGAGGTGTCGAAGTCGCTGAAGGACCAGGACGCACGCGCGATGATATTGCGTTGATGGAAGGCACCGTCACGCCAGCTGAGCACGGCGTCGGGATCGTCCGGATCGACCGGAGGATAGCCCTTCGAGTAACCCCACATGAAGGGCGCCGAGTGCGCAGGCACGGGCGAAACGAACTCGGCGGCGACCAGCCCGGTGACCGGTTCCCCATGTTCCATGGCGACGGGCAGCTCGATCTGCAGTCGCTCATTGCCGGCGATCACATCCCAATTCCAGGCACTCCACAGCAAGGTGTAGCCCTGTTCGAACAAGAGGCCGTCCCCGGCATGAACAGGCATGTTGGGGCTGTTGGCGCCCGGCGCGAGATTGAACATGGGCAACATGCCGAGGCCGCCCCGGTTGTTGACCTCGTAAAGCAGCGTGTTGTTGCCACGATCGGGACTTTTCGGGCGTAGCAGGATGAAGTCGCCTGAGAAGGTGACGAGGCCGCGATCATCGACGGGTGCAAGGTCAAGATCGACGATCGCCTGGTTCGCGGGATCGGCCGGATCGATCGCGTAGTGAAGCCGACCTTTCACACGCTCATAGGTGCCGGTTTCACCGAAGATCTGTCCGTCGGCAAATGGCTCGCGAACGATGACCTCCACCCGTTCCACAGCCGCCCGAGCCGTCTTCGCGTGCGTGTAAAGACTAGCCAGCAGCAGAACCAGAAAGACGCATGCCCGACCGCGCGTGCTTCGAAAGAATGAATGGGAGGCGATCGCTCTCATGATGTGCGTGAACGAGCTGTGCGCGTTGGCCGATGGCTAAGCCGCAGCCCGGTAGATCTTGAGAAAATCGCCGACAGTGGTCTCGACCGAAGCATGGATCGCTGCCTCGCCCGGTCGCTCGGCAAGGCCGAGAAGCAGCTTCATGTGGAAGGGCGATTTGACGAGCTCCCAGAATTGCTGCGCGGCGCGGACGGAATCCTCCATCGCCAAAACGCCCTTTGCCGTCTGGTCCTCGAAATAGCGACTGAGAGCGCTACAGAAGGGATCGGGGCCGTTCTGATAAAACACTTCCGCCAGTTCCGGGTGGCGCGGCGCCTCGGCGGTCACGGTTCGATAAAGCGCGATCGCCTCAGGTGAGGTGATCAGGGTCACGAAATCGATACCGACCTCCATCAACACCTCTTCGGGCAGTCCGGTCGGAACGTCGCCTTCGGGGTCCATGCGATTGAAGCGCTGACACATCATCTGCATGACCGCGCCGAACAATGTCTGCTTGTTGCTGAAATGGCTGTAGACGGTGCGCTTCGAAACCTTCGCCGCTTCGGCAATCGCATCCATGCTGACCGCGTCATAGCCGGAGTCGAGGAAAAGCCGGGTCGCCGCCTCGACGATTGCATCGCGTTTGGGTGACTTGACCGCCGTGCTGCTGTCACGTCCTGTCAGTATTACGGCGCTAAGACCAGCCATAGGTGTTGACATCCCGAGTGTTTTGGGTAAACTGCACAGTGTAGTGTACCCAATCAGGGCACATCAGCCAATGGTCTTCTCACCATAGCCCATCTTGGGGCGTTCCGCGACATTCACCACGGTTTCGAGCCGTAAACTCTCTCTGCCGCTGTCCGCGGCCGAATGAAGGATGTTGTCATGTCCGGTCTCAATCTCGCGATCGATCGCTTCGCCGCCGATCTGGCGAAGTCGGTCATCCGATGGCGCTGGCTGGTGATCGCCGCCGTCGTCCTTGCAACGTTGACGGTAGGAAGCGGCGCACGCTTCCTCGACTTCGCAACCAATTATCGAGTGTTTTTCTCGGCGGAGAATCCGGAGCTGGAAGCCTTCGAGTCCTTCCAGCAGACCTATACCAAGAATGACAATTTCCTGTTCGTCGTTCAGCCCAAGGATGGGGTGGTCTTCGGCCCGGAGATCACGGATGTCGTCGAGCGGATCACCGATGAAGCCTGGCAGATCCCCTTCAATATCAGGGTCGATTCGATCACCAACTTCCAGCATAGCTGGGCCAATGGCGATGAGCTGACGGTCGAGGATCTGATCAGGAACGGTGCTGAGCTCAGCGAGGACATGCTTCTCGAAAAACGCGCCATCGCGCTCGCCGAGCCCTTGCTTCGGGACAATCTGATCTCGGCCGATGCCGACACCACCGGCATCAATGTCATCCTGCAATATCCTGAACAGAGCCTGACCGAGGTGCCGGAAGCGGTCGAGGTGGCCCGCGCCATCGTGGATGGGATCGAGACCGACTATCCCGACGTCGCGATCGCTCTTTCCGGCATCTCCATGCTCAATAACACCTTCGCCGAGTCCGGCCTTCGCGACCTCGCGACGCTGACACCGGCGATGTACGCGGTCCTTCTCATCGTGCTGATGCTGGCGCTGCGCAGCCTGACCGGCACCTTTGCGACCTTCCTGGTGATCATCTTCTCGACCATCGCCACCATGGGTGCGGCGGGCTTCATGCGCGTCGAGCTCACGCCGGTGTCGATGATCGCACCCACCATCATCATGACGCTCGCGATCGCGGACAGCGTGCATATTCTGATCTCGCTGCGCGATGCGATGCGCGCCGGCATGGACAAGATCAGTGCGTTGATCGAGGCGATCCGGGTCAACTTCCTGGCGGTGGGCATCACCAGCATCACAACCATCATCGGCTTTCTGGCGTTGAATTTTTCGGACAGCCCACCGTTTAACCATCTCGGCAACATGACCGCCGTCGGCATCTTCGCGGCTTGGATGGTGTCGATGACCATCCTGCCGGCCGTGGTCAGCCTTCTGCCGGTCAAGTTCAAGGCCGTCGACCAGCAGAGCGCCAGTTTCGGTGCGAGGATGATCGAGCGCCTCGCCGATTTCGTGATCGCGCGCTACCGGGCCACTCTGTTGGTTTGCGGCAGTATCGCGATCGCACTGACAGCGATGGTGCCGACCATCAATCTCGACGATCAGTGGACCAAATATTTCGACGAGCGCATCGAGTTCCGGCGCGACACCGATTTCGCCATGGCCAATCTCGGTGGGCTCTATCCGATCGAGTTCTCCCTTGAGGCGGCGGAGGCCGGCGGTGTCAGCGATCCCGCCTTCCTGGAGCGCATGGGCGCTTTTTCCGAATGGCTGCGCACCCAGCCGGAAGTCACCCATGTCTACAGCCTCGCTGACATCATGATGCGCTTGAACAAGAACATGCATGGCGATGACGAGGCCTATTATCGCCTGCCCGAGGACCGGGAACTCGCGGCGCAATATCTCCTGCTTTACGAGCTCTCGCTGCCCTACGGCCTCGATCTGAACGACAGGATCAATATCGACAAATCAGCGACCCGCGTGACGGCGACGCTCGGTGACGTCTCGACCGTCCAGACACGCGACTTCCTGGACCGCGCCGAGGAATGGCTGCGAAGCAACACGCCGGAGTATATGCACGCCAATCCCACGGGCGCTACCGTCATGTTCTCCTATATCGCCGAGCGCAATATCGTCAGCATGCTGCAAGGTAATGCGATCGCGCTTGTCCTGATATCGGCGATCATGATCCTGGCGCTCAGAAGCTGGTCGCTC
>JBCCIN010000370.1:0-5194 GCA_039028235.1 Pseudomonadota bacterium
GACGTTCAAGACGCGACCGCCGGTCGCCAGCAGACGATTGCCGTCCATGCGCGTGCCGGCGTGGAAGACGGTGACCCCTTCGATCTCCTTTGCGGCGTTCACCCCCCTGATCTCCGTTCCTTTTTCATAGGTGCCGGGATAACCCTTGGCCGCCATCACCACCGTCATGGCATGCAACGGCCGCCAACGGATGTCCTTTCGATCCAGGTGACCCTCGGCACCGGCGAGGGCGAGTTCGAAAAAATCACTCATAAGCCTCGGCATCAGCACCTGACACTCCGGATCACCGAAGCGGACATTGTATTCGATCAGCTTCGGCCCTTTTGTCGTCAGCATCAGCCCGGCATAGAGCACGCCCTTATAGGGCGCCCCCTCCTCGGCCATGCCGCGCGCGGTCGGCCGGATGATCTCGTTGATGGTGCGATCGATCAGCGCCTCGGTCATGCAGGGTGCTGGCGAATAGGCGCCCATGCCGCCGGTGTTCGGTCCCTGATCGCCCTCCCCTACTGCCTTGTGATCCTGCGCCGTACCGAAGGACACCATATGTTCGCCGTCGAGAAGCGCGAAAAAGCTGGCCTCCTCGCCTTCGAGACATTCCTCGACGACCAGTTGCTCCCCCGCCTCGCCGAACGAACCGGCAAAGGCAGCGTCCACCGCCGCGAGTGCTTCGTCGATCGACCGCGCGACCGTTACGCCCTTGCCGGCAGCGAGGCCGTCCGCCTTGATAACGATCGGGGCACCCTCGCCTTCGACATAGGCCCTGGCTTCATCCGCCTGCTCGTGTGAAAAAACCGCGTACCGGGCCGTCGGAATGCCGTGGCGGGCGGCAAAGGCCTTCATGAAACTCTTGGAGCCCTCGAGCCTTGCTGCAGCAGCACTCGGCCCGAAACATCGAATGCCTGCCTCCTCCAGACGATCGGCTATCCCGAGCACCAGCGGCAGCTCCGGACCGGGCATCACCAAGTCGATCGCTTGCGCTTGGCAAAAGGCGACGAGGCCATCGGGATCGTCGACGGCGACCGGCACCAGCTCAGCCTGTTCGGCGATCGCCGAACTGCCCGGTGCGCAATAGAGACGATCGACCGATGGTGATGCGGCAAGGGACCAGCAAAGGGCATGCTCGCGACCGCCGGAGCCGATCACCAGAACCTTCATAACAGCTCTCCCCTGTGCTCGCCCGAGATGTCGATCAGGCGTCGGGTTCTAGCGCAGTTTGTCCGGCAGTGAAACCGGAACAATCGCATCCGACTCTTACCTGCTAGCAGATCAAGGAGAGCGTCAAAATTCGTGGTCAAAACGGCGACGACGTGACATAAGCTATGCGGTCGAATGAAGGAGCGTGACGATGACGACCAACACGGCGAGCGTTGGGATTCTAGGGGCCACCGGCTATACTGGCGCGGAGCTTCTGCGCCTGCTCGCGCGTCATCGCATGGCACGTGTGACCTGCATGACCTCCGAGCGCTTTGCCGGCCAGACCATCGACCGGGTCTTTCCCCACCTCGCCGAGCGCGATTTGCCCACGCTTTCCAAGATCGGCGATGACGATCTCGGAAAGCTGGACGTGGTCTTCGGCTGCCTGCCACATGGCACGACCCAGGAGGTGATCGGGGCGCTCCCCAAGGGTCCGAAGATCGTCGATCTTTCGGCTGATTTCCGGCTGAAAGATCCCGCCGCCTATGAACGCACCTACGGCTCACCGCATGCGGCTCTGGAGCGTCAGGAAACTGCCGTCTATGGTCTTACCGAACTCGCGCGGGATGATGTCAAGAAGACCGATCTGGTCGCCAATCCAGGCTGCTACCCGACCACGACCCAGCTACCACTCCGTCCGCTGCTGGAGGCCGGTCTGATCAAGACGGATCCGATCATTGTCGACGCCAAATCCGGCGTGACCGGCGCCGGCAGGGCGCCGAAGGAAGGCTCGCTGCATACCGAGGTCAGCGAAGGCCTGCACGCCTATGGCGTCAGCACGCACCGACATACCCCCGAAATCGAGCAAGGGCTCTCTGAATCGGCGGGCGAGCCTGTTGCCATTACCTTCACCCCGCATCTCGTGCCGATGAACCGCGGCATTCTGGCAACGATCTATGTGCATCTCTCCGGCTCGGTCGTACCGGAAGACCTGCAGGATGCGTTGGAGCGGCGCTATCGGGACGAGTCCTTCGTTAAGATCCTGCCGTTCAGGAGCCTACCGGCAACCAGGCACGTGCGCGGCACCAATCGCTGCCTGATCGCCGTCCATCCGGGCCGACTGCCGGACCGGGCCATCCTTCTCAGCGTCACCGACAATCTGGTCAAGGGCGCTTCCGGCCAGGCGCTGCAGAACATGAACGTCATGCTCGATCTTCCGGAGGCGGAGGGTCTGGAGGAAGAGCCGCTCTTTCCCTGATCACCGGGCATTGACATCAGACTCTTGGGAAGGATGTCGTCGGCATCGGCACTGTCGATCGATGCCTGGCGTTCATGTCACGTTTCAAGAAAATCGGTGAATGACGAGCTGATTGAATTGACTTCTTAACCATTTCTTTACTTTGTTTGTCTTATCTTGCTGCTTACTTTCCCAGGAGCTGACCTATGCGATATTTTTTCGCCGTCGCGTTGATGCTTGCTCTGTCTTCGACGGCCGCGCCGACCCAGACTCTGGGTGATATGGACGCTGTCGAAAACGGCAGTGCCGGGGAGACGCTGCCCTACGGCGTTTTCGTCAGCCCCGCTGTCAGCACGCTCGGTCTCGGCCTTGAGGGTGGTGTCCGCCTGAATGAAAATTTCGGCGTTCGTCTCGGCGGCAACTGGATCGGCTTCGACTATGACGGGGTCGAAGGAGATGTCGATTACGACGCCGAGGTTACACTCGCTTCCCTCGGAACCCTTGTCGACTATCATCCTTTCGGCGGCGGATTCCGGCTGAGCGGCGGCTTGCGCTACAACTTCAACCAGGCCGATCTCGATGGCACGCCAACCGACGATATCGACATCGGGGACGAAACCTTCTCGCCGGCCGAGGTCGGCACGCTGACCGGCGACGTCGCCTTCGACGTGGTCGCCCCCTATCTTGGCGTCGGCTATGGCGCGACGTTACTAGAAGGAGCGCTGACGGTCGGTTTCGATCTCGGTGTCATGTATCAGGGCCAGGCGGACGTCGATCTCGATGCCGAAAGCGGTCTGCTTTCGGACAGCACTATTCTCCAGGACAACCTCGCGATCGAAGAGGGTGAGGTCGAAGATGATCTCGAAGACTTCATCGTCTACCCCGTTATTGGCCTCGCCGTCATCTACCGCTTCTAGGCGGCGACGCGCCGCTGCGTTGACATGTCGGACGCCGTCGTCTGGATCGACGGTTTGCCGTTCGACTTCAGGCGGACTTGGCTCGATTGCGAACGCCGTTCCTGCCCTCATGAAGGCGGTAGGCGCGAGACGTAATGAACCAGCCTGCCCTTGCCCAGATCATCAAGACCGAGCACTATTCGGGCGCCAACGTCGTCGGTTCCAACACCAACGCATCAGTTAATGTGATCGGTAAGAAGACGCCAGACATGATCAGGGGCAAACGCTGATGGACAGTGGTCAAATCAAGCGCGACGAGCCAACCGAGCACATCGTCCGCCTCACGCTCTCGCGACCAAAGAAGCTGAACAGCTTCGATCGATCGATGCTTGATCAGTTGGACGGCGCCCTGACCACCTTGGAAAAGGACAAGCTGACCCGCGCTGTCATCCTTGCGGCCGAAGGCGGCAAGGCCTTTTGCGCCGGCGCCGATATCAACGCTTGGTCCTCGCTCGAACCTCTCGATATGTGGCGAGAGTGGATCGCGGACGGCAATCGCCTGTTCGATCGCCTAGCGAGGCTTCGCCAGCCTGTGATCGCCGCGATCGACGGTATCGCCTATGGCGGAGGCCTTGAGCTTGCACTCTGCGCCGACATCCGCATCGCCTCCGAAGGAAGCCGTTTTGCCCTGCCGGAAACCGCCGTTGGCACCATTCCGGGCTGGTCGGGCATGCGCCGTCTGGTGAAGCTGATCGGGCTTTCTCGCGCGAAACGCATGGTGCTCACGGGCGAGCCAGTTTCCTCGAGAGAAGCGCTGGAGGCGGGGCTGATCACCACGGTGGTCGAGAGTGATGTCTTGGCCCAAGAAGCCGAAGCCCTCGCCTCAACCATCGCGACCCGTGCCCCCCTCGCCATTCAAATGGCGAAGGGAATGCTGGATCAGGCAGCAGATGAAGAACCCGGCCACGCCATTCAGGGCTTCGCCTCCGCCGTCACAGCGTTCAGCGCCGACGGTAAGGAGGGGATCGCCGCGTTCACGGAAAAGCGCGAGGCGCGGTTTGACGGTCGCTAATCGTTCCCCCGTGTCTTCAGCATCCGCACGCCCGGTCGCAGTTGCGTAAAGGGGATATCTTCGAGCCTGCAAGGAAAAGCGCCCGGCGACGCGGCGAGTAGCACGGCTTCCGCAATCGGTTCGAAGTCAGCCCGGAAATGTGCGGTACTCTTGACCAAGATGATCTTTGCCAGTTTGGGATCGACGCCGATATGGGTGAATTGAGCCAGATCCAAGCATTGATTGCGGATACTGGTCACTACCACCTGAACGCCGACATAAGGTTTCGCCAAGCTCAGAACGGCCGTCGGACCCAAGGTCGCGACCCCGCCACTATACACCTCGCCGGAATAGGTGCAGCGTCCGTCACTCAGCCTCTCCACGCGAAAGCGGCCGAAGAAAGGTTCTTGCTCAGGAAGACCGGACTTTCCGCCGAGTGCGATCTCAATGATTTCTCCGACGCCCGCGGCGTGGGCCGCCTTTGCTGCCTCTGGATCGTTTAGTAGGCCGACGATCGCATCTCTCGCGCCGGCACTTACCAGCTCTCGTAGAATTCCCGTGGTATCGGACGTCCCACCGGCGCCTGGGTTGTCCTGCACATCGGCGATCACCACGGGTCGATCCGCCTTGATCGACATGGCCTTGTCAACCGCTTCTTTCGCAGACATCAACTCGGTATCGAACCGATCTTCCGCAGCCAAAACCCTGGCAAGGACTTCATCTGCAATCTCGTCTGCGAGCTTCGAAGACGATGCATGCGCCACGATTGAGACGCCGGTATAGGGCGTATCACCAGCGGTGAAACCCATTGCTATGTCAGCGAAGCTGTCTCGACTGCGATCGAAGGAGGCGAGCCCGCCATAAAGTGCCTGCGCA
>JBCCIN010000371.1:0-5188 GCA_039028235.1 Pseudomonadota bacterium
GCTCGCTGCAGACGAGGTTGAGGTGCTGCACTGGTGGACGTCAGGCGGCGAAGCGGCGGCTCTCAACGTGCTGAAGGAAGACCTGCAGACCAAGGATATCGGCTGGCAGGACATGCCGGTCGCCGGCGGCGGCGGTGAACAGGCGATGACCGTTCTGCGCGCCCGTGTGACTGCCGGCAACCCGCCGACTGCGGTCCAGATGCTCGGCTTCGACATTCTTGATTGGGCCGAGCAGGGCGTGGTCGCCGACCTCAACGCCGCGGCTGCCGAGGAAGGCTGGGACGACGTGGTGCCCGCCGCTCTCCAGGGTTTCTCCAAGTATAACGACACCTGGATTGCGGCCCCGGTCAACGTCCACTCCACCAATTGGGTCTGGGCCAACAAGGCGATCTTCGACGAACTCGGCCTCGAAGAGCCAGCCGATTGGGACGGCCTGATCGCCGCCCTCGATGCGATCAAGGAGGCCGGCTACACGGCAGTCGCCCATGGCGGCCAGGCCTGGCAGGACGCCACGATCTTCGATGCCGTCGTTATGACCACGGGCGGTCCGGATTTCTACAAGTCCTCGATGATCGATCTCGATCCCGATGCGCTCAGTTCCGAGACCATGCAGACTGTGTTCGACCGCATGACCCAGCTCCGCGGCTATGTCGACGATAACTTCTCCGGTCGCGACTGGAACCTCGCCACCGCCATGGTGATCGAGGGCGAGGCCGGCATGCAGTTTATGGGCGACTGGGCCAAGGGCGAATTCCTGAACGCCGGCAAGGTGCCGGGCCAGGACTTCCTCTGCTTCCGCATGCCGGGAACCCAGGGCACCGTGACCTTCAACTCCGACCAGTTCGTGATGTTCGCGGTCGGCGACGAGCAGGCCGGCTCCCAGGCGGAACTGGCGAAGTCGATCATGACACCGTCCTTCCAGTCCGCCTTCAACGTCGTGAAGGGCTCGGTCCCGGCGCGCACCGACGTGCCCAATGACGACTTCGACGATTGTGGCAAGAAGGGCATGGTCGATCTCGCCGAGGCCAATGAGAGCGGCACGCTGTTCGGCTCCATGGCCCACGGTCATGCGGCGCCCGCCGCCGTGAAGAACGCGGTCTATGACGTTGTCACCGCGCACTTCAATGGCGAGTTCGACAGCGCCACCGCCGTCGAGGAGCTGGTCAACGCGGTTGACGGCGCTCTGTAACGGCGCGGCCGTAGCGTAGACATAAGAAGATGGCGGCGAGCAGCGCGCGTATTGGAGGTCGGGACTGGGCGCAGGAAGTCCTGCCCAAGATCGTCCTGGCGCCATCGCTCGCCGCCATTCTCATCTTCGTCTACGGCTTCATCCTGTTCACCGGCTATCTGTCCTTCACCAATTCCAAGATCCTCCCCAATTTCGATCTGATCGGCTTCGAGAACTACGCACGCCTGTTTGGCCTTCGCCACTGGTCGACGGCGCTCACCAACCTCGCCATTTTCGGCGGGCTCTACATCGTGTTCTGCACGGTTCTCGGCCTCTTGCTCGCGATCTTTCTGGACCAGAAGATCCGGGGCGAAGGTGTGCTCCGGCCGATCTACCTCTACCCGATGGCGCTTTCCTTCATCGTCACCGGCACTGCCTGGAAATGGTTCCTCGATCCCGGCATCGGCCTCGAACAGATCGTGCAGAATTGGGGCTTCGAGAGTTTCACGTTCAATTGGATCAAGGACCGGGAGATGGCGATCTACACGGTCGTCATCGCCGCTGTCTGGCAATCCACCGGCTTCGTCATGGCGATGTTCCTGGCAGGCCTGCGCGGCATCGACAACGAGATCCTCAAAGCCGCCCAGATCGACGGTGCATCAGCCCCGAAGCTCTATCGGCGCATCATCATCCCGCAGCTGCGCCCGGCCTTTCTCTCAGCCTTCGTCGTGCTCGCCCATCTCGCCATCAAGTCCTACGACCTGGTGATCGCGCTCACCAATGGCGGCCCCGGCCGCGCGACCGAACTGCCCGCGACCTTCATGTACTCCTACACCTTCACCCGCAATCAGATGGGTGTCGGCGCCGCTTCCGCCATCATCATGCTGATGATGATCGCCTCAGTGATTGTTCCGTACCTTTACGCCGAGATCCGGGAGGGCAATCGTGGCCGCTAGCCCGGACCTCGCCATCCAGAGCGGCCGTCTGACGCGGGCGCTGATCTACGCAGCGCTCATCCTGTTTGCCGTTTACTTCCTCCTTCCGATGTTCGTCATGCTGGTGAACTCGGTAAAGCCGCTCGACGAGATCCGGGGCGGCAACATGCTGGCGCTTCCACTCGCCTTCACCACCGCTCCCTGGGCGAGCGCCTGGAGCAGTGCGCAGATCGGCGTCGAGCCGACGGGTCTCAGCCCCTATTTCTGGAACTCGATCAAGATGGTGGTGCCGGCCGTCATCATCTCGACGCTGATGGGGGCATTGAACGGCTATGTGCTGACCAAATGGCGCTTCAAGGGCGATACGCTCCTCTTCGGCCTCATGCTGTTCGCCTGCTTCATTCCGTTTCAGATCGTCCTGATCCCGATGGCGCGCATCCTCGGCACGCTCGGTCTCGCTGGAACGACGGCGGGGCTGGTGCTCGTCCACGTCGTCTATGGCCTCGGCTTCACCACGCTCTTTTTTCGGAACTACTACGCCGCCTTCCCGGACGAGCTGATCAAGGCCGCGAAGATCGACGGTGCGTCCTTCTTCCAGATCTTCCGACGCATCCTTCTCCCAAGTTCCGGGCCGATCATCGTCGTCACCGTCATCTGGCAGTTCACCAATGTCTGGAACGATTTTCTTTTTGGTGCATCGTTCGCGGATTTCGACAGCATGCCGATGACCGTCGCCCTCAACAATCTCGTCAGCTCGTCGACCGGGGTGAAGGAATACAACGTCCATTTCGCAGGAGCACTCCTCGCCGCCCTGCCAACCCTCATCGTCTACATCGTCTCCGGGCGCTACTTCGTCCGCGGCCTGATGGCCGGCGCCGTGAAAGGATAGTTTTTCGACATGGCCGCGCTCACCATCGACAAAGTCCAAAAAAGCTTTGGTGCGACCGAAGTCCTAAAAAGCGTCGACATCGATATCGAGAGCGGCGAGTTTCTTGTCCTGGTCGGACCAAGCGGCTGCGGCAAGTCCACGCTTTTGAACCTGATCGCCGGGCTTGAGACGATCACCTCAGGCGAAATCCGCATCGACGGCGACCGCGTCAACGAGCGCCATCCGAAGGATCGGGACATCGCCATGGTGTTCCAGTCCTACGCGCTCTATCCGAACATGACCGTCGCCGACAACATGGCTTTCGGCCTGGAGATGCGCGGCGTGTCCAAGTCGGATCGGGACAAGGCAGTCGCCGATGTCTCGAAGCTCCTGCAGATCGAGCCGCTCTTGAAACGCCGCCCCGGCCAGCTCTCCGGCGGCCAACGCCAGCGCGTCGCCATGGGCCGCGCACTCGTGCGCGATCCCAAGATCTTCCTATTCGACGAGCCGCTCTCGAACCTGGACGCCAAGCTGCGCGTCGAGATGCGGACGGAGATCAAGAAGCTGCACAACCGCCTCGGCGCCACCATCGTCTACGTCACCCATGACCAGATCGAGGCGATGACACTCGCCTCCCGCATTGCGATCATGAGTGCTGGCGAGTTGCAGCAGCTCGGCACGCCGCGCGAGCTCTATGATCGCCCCGCCAACATCTTCGTCGCCACTTTCATCGGCTCGCCGGCGATGAACTTGATCCCGGCGAAGCTTGCTGTCGATGACAATCGGATTGTTGCCGCTTTGGGACATGGCGACACGCCGGCTGCCACCCTCCCCTTGCCGTCAGGTGACGGCCTTCAGGAGCATGTCGGTCGCGATGTGATTCTCGGCCTTCGATCCGAGCATATCAGCGACGCGGCTGGTGGTGACGGCAAGGACCGGCATGCGCTCGCCTGCAAGGTCGACGTGACCGAGCCCACTGGCCCGGACACGCTTGCGCTAATCCGCATCGGCGACATCGAAGCCATGGCCCGGCTTGGCGCGGATACGCCGATCAGGCCCGGCGGCGACGCCACCCTCACCGTCGATATGGCCAAGGCTTGCCTGTTCGATCCGGCGACGGAACGGCGGATCGGCTGACTCCAGGATAGCAGGCGGGCATGACCGACATCCTCCTTGTCCACGGCTCCTGGCATGGCAGCTGGGCCTGGGACGGCGTCGCCGCGACCCTGCGCAAACATGGTCACCGCGTGCTCACGCCCTGTCTGAAGGGGCTCGGCAGCGACGCCGTCAATCTCGCCCCCGAGATCGGCCTCTTCGAGCATGTCGATCAGCTCGCAGCACTGGTGCATGAGGAGGATCTGCAGAACGCGCTGCTGGTCGGCCATTCCTATGGTGGCGCCCTGGCGCATGTCCTCGAAGGGCGGATCGCCGATCGTCTGTGCGCGGTCGTCCATCTTGAAGGGGCCATTGCGGCGCCTGGTGAGGCGATCATCGATATGTGGCCTGAGGCGCGACGGCAGGCGACGTTGGCGCAGATCGCGGAAACGGGCGATGGTTGGCGCGTGACGCCGCCCGATCCCCGCACTTGGGGTGCCTTGAACGATGAGCAGGTCGCCTGGCTGACGCCGAAGCTAACGCCGCAGTCGATCAAGACCTATCGGGACATCTTTCCAGTCGACCTGAAAGCGGCGCCCTGCCCGCATTACTATCTCTACGCGGACGACCGCGTTCCGCAGCCCTACGCTGCCGTGATCGAGCGTTTTTCAGGAGCGCCGGACTGGCAGCTCGCCGCCACCGAAGGCGGTCACGAGCTGATGATCACCAATCCTGACGCCGTCATGCGCATCATCGAGGTCGCCCTCGAAAGCGGAACACTGCCGCCGAAACTCTAGGCGCCACCTCCGACCTTTAGGTTTTCGTTAACGTTTTTATGCCATGCTGCTTCCTGGTCCATGCGATCCTGGGAGTCCGAGCCTCGCCCAACCTTTTTTGGCGGGCGGACGGATTCCCAGGATCGCATGGACCAGGAAGATGTGCCTGATGATAGCCATGGCGGGTTAAGGAAGGATGGACGCTCTTCGTCGCACAACACATAGACCCATAGGTCGAAGCTTTGCGCCGCTCAGGCGCTGGCGGCGTTCTGCATTTCGATCACCGGCTCCATCTTTTCGAGTTCGGCGGACTCGATATGGCAGGCGATCTTGTGGCCGTCGCCGA
>JBCCIN010000372.1:0-5178 GCA_039028235.1 Pseudomonadota bacterium
CGGGAAAGGAGCGTTTCATGCGTTTGGGTGTTGTCTTGGGACTAATGGCATCGTTGGTTGCGATGGAAGCGAGCGCCGGATCGGTCCTGATCTATGACGGTCGCGGCAATGTCGACCGAGTGGTTCGTTCATCACCAAGTGGCTTCATCATTCAGGATAACCGGGGGAATATCGATCGGGCCGTGCGCAGGTCGCCCAGTGGCTTCATCGTTTATGACGGTCGAGGCAACATCGTTTCGGCGGTGCGCCAGTTCGGTTTCGATCGTCCGCTGGTCGTCGACAGTGGCACCACCGGGGTTCGCGTGCTGGGTACGCGGCTTTCCGATGATGTCAGCGGGCTTACGGGCGGCGTCGGCTTCGACTAGACGTGCCGTGCGGGCTCAAGCCGGCGGCCACAGTTCCGCTCAAGTGACGAAAAGGGGGGTGGCATTGCACCACCCCCCAATCGTTGCGACGTCACGTCTCGGAAGAGACTGGGATCGCTCCTTCGAGATCTGGATTAGCTGTCGCTATCCAGGACGTTGCTGATGTTGATCGAGTTGCCGATCGCCGCAGCGGTGGCGTCGAGCTTCTTGAATTTGCCCCTGAGAACGGTCTTGTTGACGGCGCGGGCGTCGCCGAAGTTTTCCTGCTCGATCGCGGCAATGGCGAAGTCATAGCTGTCGCCGAACTCGAGCGAGAAGGAGTTGCCGACACTGGCGGCGGTCGTGGCAACCTCACCGCCATAGCCGGAGATGTAGGCGCGCATATCGGAGTCGAGTTCGATGTAGCGCCCGTAGTACTTCGAGCCAGGCGCGTTGATCTGATGCGCCCCGACCACGGCGTCGTCGGTGCCCTGGATGTTGATCGAGTTGCCGACCGCCGCGGCCGTCAGATCAACGCTGTCCATGTGGTAGCCGTGCACGTCGGCCGAAAGCGAAGCCGCCATGTCACCGGTGTTGAGCTGGAACAGCCGGGCCTGAACGTCCGCACCGGGCTTGTACCAGGACTTGCTCTCGACGCCAGCCTCGATGTTGGCGCTGTTGCCGATGGCGGCGGCGGTCAGCTCGACGTTGGTCGAACCGATCACCGATGCCGGAACGGTGTAGCCGTACCAGCGGTAGTAGCGTTTGCCACCGTTCAGATCGGCAGTGCCGTCACCGAAGTTGAACTGGTTGCCCTCGACATGCACGCCGTCGACGGTCTCGATGTTGGCGGTGTTGCCGACGGCGGCGGCGGTGCCGGTGACGTCGGAGGCGCTGTAGGAGTTCAGCTTCAGGGTGGCGCTCATGTCACCCTTGTTGACCTGCTCGAGCTCGACCAGGTTCGGCGTGTCCAGGTGGGGCACCTTCACGATCTTGTAAGGGTAGGTGACGGCAACCGTGTGCGGCATGACATGCTTCAGGTTGAGGTCGCCACCCATGCCCTGGATGTTGTTGATCCACATGCCGGACTTCGGATGATGCTTCGGCTTGGCGTCGGCGGCGGTTGCCGTCACAGCCAGAGCCAAAGCCATGGCAGTCATCGTAAATGTACGCATCACTGGTTCTCCACTTGCTTTGAGAGGCCGCCTTCGGCGACCGATGGGATGTCCTAGGAGGTGGTTTCCTTGACCAGTGCCGTCGGTCCCTTGGCCTCGGACACGGGTTCTTCGGAGCCTTCCTCCCCGGACACGGCTCCAACGCTGCCGACCAGATGCAGATCAGGGCCGTAGAGACGGTCCTCACAGGCATCCTGGGGCAGGCGGTGGATTTCACGCATGAGTTCGAAGACGGCACGCTCGACCACGGAGCGCACGGCGAGCTGGATCGGCTCGAGCGAGCGTTCGCCGAGACCGAGATCGAGAAGCTTGCCGTCGAAGAACTCGAACAGACCACCTCTGAGCTCACGGCCGATGATCTGCTTTTGGTAGGAAACGGTCTCGATCACCCGGAGGCTCTTGGTGTGGATCAGGCGGAGATCGAGGCCGATGTTCATCACGTAATAGCGGGCGCCGAAGGAGACGATGTCGTAAAGAACCTCACCTTCGTTCGAGCGGATGTTGTAGTTCAGCTCGGTGATGCCGCCGATCAAGTGATAGGCGGAGCCGGGCATCTCGCCGGCGATGATCCGTCGGATTCCCTGGACGTCCTCACCATCGCCGATCAGCATGTTGTCGGCGAATTTCAGTTCTAGCTCGGTCACCGAGGTGTCGAAGCGTTCCACCTGCGGAATGCTGGCCTTGCCCAGCGCGGACATGGCCATCAGGGCGGCACCCTGGGTCAGGCGGCGGCCGGTATCGATGTCGTCCTTGCCGGTGTAGTCGAGGATCTTGCCTACCGAGATGACATGCGGCACGGGGCCTTCGGCACCGCTGAAATGCTCGCCCATGCACAAGAGTGCTTCCGTGTAGGGCGTGGGGTTGTTCAGAACCGGAGCTGATCCGATCGGCTCCGCATAGTTGGTTTCGAACGCATTGGGATTGGTGCAGGCGGTGGCCGTCAGGCAGCAGGCCGCCACCGCGCCCTTCAGGGCGAGCGAGCGTAAGGTCATGGCTTGGCTCCGACGTGGGTGGTTTGGCCGATGGGCGGCTCTAGGGGGAAAGGGCGCTTTAGCGGCGCTTTTTGAAATTCTTCTCCATCTCGTCCACGATCTCGTCCGGATCGTTGGAAAGAACGGTGATCGCCTGCTGGTGGCCCTTATTGATCTGATGAGCGTTGACGATGACCGAGGCGCCGACACCGGCTTCGATGTTGATCTGATTGCCGAGCGCGGTTGAAAGGCTCGATCCGTAGAGCGAATTGATGTCGAGCCGTCGGAGGTCGTCGTCCCGGAGGAAATCAATGGCGCGTTCGCCATCCCGGGTGTCTTCCATGCCGATCGGTGTCTCCAGCCGATGCTCCCGCCAATCGTCCTCGAAGGCCTGTAGCGGGAAGGTGGTGTTCAGGATCACCAGCGTCGCGACGATCGGGCTCCAGGGCCAAAGGGGATTGTGCTTCGATGACATGGCGGCTCTCTCTTTGTTCTTGAAAGTGCTCTGCTTTTGTCTTGGTTTTTAGACGTTAGTGTTTCTATTTGGTTAATTTCAACAATAAATATTCGTTAACTATATTTTGTGATATTTATAGTTAACACCGTTGCGTCGTCGAGTGATTTGACTGCCGGTGTCGATTCTATCGAGAGATGATGCCGTAGCCCTTCGCGATCCGAGCTTCATGTCATGGGCCATCAGACCGCTGTCTCGCGATCTGAGCATCCGCTGTGTCGTCGATGGCCCTTATAATGCGCCGACCCTGATGAATGTCGGCACTACGCCGCCTGACATGCATGACGGCAGTGCTCGGGTAGGTCGTCAACTTCTATGACCGCGGCGGCAATCGTCGTCAGGTGAACAGCGACCCCACTGGTGTCCAGGACATCACGGGCTTCGGCCCCAACCCGCGTGATCTGGGTATGCCTAGCGCTGAAACGCGTCGACGAAGCGGTCCCGCAAGAGGTTCTTTTGGACCTTCCCCATGGTGTTTCGGGGCAGCTCGTCGAGGAAGTAGATCTTCTTCGGCTGCTTGAAGCGGGCGAGGTCGCTTTTCAGGGCGGCAGCTATGGTGTCTTCGTTCAGACTGGCGCCGGATTTCGGGACGATGGCCGCGGCAACGCCTTCGCCAAAATCCGGATGCGGCAGGCCGAACACGGCGGACTCGGCGACACCGTCCAGGTCGTCGATCAGGGACTCGATCTCCTTCGGATAGACATTGTAGCCACCGGAGATGATCAGATCCTTTGAGCGGCCGACGATCGAAAGGTAGCCCCGCTCGTCAATGACCCCGAGATCGCCCGTGATGAAGAAACCGTCTGGCCGAAGCTCCTCGGCGGTTTTTTCCGGCATCCGCCAATAACCCTTGAACACATTGGGACCCCGCACCTCGATGGCACCGACCTCGCCATCTGGCAGCATCTTGACCGTCTCCGGATCGGTGATGCGAACCTCGACGCCCGGCAACGGAAATCCCACAGTTCCAGCCCGGCGTTCGCCGTCATGGGGGTTGGAGGTGTTCATGTTGGTTTCCGTCATGCCATAGCGCTCGAGGATCGCTTGACCCGTCTTTCCCCGCCACGCGCCGTGGGTTTCGGCGAGAAGCGGGGCTGAGCCGGACACGAAAAGGCGCATATTCTTCACCGCCTCGGGCGAGAGATCTTGGTGATCGAGCAATCTGACATAGAAAGTTGGGACGCCCATAAGCACCGTTGCGCGCTGCATCGCAGCCATGATGACATCGGCGTCGAAGCGCGACATGAAGATCAGCGAAGATCCTGTAGTGAGCGTCACATTGGTCGCGACGAACAGTCCATGGGTATGGAAGATGGGAAGCGCATGGATCAGAACATCAGCTTTGGTGAAGCGCCAATAGTCTTTCAACACCAGGGCGTTCGATGCCAGATTGTCGTGGGTCATCATGGCGCCCTTTGCCCGGCCGGTGGTGCCGGACGTGTAGAGAATGGCAGCGAGATCGTCCGCGTCTCGCGGGACGGCCTCGAAGCCTGGCGCTTCCCGGGATGCCGCTTCAATCAGGGTGCCTTGACCGTCCGCGCCGAGTGTCAAGACGGTTTTTGTTCCGGTCTTGTCCGCCACCGCTTTCAGCGCATCCCGCTTGCCGGGATCGCAGACGAACACCACCGGCTCGGCGTCACCAAGAAAATATTCGATCTCGGCCGGCGTATAGCCCGTATTCAGCGGCAGAAAAACGCCACCGGCCAGGACGGTGCCGAGGTAGAGGTGAAGAGCCTCGATGGACTTTTCGACTTGGGCGGCCACCCTGTCGCCCGGGGCGACACCGGCGGTGACGAGGGCCGCGGCCGTTCTTTCCGCGGCGGAGAAGAGATCGCCGTAGCTCTGTTTCCTGCCGTCATCAAGCTCGGCAAAGATGACGTCTTCGCGTCCGATCGATCCGGCACGAAGGCAACTTGCAAGATGATTCGACGCATACATGGCGAATCCTCCATCAGCGGTGTTTCAACAGCTTGCGGACAGCCGGGGAGCAGATCCCCTTCCCTGCGTTCGCAAACGCTTCGTGATATCGCTCAATGTCGCCGAGGTCATAGAGATAGTTCACCATGACTCCCCAGGCGTTGCTCTGACCTCGCTCCGAAAGATCGGCGCCCAGGTTCACCTGCTCCAGCCGCGCGCCGTTGCCCAGGTGAAAGCGGGCCACAGGATCAACCGGC
>JBCCIN010000373.1:0-5165 GCA_039028235.1 Pseudomonadota bacterium
CCAGCTGCTCGACCGGCACGTTCTGCTCGGCCAGAACCTCGAACATGCCGTTCAAAGCATCCCTGGTGGTGCCAAGTTCCGCGCTCAACGCCTCAGTCCGCGCCGCCAGCCGATCGATCTCGTCGTCGACCGGTGACGGAGAAACCGGCTCCGGCGCCGGCGCCGCCCCATCATCCAAAAGCCCCCGGATCTCCTTGCTGATCCCGGCCATCACCTCGTCCCGCCGGGCGAGCGTGAAGCGGGCGAGCGGCTTGCCGTCCTTGGGCCTTAGATTCGTCGCCTTCAGCCAGTCCACCGACTCCCAGTCACAGCCGCGAAGGACGATCGGATAGACCACGACGCCGTCCCGATCCCGCCGCCGCAGAATGGTCGACACCTCTTCGTTGAGAATGAAATCGGACGTCAGGAAGTGATGGGAAACCAGGAGCACGGCGACCTTGGCCTCTGCGAGCGCCGCCTCGATCTCACCCCGCCAGTCCCCGCCACCCCCAATGCGCCGGTCATCCCAGGTCCGAAGAAGCCCCTGCTGTTCGGCCACGCCGAGTTGACCGATCACATAGTCTTTGTGCTTCTCGTCCTTATGGCTGTAGCTGATGAAAAGTGTCTGCGGCATCGGCCATCACAATGCGTTCAAGGTTTTCATCATCTCATCGAGCACCAACCCAGGCCACAGACAGGCGTCGCGCACCTGCTTTCGATGGAGGGGTCGACCCCTCCCAGTGCTCGAAACCATGATGGTGGGACAGCCGGACATGACATCTCCGATAAAATGCTCGCTGTAATTGAATAACGTATAGCAACTAATACCGAAAATCGTCCACAGGCCCAAAAGAGTCTGATCAGACGACTATGCTCTTCACAAATGGAGGGATCTGCGTTCAAAGAAGAGGCTGTCCTTTGAGGGCCTTTCTCCTAAAGGTCGGCGCTCTCGACCAAGGAAGATTTCAAGGGCCAGCTCAGGACTGCCGTCGAACCTTCCTGCGCCAGAAATTGCTGTCATCATTCCGGGGATTGGTCGAGGCATGCGATAACTGATCGCGGTGGCAGGGGCGGTGGGATTCGAACCCACGGATGCCGGGATCAAAACCCGGTGCCTTAACCACTTGGCCACGCCCCACCACGCGGGTGAAGATAGGACCTGAGGCTGGGTCTGACAAGTTCAACCAGACCTCTCCACGACGACAGCGATGCCGGGTTTGAGACCGAAACGCTCGGCGGCGGAACCTTTGTTGACGGCGATCTCGGCCAGACCATTGGCGTTCTCGTACCAGAAGGCCTCGCCTTCGGGCCGGTCGGAAAAGGTGCGCGAACGGATCAGTCGCTGGCCTTGGACGATGATGCCAGCGTTGTCCGGCATCACGGCGACGCGAAGGCCGGTCATGGCGTTGCCGTAATGGTCGATATAGACCACCTCCGGGAGATCATCGGGCCAGTCACAGGAAAGCGGCATCAGCGGCTCGCCCGCGACGTCATCGCCTGTTGCCAGACAGGCGGCGACCGGGGCGAACAGATCCCGGCCGTGAAAGCTCGCCGATAGCTTCGCTGGGCGCCAGGTGATCGCTTCGCAGGTGACCTCGGCCGCGCGCCGTCGGATCAGCTCGAACAGGCCGTTGTCCGGACCGACATACCAGCGCCCGTCCGCCCGCATCATCATCGGCTGCCGGTCTCCACCGACGCCGGGATCGACCACGGCCAGGAGCACGTCGCCAGGCTCCAGGATCTGCGCATAGGCGGCAAGGAGATAGGCGGCGGCTTTTGGCTCGAAAGGATCAAGATCCGAGAAAAGATCGATCACGGGCATGCCGGGTACCAGGCGCGCAAGGCCGGCTTTGACCTGACCGATATAGGGGCCGGTAAGCCCGAAGTCGGTCGCAAGAAAGATCATCGGGTCACCGAGCTGACGACCCACCAGCCGGCGTGGTCGGCGCGGAGCGCCTCGGTCGCGCGGTCGCGCATGGCGATGTCCGAAAAGAGGCCGAAACATGTCGCACCACTGCCGGACATGCGGGCAAGCTTGCATCCCGGCTGCTTTCGGAGGATGTCGAGGATGGTGCCGATCTCCGGCGCGATCCGGATCGCCGGTTCTTCGAGATCGTTGACGCTGCTCGCGAGGTGACGAAGAAGATCCTGCTCGTCGTCGATCGAGCGAGAAGTGCTCGGGCCGGAACAGGTTTCAAGCGCGCGAAACACATCAGGTGTCGCAACCGCAGGGCCGGGATTGACCAGGACTAGAGGCAAACCGGGCAGCCCCGGTAGCGATGTGAGCCGATCGCCGATCCCCTGCATGCGCGAAGCCGTCGAGCCGAGACAAACGAGGACGTCGGCACCAAGCCTGCGCGCAAGCGGCGCAAGATCGGCGAGGCTCAACGGCAAGCCCCAAAGCCTGACCAGCCCGCGTAGGGTCGCCGCAGCGTCGGCGGAGCCGCCGCCCAAGCCGGCGGCGATCGGCAGTCTCTTCTCCAGGGCTATATGAGCACCCGCCCTGCAGTCCGCCATCTCAGCAAGGGCTTTGGCCGCGCGCACCACAAGGTTGTCCTCACCGGCGGAAAGCCCATCGGCGAAGGGCCCGTCGATGGTCAAATGCAAGCCGTCAGCAGGTTCGAAGGACAAACGATCGCCGACATCGGCGAACACCACCAGGCTGTCCAGATCATGGTAGCCATCCTGCCGCCGTCCGCAGACCCGAAGATCGAGATTGATCTTGGCGAATGCTGTCTCGTCGACTCTGGTCATCGGCTCCCGGTCACCCTCAGGAGCGGTCGTCGTCCAGACCCGATTCCAGCTTATCCCGGATCGTGGCAATCAGGTCCGGTTCCGGGTCGAGGGTCAGCGCCCGGCGCCATTGAAAGGCGGCTTCACGCTCGCGCCCGACCCGCCAATAGGCATCGCCGAGATGATCATTGATCACGGGATCACCCGGCTGCAGCTCGACAGCTCGCTCCAGCTGCACGACCGCTTCATCGTAGTCGCCGAGCCGATAGAAGACCCAGCCAAGACTGTCGACAATGAAGCCGTCGTCCGGACGCGCTTTCACCGCCCGATCCAGCATGTCCTTGGCACGATCCAGATTCATGCCCTGGTCGACCCAGCTATAGCCGAGATAGTTCAGGACGAAGGGCTGTTCCGGCTGAAGTTCGAGAGCGTAGAGGAAATCTGCCTCTGCTTCCGGCCAGCGCTTGGTGCGCTCATAGGTGATGCCGCGGCTGTAGAAGAGGCTCCAATGCTCCTGCTGGGGCGCCTCGATACGCTCGATCGCCTGGGTGTAGGCCTTCTCGGCACGCTCATACAGCTCGTCCCGACGAAGCAGGTTGCCGAGTTCGACCAGCGCATCGGTGCTTTCGGGGTTCGTCTCGGCAAGATCGCCCAGAAGCCCGAAAGCCTGCTCCTGCCTCTCCTGGCTGTGCAGCACCTGCGCCTTTCTAACCTTCGCCGCATAGCCGAGCGGGGCCGTTTTCGAAACCGCGTCATACGCCTCGATCGCGGCGTCATTATTGTCCTGACCGGCCAGAATATCGCCGATCAGAAGCTGCGCTTCGTCCAGATTGGGCCGGAGATAAAGGGCCAGGCGGGTGTAGAGGATGGCACGCGCGCTGCCGCGTTCCTGCTGCAGAGCTTCTGCGATGCCCAGCAACGCATCGGCGATGCCGCCCGCGACGTCGTCGAAAGGCAGGCCCGGCGTTCGCGTACCGTCGCTCAGCTCGTCGAGAGCCCGCCGCAGCGCCGGCCGCTCACCAAGCTCCAGTTGAGCCTCGAGAAAAGTGAGCGCTTCATCATCTCGGCCCTCTCTCGTAAGCATCTCGGCATAGGCCTGCGCGACCCGGACCGGTGCAGCACGCCTTTCCGGCAGGATCTCCTCCAGCTTGGCCAAAGCTTCGGCATCGCGCTCCGCCTCGGCCAGCAGCATGGCGTCGTGAAATTCGTTGAGCGGCCCGAGCGACTCGCCTTCATGCAAAAGAGCGATGGCGGCATCGATCTCGTCGGTCCCCTTGGATCCGAGAAGCGACCAGGCTTTGACGAAGGGTGCGGCGAGCGCCACGATACCCTGCGAGCCAACGTCGGCCAACTCGTCCGGCGCCGCGTCGAAGGCTTTGGCTTTGACTTGCTGCAAAGCGAGGAGCAACTGAGCATCCTCGTTGGTTTCGTTATCCTGCTGCTCCCTCAACGCGCGTGCTTCCCTGAGCGCCGCCTCGTAGCGCGCATCAGCAAGATCGAGCATGAAGACCTGACGACGAAGCTCGAGATTGTCCGGATCGTCGGCAAGCGCGCGTTCGAAGAAGCTGGCCGCTTCTTTGATATTGCCGCTATCCAAAGCGAAGTTGCCGGCAAGATAGTCGCCGAGAGTCGATTCGCTGGCCGCTTCGGCGAGCTTGTTCTCGTCGACGGTGCCGGGTCCCGCCAACAGCAACAGCTCGAACGAAGCGTCGGACGCTCGATCACCGCCCGCTGCCCCGACCGACGAGGCATCGAACGTGGCCAATGCCAGCATGACAGTCAAAAAGCCGCCGGCTCGGCGAAGTGCCGACAATCGGACGACGGCGGGCTTGCGATGACACATGTTCAGAACCATATCAGGCGGATGCCCGCGAGAGGTGAAAACGCAGTGCAGGCTTGACGTCGCGCACCTTTACCGGCATGCAGTTTTCAAATGTCACCAAGGCCTCCCTGCCGATAGTCCGCAGGTCGTAGGCCGCTGTTCGATGGAGTAGACGATGCTGCAAACCAACAAGAGCAAGAACGATCCGACCGCGCGCGGCACGGGCGGTGAGGGCAAGACCTTCAACGGCAAGAAGGTCAAGCCGGTTCTGTATGTGGGTACGGCTGTCGGTCATGGTCGTTACATAGCTGTCCAGGATGAGGGCGGCAAGATGATCATGGACAAGGACGGCAAGCCCGTCGCCTTCCGCGACGTCTGAGCCCGGCGCGGGCCGGCGTCAATCTGCCTGAGAAGGTGACGGCGGTCCGGACGAGCACTTGAAATGCCATCGGCGCCTTCAGGTTGCGCCGGTTTCTTATGACTCGGCATATCCCCCATCACATGCCTGTATAGGCTGGTCCGTCGCCTCCTTGCGGCACGACCCAGACGATGTTTTGTGTCGGGTCCTTGATGTCGCAGGTCTTGCAGTGCACGCAGTTCTGGTAGTTGATCTGCAGGCGGGGATTGCTGC
>JBCCIN010000374.1:0-5147 GCA_039028235.1 Pseudomonadota bacterium
ATCGACATTCGTGGCGCCCATGCCGATCTCGGCAGCCTGGCGATCGAATTCTCGCAGGCACCGCTGCGCCACGCCTTTCAGCGCACGCTCAATGTCGGGCTGATGATCGCGGTGGTCGGTACCGTGGTCATCGCGCTTGCCGGCTGGCTGATGGGCCATGTGCTGACAAGGCGCCTGTGGAGCCTTGCGGTCGCCGCCGACAAGGTGGCCTGCGGCGAGAGTGACATCCGGGTCTTTCTGCCGGGCTGCGACGAGGTCGCCCGGGTCGGGCGGGCCTTCAACAGCATGGTCGATCGCCTCGGCGAGAATATGAGCGCCCTTCAGGCATCACGCGACCGACTGATCAAGCCGACCGAGGCCATTTCCGAAGGATTCGCACTTTGGAGCGCGGACGATTGCCTGGTGCTGTGCAACGGTCAGTTCCGAGCAATCTTCGAGGCCATCGAGCCGGCCATCGAGATCGGTATGACCCATGAGAAACTCAATCAGCTGATCGACGAGCAGATGGTGGTCAAGAAGGAGGAGCGGCAGCGCGTCGGCGTGCATCCTGCAGAGAATCAGGACCGCGCGGACGGCCGCGACGACGTCGTGCGCGCGCGAGAAATCGAGCTTTCGAGCGGCCGCTGGATCTCCCTTTGCGAATTCAGGACACCCGACGGCGAGCTGATCGGCATCTATACCGACATCAGTGCCAGAAAGGCGACCGAGGAGACCATACGCTATCAGGCGACCCACGACGCGCTGACCGGCCTTCCCAATCGCTCACTGTTCGCCGAGCAGCTGGACGAGGCTCTGTCCGTAGCGCGCGGCAGCGGCGAGCGCCTCGCCGTCGCTTTTCTCGATCTGGATCGCTTCAAGCTGGTCAATGACGGCCTCGGCCATAATGTCGGCGACGACCTTCTGGTGGCCGTGGCCGAGCGCCTTCAGAGGTCGGTTGGTGAGCGCGATCTAGTCGCGCGTATGGGTGGCGATGAGTTCATTTTGATCATTCGAGATCTCGGCGAGATCGACGACGTACGGCCGAAGATCGGCCAGATTCTGGAGGCGATCCGCCCATCATTTCAAATCGGCGGTCAGGAGCTGCATGTCACCGCGAGCATCGGTGTCAGCCTGTTTCCCGACGACAGCCGAAACGCCGACCAGCTCCTGAAGTCAGCCGACATGGCGCTTTATAGGGCCAAGTCGAACGGTCGCGATCGCTGGCAGCTGGTCAACGCCGCCATGAACAGCGCTGCGTTCGAACGCATTGTGCTCGAGGCGCAGCTTAGGCGGGCGGTCGATCAGGGGCAGTTCTCGCTGGTCTATCAGCCGCAGATCAACCTCCGCTCCGGCCAGGTGGTCGGTGTCGAGACCCTGGTGCGCTGGCACCACCCTGAGTGGGGGCTGGTGCCGCCGGAGCAGTTCATCCCGCTCGCGGAGGAGACCGGGCTGATCTACGATCTCGGCCTCTGGATCCTGGAAACCGCCTGCCTTCAGCATGCGACGTGGCGCGCAGAGGGGCTGGATAGCCTTCGCCTCGCGGTCAACATCTCCCCCTTCCAGCTCAAGCGAAGCGGCCTGGAGCAGGATCTGCGCGCGATCCTCGATAGGACCGACATGGTGCTCGATCAGCTCGAGGTCGAGCTCACCGAGACCACGCTGATGCAGGAGGGCGAGACCACGCGGCTACTGCAGCGCCTCGCGGCGAGCGGCGTGAGCGTGGCGCTGGATGACTTCGGCACCGGCTATTCCTCGCTCAGCTATCTCCGGCGCTTCCCGATCGATCGCATCAAGATCGACCGTTCCTTCGTCTGTGACATCAGTGGCAGCAAGAGTGATGGGGCGCTGGCCAGGGCCGTGATCATGCTCGCCCACGGCCTCAATATCGGCGTGATCGCAGAAGGTGTCGAAACCGCGGCCCAGCTCAGCCTGCTTCGCCATTTCGGCTGCGACGAAGCCCAGGGTTTCCTTTTGGGTGAGCCCGTCTCCGGCGAGGATCTGCCGGCGATGATCGTAGAACGTAACCAGCCGCCAGCGGCGAAGGTCGCGCTAGCGGCGGTTTAGCATCTTAGCCAGGCAAGGAGATTCCCTGCAGCCTCTGGCGGGAGACCGTGCCCTGGCTGCGGCCTTTTAGAGCTTTTCCGGGTCAGGTCGATCCAGCCCGCTCCCCCTCCCGACCACCCATAGGGTATCCTCGCATTGGGCGGTCGGGAGGGGGAGCGGGCTGGTGCCGCGTACAACTGCTACGGAAATGCTCTAGAAATCCTCCCACCCGTCTTGATCGGCTCCAGCCATGCTCGACATGGCCGCCGTCTCCTGGCGCGGCGCTCTTTTCGGCGCTGGCTTCGGTCTTTGATTGAACGCACCGGAGCCTTCGCAGCTGAAGAAGGCCATCAGCTGATTGAGCTTGCCGGCTTCGGTGCTGAGAGCCCGAGCGGCCGCACTGCTCTCTTCCACAAGCGCCGAGTTATGCTGGGTCATCTCGTCCATTTCGGTGATCGAGGTATTGATCTCCTGCACGCCGGCCGCCTGTTCCTGGGACGCCGTGGAAATGTCGTCCACGATGACGGCGACCTTGCCGATCGAGTCGACAATCTCGGCCAGGGTCTGGCCGGCCCTGTTGACCAGCTCGACCCCGTCCTTGACCTGTCCGTTACTCTTTTGGATCAGGGTCTTGATATCATCGGCCGCCTGGGCGGAGCGCTGCGCGAGCTGACGAACTTCCTGCGCGACCACGGCAAAGCCCTTGCCTGCCTCGCCGGCGCGTGCCGCTTCGACGCTGGCGTTGAGCGCCAGCAAATTGGTCTGGAACGCGATTTCGTCGATGACCGAGATGATCTCGGTAATCTTCTGGGCCGACTGGTCGATCTCGGCCATAGCGGACACGGCCTGCTCGACCACCTCACCGCCGGTTTTGGCGCTCTTGTCAGCACTGCCGGCAAGCTCACTCGCTGTCTTGGCGTTGTCGGCGTTCTGCTTGACGGTGCTCGCCATCTCTTCGGCCGACGCCGCCGTCGCTTCGACGTTGGCGGCTGCCTGCTCGGTTCTCCGCGCAAGATCGTCGGTGCCGGTGCTGATTTCGGAGGCGGCGCTGTCGACCTCGCTGGTCGCGGATCGGATCTGAGACACGACCTCGATCAGACGCTGGGCTGTCTCATTGGCATTCCGTTTGAGATCGCCAAACCTGCCCTTGTAGTCGCCGGTGATCTTGCGGGTCAGTTCGCCTTGGGCCAGCGCTTCCATCATGGCGCTGACGTCCTTTGTGACCTCGTCGACAGCGCTGGTAAGCTGGTTAATGCCCTGCGCCAGGCTCGCTTCGAAGCCCTGCTTGTCCCCAATATTGAGCCGCCGGCTCAGATCGCCCTCGCCAGCTGCCTGAACAACGCTGTCGATTTCCTCCAGCACCGCCAGCTCGGCCGTTCGGTCCTGCCATTCGACAACGGTGCCCAAACGCTCTCCCATGGCACCAAAGACAGGGCTAACGGCAAGTAACAGTTTACGACCGCCAAGATCGATCCTGGCGCTGTGCGGGGATTGCAGCTTTTCAAGCATGCCACGCTGATGGGCCGGATTCTTATGAAAGCTGTCGATGTTGCTGCCGACGAGCCGATCAGCGGAGAAATGCGGCAGGTCCTTCCTGATCTCGGGCTCAATCGACTTCAGCAAGCGCTTCAGATTGGCGTTGAGGTAGACGATCTCGAGAGAGCGATTGGCCATCATCACATTGGTCTGGCAACTCTCAAGCGCGGCTTTGAGGCGTGCCGATTCCAGGCCGGTCGTGGCGATAATGTCCAGTGATCGAGCGAGACGACCAAGCTCGTCACCCCGATCCGCGCCAGGCATGGTCAGGCGATCGCCGGGATTGTAGGCCTCGATGGACGCGACGAGCTCGGAAACCGGATTGCTGATGTTTCTCGCGATCATGTAGCCCAGCGTCGTCAGAACAGCCATCATGAGCACGAGCATGCCAGCGAGAGCAAAGAAATCAGCTTCTGCGCGTTGCTTCAGATCTGCCGCCAAAGCCAGCAGATCCGCTGAAAGGCGATCCTCGACCGTCTTCATCAGGTTGATGCGTTTGGTCGTCGCCGCAAACCAGAAGCCGCCCGAAACGCCTTCGAGGTCATCGGTAAAAGGGCTCTCGACAGCGATCTTGCGCAGCCGCTCGACTTCAGCGACCACCGGACCATCGAGCTCCTGTCGATAAAACCGCTGCTGGTCAGACGTGGCGTGGCTTTCGAACGTCGCCAGAAAGGCCTGCTGCTGGCCGATCAGATTGATCAGCCTGCTGTGGAGGGTGCTAGAAAAGGCGCCGGCACCAAAGCCCCCTGCACCCATGGCCCGTTCAAGGCCAGCACGCTCCTTCGCTTCGAGGAACGAGAGATAGCCGGCAATCGCCTTCGCTATGTGCGCTTCCTCGCTCAGCAACTTCATCGTCTCGATAAGGCCGAGAAGCTCCGCGATCGTACGGGTATAGTAGCGCGCCATTTCGGGGGTCGTGTGGCGCAACTCGCTGACCGCGGTGCGTTGGCCGTCCAGTTTTTCGAGTTCAGCCTGGGACTGACGGAGCTTGGTGACAAAGGTGTCACCATAGGCCGTCGCATCGAAGCCATTCAGACCCTGGTTGAGGGCTTCCAGGCGTCGATCCGTTTCCGGCCGCTGGCTCCTCAGGGCCTGTGCCGGGTTCGCCCCGCCTTTGGAGCCGATGAACACCGCCGACCGACCCCGCTCCTTCTGCAGCTCGTGCACCACCTCGCTGACCTTGGGCGCGAGCTCCGCAAGCGTCGACAGACTCTCCATCTCGGCAGTCGTCTGCCAACTTTGCCATGCTTTCGACGCGCCGAGACCGGTCAACGCCAAAAGGGGCACAGCGAGAAGTATGAGGATTTTGGTGCGAACACCTATGGAGCTCAAGAGTCGGTTCATGGGTCGCTAGCTCTCAATCAAAAAAGCAGCCGTGATGGTTTTCGAAGCCAAACGACAGAGATGACGGCTAACAAAGAGAATCCGGCACGCGCCATCGATGTCCGTGGCGCATCATTTCAAAAATGTCTTTCAGCTTAATTAATCCGGCGCGCGCCAACCCTCGTTCGCCCACTCACTACCTGGACGACTTGTCGCATGCCGGTCGTTGATCTCCGGGTGGCGGCCGAGATGGCGGGCGCAGGAGC
>JBCCIN010000375.1:0-5147 GCA_039028235.1 Pseudomonadota bacterium
GGCAAGACCACGCTGATGAACATCCTGTTCGGCCACTATCAGGCGGACGAGGGTGTCATTGATGTCGGCGGTGAGCCCCTAACCCCAGGGTCGACCGAGGCGGCGCTGGCGTCCGGTATCGGCATGGTGCATCAGCATTTCGTCCTCGCGGACAATCTCACCGTGTTCGAGAACATCATTCTGGGAACGGAGAGCCTCTGGTCCTGGCGGCATGACCGCGCGGGCGCCCGGCGGAAGCTCACCGAGCTGTCCGAGCGGTTTGGCCTGGTGGTCGATCCGGACGTTCCGGTCGCTGCCCTTTCCGTCGGCGAGCGGCAACGGGTCGAAATCCTGAAAGCCCTCTATCGGGACAGCCGCATCCTGATCCTCGACGAGCCGACCGCCGTCCTCACACCCGGCGAGACGGAACAGCTTTTTGCGACCCTGAAAGCCCTGACTGCTGACGGTCTCGCCGTCATCTTCATCTCCCACAAGCTGCACGAGATCCTCGCTGTCAGCGACCGGGTCGCCGTGCTGCGCGCGGGCAGGCTGATCGGCATCGTCGAGACCGAGGCGGCCAGCCGGGACCAGCTGGCCCAGATGATGGTCGGCCGCGAGGTCGAGAGACCGACGCTCGCCCCGATCGACGCGGGAGCCCCCGTTTTGGCCATCGATGGCCTGACCGTCGAGGGCGGCGGAGGTGCATGGCTGCTCGATGATATCAGCCTCGAAATCCGAGCTCATGAGATCGTCGGCATCGCCGGTGTCGCCGGTAATGGCCAGCGTGTGCTCGCCGACGTGCTCTCCGGCCTTCGTCAGGATTTCGATGGGCGAGTCGCGCTGCTGGGCGAGAGCATCAAGGGTACGGCACCCCGCCATCTGGTCGAGCGCGGTGTCGGCCGCATTCCCGAAGATCGTCACGGCAGCGGCGTGGTCGGCGAGATGGCGATCTGGGAAAACCTCATCAGCGAGGACGTCCGGACCTCGGCTCTCAGTCGCTTTGGCCTTATCGACAAAGCTCAAGCCGTCAGCCGTGCCGACCGGATGATCGAGGCCTTCGACATTCGTTGCAAGGGGCCTGAGGCTGAAACCCGCCTTCTCTCAGGCGGCAATATGCAAAAGCTCATTCTCGCGCGCGCTCTATCGCCGGAACCTCATTTCATCCTCGCCAACCAACCGGTGCGTGGGCTGGATGAGGGCGCGATCGCTTATGTGCAGGAGCGGCTGCTGGAGGCGAGGGCAGGCGGGGCGGCGATCTTGCTCGTCTCCGAAGACCTGGACGAACTCCTGGCCCTGACCGACCGCCTCGCGGTCATCCAGCAGGGCCGTCTGAGCGACGCCCGCCCGACCTCCACCTGGACCATCACCGACCTCGGCCTCGCCATGTCGACGCAGCGCACGACGCGGCGCGTCGAAACTGGACTTGACGGAGCCGGGCATGCGCATTGAGCCCAGGGAGACGGTCTCCTGGCTTGGGGCGAGCCTTGCGCCGATTGCGGCGGTGGCGGCTGCCCTTCTTTTGTGCAGCGTGCTGATACTCTGGACCGGGACGTCCGTCTTCCAGGCCTACGGTCTGCTGCTGAGGGGGGCCTTCGGTTCGGCCTTTGCGCTGAATGAGACGCTGACCCGCTCGATCCCGCTTATCTTGACCGGTCTCGCCGTCGCCGTCGCCTTTCGCGCCAAGTTCTACAATATCGGCGGCGAGGGACAGCTCTACGCAGGCGCGCTGGCCGCGACCTATTTCGGCACGGGTCTCATCACGTTGCCGCCTGCTCTGATGATCCCGCTCCTGCTGATCGCCGGCGCGCTTGCCGGCGGCGCTCTGTTGATCGTTCCCGTGCTCTTGAAAACCCGCCTCAATGTCGACGAGGTCGTGACCACACTGCTTCTCAATTTCGTGATGATCCTGCTCGTCGGCTATTTGATCGAGGGACCATGGAAGGATCCCATGGCGCTTGGCTGGCCGCAGGCGGCCTCGATCATCGATGAAGGCGTCCTGCCGCCACTCCTCGCCAAAGGCCGCCTGCATGCCGGATTGATCATCGCGCTGGTGGCGGCGCTGGTGGTCTGGGTGCTGATGCGCATGACGGCGCTCGGCTTCGAGATCCGCGCCGTCGGGCACAATGCCGAAGCCGCCGCCTTCGCCGGTATCCCCGTCGGCCGGACGATCGTCGTCACCGCGCTGATCTCAGGCGGCCTCGCCGGCATGGCGGGGGTGAGCGAGGTCGCCGGCCTCAAGGGCTACCTGACGCTCGATCTGTCTCCCGGCTTCGGCTACACCGGCATCGCGGTTGCCATGCTCGCCCAGCTCCATCCACTCGCCGTGGTGCCGTCGGCCATCTTCCTCTCTGCCATGTTCGTCGGCGCCGATGCCATGAGCCGCGCCGTCAATATCCCGACCTATCTCGCCGACGTCATGGTTGGCGTCTCCGTGCTGGCCATGCTCGTCACTGCCATGTTGACCCAATACCGCATCCGGTGGCGGGGCTGATGGCGGATATTCTGGACATCCTCCTGACCGCCGGCTTCTGGGCCGCGGCCGTGCGCATCATGAGCCCTCTCATCTTCGGCACGCTCGGCGAGCTGATCTGCGAGCGGGCAGGGGTGTTGAACCTCGGCATCGAGGGCATCATGACCGTCGGCGCTATGTCCGGCTGGATGTGGGTCTATCAAGGCGGCGGACTCTGGGATGGTGTGATCTTCGCCGCCTGCATGGGCGCGCTGTTCGGGCTCGTGCATGCCGCGTTCACCGTGCATCTCGGTCTCTCCCAGCATGTCACCGGCATCGGCATTACGCTTGTCGCCTCGTCGCTGAGCTATTTCGTCTATCGCATGCTGCTGCCGGAAGCGACGACGCCACCCAAGATCGAACCGTTTGAAGCGCTTCCGATACCGATCCTCTCCGACTTGCCGATCGTCGGTGAGGCGCTGTTCAGCCAGTCGCCGCTCACTTACCTCGCTTTCGCAACTGTGCCGACGGTCGGCTATGTGCTGTTCCGAACGCCTCTTGGCCTCGCCGTACGCATGGCGGGCGAGAATCCAGTCGCTGTCGAGGCCCAGGGTCTGAACGTGCTCGCGATCAGAACGGGGGCCGTCATGGTCGGCAGTGCCCTCATGGCGATCGGCGGTGCCTTCATCACCATGTCCTGGTTCGACGCGTTTTATTTCAACATGATCAACGGCCGCGGGTGGATCTGCGTCGCACTGGTGATCTTCGCGAGCTGGCGTCCGGGCAAGGCGCTCCTCGGCGCCCTGATCTTCGCCGGCCTCGAAGCGCTCCAGGTGCGTGCCCAGCAGAGTGCCGGCGCCGTCATTCCCTATCAGTTCTTCCTGATGTTGCCCTATCTGCTGTCGATTTTGGCGATGATCGTCATGGCCAGACGCGCCCAATACCCGAAAGCCCTCCTCGTCCCCTTCCGCCGCGGCGACCGCGTCTAGGCCGCGACGCGCGGCGGCGTCGACTTGGCGTCAGCGCCCGGTCGAACCTCAACGCATCGCTGATGTCATCAACTCAGCAGAACTACCGATCGGCTGAACGCACTGGGAAGGCTGTTGCGGCAGGCGCTGCTGGAAAGGTCTATCGACATCTCAGCCTCGCCTTCGAGCTTGATTTCCTTAGCGATCAAGACGAAGCAGGCGGAGGTGCCGGTGATGTGACTGCTTATTTTTGATGTAAAACGGCCGTCAGGTAGGTAGACGACGCCGGTCAGCTCCGAGGCGGCCTCGCTGTCCCATTTGTTCTCTTTGTCGGCCCCCTGGCTCTGGACGAGCAGCAAGCCTTGATAAACCCCGTCGGTCGGTGCGGTAAGACGTATCGAGGCTTCATCCTTGACATCGAGTTCAGCATCTTCCCTGCGCAGCAGGATGGTCACGCCATCGCCTTCGAGAATGGTCTCGTCTTTGACCTCGAGCTTGCCATTGTCGATCACATAGACGCCAGGCTGGAGGGTTATGTGGCTCTCGCCTTCGATCTTGAGACCACCGCAGAAAACCCGGTCGGCCGTTAACGTTCTCGTTTCGTCCTTGAACTCGACCTCGTTGTCCGTGCAGGCAGCAACTGGCGGCATGGCGACGCCGACGAGGGGATCTGCGTGGGGTGGGCAATATTCGGACGGCAACGGCATAACGTCCGCGCCGCCGTCGATTTTGCTTCTGCCACTGACACAGATGCTGTCAGCGAGAAGCGTGCTCTTGCCGTTGACTTTCAGCGCATCCTTATCCTTGGCATTGACGTGTGCGCCGCACTCGATCAGCTCGAGATGGGCATCGCCGTTCATCTCGAGCCCTTTGCCTTTGGGGTCGAGGGCGATCAGGCAGGAGACGCCGCGTTTGCCGGCGGCGGCGCTTGCGGACACGTCGATCGTATCGCGACCGAGAACGCCGGCGAAAAGCGTGCCGATGCCGTTGCCGCGGCTGGAGGCGCGCTGAACGGTAACTCTGACCGCGCTGTTCGCTCCGTCGCCCTCGACGATCGCGCCGCCGGCTGCTTGCCAGTAGCCGAATTCAAAATCCTCGGCGCGCAGCAGATCAGAATCGTTGGGCAAATTCTTGGAGATGGCCCGTTTGGCGGCCCGACGTGCCGCTTCTTCGTCCGGGAGCATCACGGCAGCGGCGAGCGCTGCGGCGTCAGCGGCGGCTTGAAAGTCGGACTTCATCGAGTAGGCCCTGGCGATGTCCACCGCAAGCGCCGCGCCTGCCGTTCCCATAAGCAGCACCGCAGCCAGGATCGGCGCTACGGACCCTCGCTCATTGGCTATTACACCCGTCTGCGGGCGCTGACAATGTCGCATCATGTCGGCCTTAAGGCGCTGAAACAGGTCGGAGCGTCGCAACATCGTCACCCTCAATTACCGGGAGGTCGATTGGATACTACGCATAATTTATTGAATGATTCGTTAACGCGTGCCGTCGTCTGACACGAATGTCCGCTCCGCGACACCGATAGACATCGGTCGGCTGGACTTTATGCTAAATGCCAAGCGATTGCCCTTGGATCGCGCCCAGTCCAGAAAGAAAGAGCGCCAGATCATGGACCTGAAGGCCCACATCCGCACCATTCCGGACTTTCCGAAGCCGGGCATCCTCTTTTACGACATCACCACCTTGCTGATGAACGGCGAGGCCTTTCAGCACGCCCTCGACAAGCTGCACGAGGTGGTGGAGGAGAC
>JBCCIN010000376.1:0-5143 GCA_039028235.1 Pseudomonadota bacterium
GCCACACGACGTCGCAGGATCGCATGGATCGTGGGCCAGCATGGTATGGAGGCGTTAACGAATGCCTGGTGTCGGAGGAAAACCCGCCGCTGGCGGTGTAGCCTCACGCTTCATCGATGACACCTTACGGTGAATCCTGGGGAATTTGGTGCTGCTGATATCAGGTAGGGGTTGGGGCCACCATGTTTCCCGCTCGGCAAGCTTGCGCATAAAGGGCTTGTCGCCACGTCGGGCTTCGCCAGTGACGAGATCGCGACGTCAATACCCTTGCTCAAGGTCGACCAGATCCGGCAGCGGCTCGCCCACGAGGTATTTTCGGATATTGGCGGCGATCGCCTTGCCGCCTGTGTCCGGGTCGATCAGAGAGGCGACATGTGGCGTGACCAGGACTTTCGGATGATTCCAGAAGGGAGACGAGGTCGGCAGCGGTTCGATGTCGAAGACGTCCAGAGTGGCAGCGCTGATCTGCCCCTGATCGAGCGCGTCGAGCAGATCGGCTTCAATCAGGTGGCCGCCGCGCGCTGCGTTGATGATCGCCGCCCCCTTCGGCAGGTGCCGGAAAAGATCGGCGTTCAGGATGCCTGACGTTTTCGGCGTGAGAGGTAGGAGGCAGACAAGAATTTCGCTGCGCTCCAGAAACGCGCCCAGTTCCTGATCGCCAGCGAAGCTCTCGATGCCGTCAAGCGACTTCGGACGCCTTGACCAGCCGGCGACGTCGAACCCGATCGACTTTAGGGCGAAGGCGGAGTCCCTTCCGAGGCCACCCAGTCCCATCACCCCGACCCGGCGCTTATCAGCCGGCGGATTGATTAGCTGCAGCCACTCCTTTCGCGTTTGGGCCACCTCTATCTCCGGCAGGCGGCGATGCAGGCGGAGCACGTGCAGCACCACATACTCGCGCATGCGCAGCTTCAGATCCTCGCCGGTGGTGCGCATGATTGGCACATGGCGCGGGAGCTCGGGATCGGCGAGGACATGGTCGATGCCGGCGCCGATCGAAACGATCAGCTTCAGATTGGCAAAGCGCTTCAGACCGCCGGCGGGCGGCTTCCAAACGACGGCAATGTCGATGTCGTCCGGGTTGCCCGGATCGCTCCATGGACGACAGTCGATCTCCGGCAGAAGATCCTGCAAATGCTTCAGCCACCAACGCTCACGCGCCGGTCCGACGCGTATGATCAGCGCCATCGCTTCGCTCCTCCACTACACGCCGATGTCATCGTCAACCGATGAGGCCGCCGTACGCCATCACGCAAAGGGAAGAATGGTTACGACGCGCGGCGACCGCCGGTCAAATCAGCGACATGCCGTTTGATGCTGTCGGGCAGGCCATGATACAGGCGGCGTGCCATGGAGCGGCCATTTCGGCGCCAAAGATCGAGATAGAGATAGCCGCGTGCATTGAACGCGAGGCCGAAATCGTCGATGCGGCGGCTTTCGTCGGTCCAGTTCATCTTGTAAGCGCTGGCAGGTGCCATGAGTTCGACGACACTGATGCCGCGTTCGAAACAGGCTTCCAGAACCATGCCCAGATGCACCCGTCCGGGGCTATAGGCGTCGAACTTGGGATTGCGCGCTGAAATGAAGGCATAGTATCGGCCGGCGTGAAGAAAGCCCCACTGAACCGCGATTGGCATATCCCCCGATCGCAAGCGAAATCCGATCAGACTGTCTTTGACTGGACTGTCGTTCAACGCACTCAGCAGACGACGAAAATCCGAATCGCGAAATGCTGGGGCAGTCTTGGCGTTGTCCTGCATCCAGACGAGTCGGCCCTTGAACGCCTGGTCGACGATCGAGCGAATGTCGCCGTCACCCGTGATGATATCGTGCTCGATACCGTGATCTCGGGTGAGGCGGTTGCGGGCGTTTCGGAGGTTCTTTCTGGTCTTGGGCTTTCGAGTCTTCAGATAGGCCTGAAAGTTGTCATGGGGGCGAAAATCGACGACGGCGGATTGGTCACTGAAGGTGATCTTGGCTCCGCGATTCTCGAGCGCTCGGTGGAGATCCGTGTGATCGGCGACGCGTTCGATCATCACGCCGTCGGCAAGGCCTTCCATCTTTAGATGATCCGTAACAGCGACGATAAACGCTGACGCGTCTTCTCCCTGATCGATGGGAAGTCCCGCGAGCTGACCGAACGGGTCGTCCAAAGAGCGGGCAATGCGGCAAATCCCTTCGCGCTGAACCAACAATGGCCAGACCGCAACCAGACGGCTCTGTCGCCAGGCGGTGGCAAGGCAGAGCCGCCAGTTTTCCGCCCCCTGATCGTTGCGGATCGCCAATACATGGCGGAGCCAGTTCGGGGATTGAAAGAACAGTGGCTGGTCCGCACACAACGTGAGGTCCGCCCATGCCTGATGCAAACCGGCGAACTCGCTAACGTTGTGATAAAAGATGATGTCCAGGCGATCCTGTTTCTCGTTTGGAATGGCCTCGTACACCCTACTTTTGAAATTCGTAACCTTCGATGGTGCGTACGCCCCGAGGCGCTCCCGGGTCAACCTGAAAGTCGACCTTAAAAGACTGGCGGCGCTTTTTCTGCATACCTGAAACCTTGTAAGCACCGGCAAGGCCATATTTAGCCCAGTAGCCGATGCCGTCGATCTTCTGGGAGCGCGGGTTCATTCCGAGGCGGTGGCGAAGGATGCCGTTGGCTTTGTTGACAATGAACATACGCCGGATCGAATCGGTCATGTGCTCCGTCGTGAAGGAGACGTTGACGCAATCATTGTTGACGATGCGATGCGGCGCGTTCAGCGGCCAGTGGAGCATTTTTCCCGGCTGCAGATCGTAGATGGTGGCTGCCTCATCGAATTCGGGCCTGTAGGGCATCGAAATCTCGTGCGCCTCGTTCATCACGATCTTTTCGAGGCTCGGCTGATGAAGCCAGGGCTCCTTGTTGGGATAGACATAGACCTTCTTGCTGCCGCGGATCTGCCAGAGGCTCTGACCGGGGATGTCGCAGTGATAGTAGACCTGGACCTTCGGTGACGAGACCAGGATCGACATTTTCTTCATGCTGACTTCGAAGCCCGGCACATGCGTGCCGATTTCACGGTAGATCGATTCGACCAGCTCGCCGTAGCGTGGATCGACCTGTTCCGGCTGCATCAAGAGGTACCAGATGTGCCCGCTGGCAAGCGCATCGAGCGCCTGTTCGCCGCTGATATCGCCGGTCTCGCCCTCGCGTCGGGTGCGCACGTCATGGGCATTGATGTCCATTGTGTTGACGTAATAGTTTTCACGCGCCGAGTTCTCGATCAGTCGAGCAAGGGCCGAGTCACTGAAAAGTTCGGACTCATGCAGGCGGTGTCCAATCTCAAGCGGCACCTGGCTGAATTGGCCGATATCGACATCGTCCCAATCCATGATCGACACGGTCATTGGCGTATCCACCTCATTTCTTGGTTGTATTTGATGATAGCGATTGTCGTCCGTCGCAGCATTTGCGCTGCAAAGTACGACCGATCGTCGTGTAAACGCCGGCAAAACCTACATCAAATTGGCTAAATCTCAAGGTGGATTTAGGTTAAATTGATGAAATCTCGAGGTTGTGCCTACCAGAGGATGTGTGCATGTGCCCGGTGCAGGTCCATTCAGGATGAGCGACTCTTGTTGGAGCTTGCGACGTGATGCTCCACCATCCCCAGCGGGGCTGGCGGTCCGGGTCAGCGTCTGTTAGGCGAGGGCGGATCGATATCCGCGACATCGGGCGATTTGATGCAACGGTTCGTTCTTCCTTTGTTGGTCGTCACCGGGACATTTCTCCTGCTTGGTCTCGGCACTTGGCAGATGCAGCGTCTCGCCTGGAAGGAAGGTTTGATTGCGGCGCGCGAGGCGGGCCTTTCCAAACCCCCGACACCTCTGCCGCAGCTGTTCTCCACAGCTGCCGACGCGGAAGCATTCGACTTTAGGAATGTGACCGTTACCGGTGTCTTTCGCCATGATCTGGAGCAGCTTTTTGGCGCGAGGGCGAGGGCAGGGGTGCTCGGTCATCATGTGCTGACACCGCTCCTGCCGACCGATGGGCCCGCCGTCTTGGTGGATCGCGGCTGGGTGCCGTCAGACAAGGCGCATCCGGCCTCCCGCTCGGAGGGGCAATTGCCTGGCGAGGTCTCAATCAGCGGCATCGCACGCTACCGTGCGGCGGATCGCCCCGGAGCGTTTACCCCAGACAATGATCCGAAGGCAGCGCAGTGGTACCACTACGACCTCCAGGCGATGGAGGAAGCGCTCGGAATCGCGCTTTCGCCGGTGGTGATCGAGGTCGATGACGTGCCGAATCCGGGTGGCCTGCCGATCGGCGGACGGACAGTCATCCAGCTGACCAACAACCACTTGCAATATGCGGTCACCTGGTACGGGCTGGCAGCGGCGCTGGTCGGGGTCTATATCGTGTTTCGCCGGGTTCGGCCCGGGCCGAAGATGTGATGAGGAAAGCTTACCGTGAGCCTTGAACATCCATGAGCCGCCTTCGAGCCATCACCGGCTTCACCATCCTTTTAACCTTCGGGCTGATCCTGCTCGGTGCCTGGGTGCGTGCGACCAATTCCGGTCTGTCCTGCCCGGACTGGCCCACCTGCTATGGCTATTGGGTACCGCTGCCCGCCGATATTCCGGCCGATGCCGGCTACTATTATTACCAGGTAATGCTGGAATGGGTGCACCGGCTGATCGCGGGCGTATTCGTCGGCCCGCTGGTCCTGGCGATCGCCTGGCTTTGCTGGCGTTGTCGCGGGCAGGTCAGGGCGCTTCCGGTGTTCGGCGCCGTCCTCGTGGGCCTGTTGCTGATCCAGGTGTCCCTCGGCGCGATCACCGTCTTCGATCAGAACAGTCCCTGGTCGGTCGCGGTCCACAAGACCACGGCTCTTCTTCTATTCGCGACCATGTGGATGCTCTTCGAGCGCGCGGGTGATCGTCCAGCCGTTCTGTCGACGGTTGGCCTGGTGCCGCATGCGTTCTTCGGTTGGCTGCTGCTGCTGGCCACCATCGCCAGCGCTGCGGTTATGAGCAAGAGTGGTGCATCGCTCGCCTGCTCATCGCCGTTTCTCTGCAATGAAAGCCTGTTGCCAGACTTTGAGGACCCGCTCGAACGGCTTCATATGATCCACCGCAGTCTCGCTTTCCTGACATTCTTCAC
>JBCCIN010000377.1:0-5140 GCA_039028235.1 Pseudomonadota bacterium
GTGGTCGAGGACCTGAGCGATCCGAAAAGCGCCCTGACCGCAAGCTTGATGGGTTGAGCGACCTCCTGGGCGATCTTCCGATCATCGACGCACACCAGCATTTCTGGGATCTCGGGGCCAACTATCTGCCCTGGCTCTGCGACGAGCCGATGATCCCCTTCCGCTACGGCGATTACAGCGCGCTCAAGCGCACCTATCTGCCCGATGACTATCGGCGGGATGCCGCAGGTTTCACGATCGCTGGCAGTGTCTATGTCGAGGCGGAGTGGAACCCGAACGACCCGCTCGGCGAGACCCGCTGGGTCTCGACGCTTGCCGACACTCGTGGTCTGCCCACAGCAGTTGTCGCCCAGGCCTGGCTGCATCATGACGACGCGGCGGACGTGCTGGCCGCGCAGGCAGCGTTCCCACGTGTCCGCGGCGTCCGGCAAAAGCCCCAAGCGGCCACCGACCCCAAGTCCGCGCGGCGGGGCGCACCCGCCTCGATGGATGATCCGACCTTTCGAGAGGGGTTTTCGAAGCTGCAGCCCCTTGGTCTTTCTTACGATTTGCAAACACCCTGGTGGCATCTGGATGCTGCCCTCGATCTCGCCCGCGATTTTCCGAAAACGCAGATAATCCTGAACCATACAGGCCTCCCTGCCGATCGCAGCCGCGAGGGCCTCGCCAGATGGCGCCAAGCCATGAGGGCGCTTGCCGATGCTCCTAATGTTGCGCTCAAGATCTCGGGCCTGGGACAGCCTGGCCTGCCCTGGACCGTCGAAGCGAACAGCCCGATCGTTCAGGATGCCATCGCGATCTTCGGTGTCGATCGATGCATGTTCGCCAGCAACTTCCCGGTTGATAGCCTTTGCGCCGACCTCTCGACGATCTTTTCCGGCTTCATGGAGATTACCGCCGATCTGGCGATAGCCGATCGTCGCAGGCTGTTCCATGACAATGCCAGACGGATCTATCGGCTCACCTAATGACGTTGCGCTTAAACAACGGGCGCTAACGGCCAAGAATTGTTCATAAAGCGAGCAGATGTTTTCGATAGAGCTTCTGGATACGCAAGTAGGTCAGCTCATCATTGACAGAACGCCGCTATCGTTCTGTAAACGAACGACGATCGTCTCATGGGAGATAAATGAATGAAGCGACAGATCACAACGACGGCAGTAGCGCTCGGTGCGCTCCTCGCCACGGGCGCCGCAGGTGCGGCAACCCTCGATGACGTCAAGGCCAAGGGACACCTGCAGTGCGGCGTATCCACCGGCCTTGCTGGCTTTTCTTTCACCGATGATGCTGGCGGATGGGACGGTTTCGACGTCGACTACTGCCGCGCCCTCGCTGCGGCGGTGTTCGGTGACCGCGAAGCCGTGAAGTTCACGCCGACCACCGGCAAGACCCGTTTCACCGCTCTTGCCTCTGGCGAGGTCGATGTGCTGGCTCGCAACACCACCTGGACGTTTAGCCGCGACAACGACCTGAAGTTCACCTTCATCGGCGTCAACTACTATGACGGCCAGGGCTTCATGGTCCCGGCGGAACTGGGCGTCGAATCGGCGACCGATCTCAGCGGCGCCACCGTCTGCATCCAGACCGGCACCACCACCGAGCTCAATCTTGCGGACTATTTCCGTGCGAATGGCATGGAATATGAGCCGGTGCCGATCGAGACCAATGCGGAAGCACAGCAGAAATACCTCTCCAATGCCTGCGACGCCTACACCACGGACGCCTCCGGCCTCGCCGCGACCCGCGCTACTTTCGAGGACCCGAGCGCCCACGTCATCCTGCCGGAGATCATCTCCAAGGAGCCGCTCGGTCCAGTCGTCCGTCACGGCGACAATCAGTGGGGCGACATCGCCCGCTGGGTGCTGAATGCGCTCGTCGTTGCCGAAGAAAAGGGCATCACGTCTGAGAACGTCGAAGACATGGCGGCGAACAGCGAGGATCCGGAGATCCGCCGCCTGCTCGGTACCGAAGGCGACCTCGGTGCGATGATCGGCCTGGAAGCCAATTGGGCGGTCGGCGCCATCCTTGCCGGCGGCAACTATGGCGAGATCTTCGATCGCCATCTTGGCCCGGACACCGCGATCGGCCTCGAGCGTGGCCTGAACGCTCAGTGGACGGACGGCGGCATCCTCTACGCCCCTCCTTTCCGCTGAGATGAAAGCCGGGCGCGTCCTAAGGGGCGCGCCCGTTTCTTTTGACCGTTTCCCCTAGAACCCTCCCTGGCCTATACTGAATATTCAGACGAGCCGGTCGAACGAGGCACGGTTCTTGCTGACAAGATCAAAGAGGGGAGCTCCTCCCCGAATGTCAGGGTTTGGAAAGGAGCGTCATGGCCGTCGCATCAGCCGCAGCACCCGATAACTTCAGGATCGGCATGCTGCTATCCGACACCCGCTATCGCGGCTATACCATCCAGGTCATCGCCTTCTTTCTCCTGATGCTTTTCTTCGGCTGGCTGGTCTCGAACACGATCAGCAATCTCGAAGCGCTCGGCAAGGAATTCGGCTTCGGCTTTCTGAACGAGCCCGCTTCCTATGACATCAACCAGCGCCTGATCGAATACACCTCCCGATCCACCCACGCCCGCGCCGCAGTTGTCGGCATTCTGAACACGCTCCTGGTCGCGGTCCTGGGCTGCGCGCTTGCCACCGTGATCGGCGTGATCGCCGGTGTGCTAAGGCTTTCCAAGAACTGGCTCGTCGCGAGATTGATGACGGTCTACATCGAGACCGTGCGCAACGTGCCCGTGCTCCTCTGGATCATTCTCTGCAGCGCTTTGATCAACGAGACCCTGCCATCACCCCGTCAGGCCGAGCCCTGGCTGAATGGCGGGCTGGTGATGACCAACCGCGGCTTCTACTTTCCGCAGCCGCTGTTTTCGAACTCTCTGGGCTCGATCCATATCGGCGAACTGTTCTGGCTCAACTTGAACTTCGTCGCCGTCGTCATCGTACTGGCACTCAGCATCGTCGCCGGCAAGGCGTATGGCCGCTGGGCCCACGCCAAACAGGACGAAACCGGCGAAGCGCAGCCGATCTTCTGGATCAGGACCGCCATCCTCCTTGTGCCGTTCGCCATTTTGATGGTCGTCCTCGGCCTGCATTTCGGCTATCCCGAGCTGAAGGGCTTCAACTACCAGGGCGGCGTTTTCGCCCGCGAAAGCCTGATCGCGCTCTGGCTGGCACTCTCGATCTATACGGGCGCCTTCATCGCGGAAAACGTCCGATCCGGCATACAGGCGGTAAGCCACGGCCAGACCGAAGCCGCCTTCGCGCTCGGCCTTCGGCCGAACCGCACCATGAGCCTGATCATCCTGCCGCAGGCCCTTCGCGTGATCATCCCGCCGCTGATCTCGCAATATCTGAACCTCACCAAGAATTCCTCGCTCGCGATCGCCGTCGGTTATATGGATGCAACCGGCACGCTCGGCGGCATCACCCTCAATCAGACCGGCCGCGAGATGGAGTGCCTGATGCTCCTGATGGCGTTCTACCTGATCGTCTCGCTCGTGATCTCCGCGATCATGAACTGGTACAACGAACGCGTGAAGCTGGTGGAGCGCTGAGATGGCTGATACGCCCGCCGACAACACCTTGAACCGTGAGGTCGCCTTCGTCGCCGAGCGGGAGATCCCGGCTGCGGCGCCGCCGGCCCGTACGAGTGGCGTCTACCTCTGGGCCAAGGAAAACCTCTTCTCTTCGCCCCTCAATATCGCGCTCAGCGTCATCTCGATCGCGTTCATCGCCTGGATCCTGCCGCCGGCAATCCAATGGGCGTTCGTCGATGCAGTCTGGAGCGCCGACAGCTTGAAGGGCTGCCGCGAGATCAATCCCCATGGCGCCTGCTGGGCGATGATCAATGAACGCTGGATGCAGTATACTTTCGGCTTCTATCCTCCGGAGCTTATCTGGCGGCCGATCCTCTGCTTCTTCCTGATGTTCGCGGCCCTCGCACCGGTCTTGTTCGATCGTGTGCCACGAAATTTCCTGATCTTCTCAGTGCTCTTCCCGTTCATCGCCTACTGGCTGATCTGGGGCGGCAGCTTCTGGTTCGTCGCCGGCATCGTGCTCGGTCCGGTCATCGGTTTCCTTGCCTTCAATACCGTCCACAAGATCGGTGGCGTCCTGCCTGCCATCGTCATCGGTATTCTGGTGACGCTCCTCTGGTGGGGCATCGGCGTCGGCCTCTTCGACGATGTCCTTTCGGCCATCATCCCGCTCGAACTCCGCTCCGTCTCTTCCGACCGCCTGGGCGGCTTTCTCCTGACCTTCATCATCGGCGTCACCGGCATCGCCGCCTCCTTCCCGATCGGCGTGCTCCTGGCCCTCGGCCGCCAGTCCAGCCTGATTTTCATCAAGGCGGTCTCGGTAATGTTCATCGAGGCCATGCGCGGCGTGCCCCTGATCACACTCCTGTTCGTCGCCTCGACCGTCTTGAACTACTTCCTGCCACCAGGCACCACCTTCGATCTGGTGCTGCGCGTTCTGATCATGGTGACCCTCTTCGCTTCGGCCTACATGGCAGAAGTCGTCCGAGGCGGCCTTGCCGCCTTGCCAAGAGGTCAATATGAAGCCGCCCACGCGCTCGGCCTCGACTACTGGAAGTCGATGCGCCTGATCATCCTCCCCCAGGCGCTCAAGATCTCGATCCCCGGCATCGTCAACACGTTCATCGGTCTTTTCAAAGACACGACCCTGGTGATCATCATCGGCCTCCTCGACCCGCTCGGACTCACCACCACCATCCGCGCCACCCAGGAATGGAACGGCATCGTGGTCGAGCCCTATGTGTTCATCGCCGTCTTCTTCTTCATCTTCTGCTTCGGCATGTCCCAATATTCCGCCTATCTCGAGCGCAAGCTCGAAACCGGCCACAGGTCCTAGCGAGGACCAGCGTTGACTGGACCTCGCCAAGAGAAGCGCGCCTCCGTGGAGAATGCCCATGTCTGATCCAGCACCAGCCCAAGTCAACGAACCGACCGCGTCGGCTCCCGCTCTCTCGAACGAGGTCGCGATCACCATCCAGGACATGAACAAGTGGTATGGCTCGTTCCACGTGCTCCGGGACATCAACCTCACCGTCTATCGCGGCGAGCGCATCGTCATCTGCGGCCCCTCGGGCTCTGGAAAATCCACGCTCA
>JBCCIN010000378.1:0-5105 GCA_039028235.1 Pseudomonadota bacterium
AGAGGCCATGACGGCATGGACGATACGCCGGAGCTTTTTCCCCGCCCGGACGGCACGGTCTATCTCTGCGGTCTTGCCGGTCAGGAGCCGCTGCCGGTCGATCCGAGCGCCGTCGACAGCCATGCGGCGGCAACGGAACGCCTGCAGGCCATGGCGGCAGCGCTCTCCCCGGACCTGGTCGATGCGGAGGTTCTAATGGCGGCGGCCTGCTATCGCCCGGTCACACGCGACGGTCTGCCGCTCCTCGGCGCCATTCCAGGAATCGAAGGCGCCTATATTGCCACCGGTCACAGCGTCTGGGGCATGTTGAACGCGCCGGCAAGCGGCGAGGCGATGACCGGACTGATCCTCGGAGGCCGATCGAGGAGCGTCGACACCTCGCCCTTCGAACCCAGCCGTTTCCCCGGAGCGAGGTCCTGGCGGCCTGAGACGAGTCGATAAGCGGAACGGCGGAGCAGGGCGCGGTGACCAGGAGATGATTGCTCACCGCTTCGACGACGGATGACAGGCGTGGATTGATGCGCTGGCAACAACTGTCGAACGGAAAAATCCTCACTCCTTGAATTTGAGCTTGGCGCCGTCGAAGGTGGTGACTTGTGCGTACATCAAGCCGTCCTTGGTTACATAGGCATCTGAGCCGACATGGGGCTCGGAGAGGAAGTCGGCATCGGCTGACCAGAGGACATTGATCGTGCCATCGACGGTAAAGCTGCTGATCGTGGTGAAAGTCAGCCCCTTCAAGCCACCTTCCTCGCGGGTCTTGCAGAATCCGGCAAAGAGCTCGCCGATGGCTTCCCTGCCTTTGATGAGAACCCCGTCGACCAGGTGAAACTCGACCTCATCAGGATATTGCGCCATCAGGCGATCCCAGTCGCACTCGTTGAGCGCGTCCAGATGTTCGTCGACGACGGCTTGCGGGGTTTCCTGCGTGACCAGTTCGGGCAGGGTCATGTCGCCTGCGAAGGCGGAGCCCAGACCGGCTATCAATCCAAGGATAACGCCTCCGAGAATCGGTGCTTTGGTCATTGGTGAACTCCTCGGGTGGTTTTCATCATGTCGATTCTTAATCGGCAAACGATCGCGAATCGTCATCATCAAAACAAGAGAAGAGGCCGCGTTAAGCCTCGGTCGGATGCAGATTCAGACTGTGGGTTATGCAAGAAGACAGCCGCTACATCTCGCTGCAGAGATCAAGGCATGTCCCATTTGACTGCGAGGTCACGCCTTGCTTGGCTGTCTCACGTAGCTCGATCAGGCCCAGATCGAGCGGGATCATTCGAAATCCTCTCGTCAGACGCTCTGGCGTCAGGCTAGGCTCTGACGACGGGGCGGCGCATCGGCGCGGCCAGCAAGAGGAGCGATCGTTCATGGAACGTGCGCGGGGCGATGACTTTCTTGTTCTGTCCGACGACGTCCTGTCCGGCCTCGGCTTATCGGTCACGGACATTGTCGATGTGGTCGAGGCGGCCATAGCCAAGGAAGCGGCAGGCGAAATCTCGACGGCGCCGAAGTCGGCCATCCTGCCGGGCGCGGGCCGCTATATGATGACCACGCTTTCGACCAGCGACGATCCTGATATGACCGTGGTGAAGTCCGTCATGGTCAGCCCGCGCAATCCGGAGCGTGGCCTGCCCGGCGTCGAGGGCAACATCATCCTGCAGGACAGCGAGACCGGCCGGCTTCGCGCGGTCATGCAAGCGGGCTGGGTTACGGCGTTTCGCACTGCTGGGCTAAGCGCCGTCGTCGCCAAACGCATGGCCGATCCCGGTTCGCATACCATCGCCTTCATCGGCTGTGGCGTGCAGGCGCAAAGCCATCTCGAAACCTTCGCCGCACTCTTTCCCATCGCCGCGATCAGAGCCTTCGGCCGGGGCAGGGCGAATATCGATCGGCTATGCCGCATGGCGGAGGAGAAAGGCATGAGTGCCACCGCCTGCGCGACGCCGGAAGATGCCTTGGCCGATGCCGATCTGGTCGTGAGTTCGGTAACCCTAGCCTTCGATCTCCAGCCGTTCATCGATGCGCGCTGGCTGAAACCGGGCGCGTTTGCCACCATCACCGATCTCGCCGCCCCCTGGGTGGCGGACGGCATGACGGCCTTCGATGCCGTGATCATCGACGACCAAGCCCAGGAGCGGGCGAGTGAGAAAAAGATGGTGGACCCGGCGCTCATCCGCGGCGATCTTCGTGGCCTGGTCAGCGGGACATCCGACGTCGGCTTCGAGACCGGGAAGCAAAGCGCCTTCATCTTCCGAGGTCTTGCCATCGGCGACTTCGCCGTCGCCAGCCTCGCTTATGAGCGCGCGCTCGCGGCGGCAAAGGGTGTGCCGGTTCAGTGGTAACCGAGCAACCCCTGGCTTCGGACAGTGAGATCAGGCTCGGCCATCGCCCCACCGTCGATGGGATGTGATCCCAACACCATCCGTGGCGCCACCTCAAGCCTCCATATCAGACATCTGAGCGCAAAAAGCAGTCAGCTACGCATGACTTGATCTCGGAAAAAGGAGACAAAGTCATTAGGATAACCATGTGGTTCATTGAAATAGAAAATAACCAATCTCACCCAATCAAAAACAAAATCGAAATATCAACGAGTATTTCTTTTTGTGTTGGCATTTTTACTCCAGGTTGCAGGCTGCTTGTAGCCTTCCCATTATGGTCAATAAATTGCGGTCTTTCCGCTTGCTTGCCACTACATATAGCTTCATAAAGAACAGCGAAATTTTGTCTTGATCAAGGTCTGTGGATAACTTTTTTGTTGAACTAGGACCAACAACTCGTTGACTAGTGGTCATTCTTGAGAGAAGGTGCAGCGGTCAGTCTAATGCAAATTCGAACCACAGGTTGCTGTCAGGAGTCGATGTGGCTGAAACGATGGCTGAACCGGTGACCAGGCAGTCCGTAGACTTTGAGAGTCCCGTTGAATTCTTTCAGATTCGCGGACAGCTCTACACGCTTGTAACACTTCGTGTGGTCGAACCGGACGATCATCAGTTCTTCATGGAACTGCACAAGGAGATCGGCCGGGCACCCGCATTCTACAAGAATGCGCCCGTGGTGATCGATGTCGGCCCAATCGCCAGTCGCAATCCGACCAACCTCGCGGAGTTTTCGAGGCGGCTGCGCCAGTTGCAGCTTGTGCCCGTCGGTATCCAAAATGGCAGTGATGACTGGAACCGGGTGGCGATCAATGCCGGTCTCGGATTGTTCCCGGCCGGCCGGCCGGTGGGTGCGCAGAAGACGGCCGGCGCTGACGAGGCGCGTGAGACTGAGAACGAACGCAAACCTGCTGCTGCCTCCTCGCCGCCGCCTGCCGCCGAGCCGATCGTTCCGCCTTCTGAGCCGAGAGCATCAAAACCTGCCGCGCCTGCAAAAGTCGTCAAGGAGCCGGTCCGTGCCGGGCAGCAGATCTATGCCAAGGGCGGCGATCTGATCGTGCTTGCTCAGGTGCAGCCCGGTGCTGAGCTCATGGCGGACGGCAATATTCACATCTACAGCAGCCTTCGCGGGCGCGCGCATGCCGGTGTTAGTGGTGATGTCGGTGCGCGCATTTTCTGCCGAAGCATGGAGGCGCAGCTGATCTCGATTGCCGGCATCTATCTGGTAAACGACGAGATCGAAAAGCAGTTTTTGGGGCAGCCGGTACAGATCGGATGCCAGAACGAGACGATCGTCCTGGAGCGATTGCCCTGACGATCGGCTCCCAGCTATGGGAGGTGAGGATTTGGCCACTGTCATCGTTGTAACATCCGGTAAGGGCGGCGTCGGCAAGACGACGACAGCCGCGACTTTCGGCACGGGATTGGCCCTGCAGGGCTTCAAGACGGCGGTTGTCGATTTCGATGTCGGCCTGCGCAACCTCGATCTGATCATGGGCTGTGAACGCCGTGTTGTCTTCGACTTCATCGACGTCATCAACGGCAATGCCCGGCTGAACCAGGCGCTGATCAAGGACAAGCGGGTCGATGGTCTCTACGTCCTGCCGACATCGCAAACCCGCGACAAGGATGCGCTGGACCGGGTGGGCGTCGCCAAGGTTATCAGCGAGCTCAAGGCCGACTTCGACTATGTCGTCTGCGACAGCCCGGCCGGCATCGAGCAGGGTGCGCAGTCAGCGCTCTACTACGCCGATGAGGCCATCATCGTCACCAACCCCGAAGTCTCGTCGGTGCGCGACAGTGACCGCATGGTGGGACTGCTCGCCAGCAAGTCGAAGCGCGCCGAAGAAGGCGAATCGCCGATCAAGCAGCATCTTCTGATCACGCGTTATGACACCGATCGGGTCAAGCGCGGCGAGATGTTGAAGGTCGACGACGTGCTCGAAATGCTCGCCTTGCCGCTCCTCGGGGTCATTCCCGAATCGAAGTCGGTGCTGCAGGCGTCGAACACCGGCACGCCCGTTATCCTCGAGGATAAGTCGGTCGCCGGCGAAGCCTATCGTGACGCGGTCGCCCGGTTTATGGGCGAGCAGATCGAATACAGGTTCGCTTCCGAGAAGAAAGGCCTGATGAGCAGGTTCGGCTTCGGTCGTCTTTGGCGGCGGGACGCATGAGCCGCTGGACGGAAGAATGGGTGAGAAAGAGCGTGGGAATCTTCAGCTTCTTCAGAACGTCGCCGCCGCAGCGCAGCGCTGATCAGGCGAAAGAGCGTCTGCAGGTGCTGCTGGCATTGGAACGCAATGCCAGCAATGCGCCGAGCTTCCTGCCGCAGCTTCAAGATGACATTATGAAGGTCATCGCCAAGTATATTCAGATCGACAACGACAAGGTCCTAATCGAAGTCGAACGCGGACCCGACGTGTCGATGCTGGATATCAATATCGAGCTGCCGGCATCAGCGGGAGAGGCGAAGCGTCCGAAGGCGCCCGCCAGGCGTCGTTTGGAAGAAGCCGCGGCCACCTGAAGCTCTAGGCTTGCATGCGGGCTGCCGAGGGAACGGACGGCCGTTCCAGGCTTGGCGTTTGCCTGCCGCTCAATGAACGCGCGTTTCTGCCGCTCGACCAGGACGATTACCGCCTTCGCTCGCCTATCGGCGATGTCCGATGTCGCGTGCCTGCAGACGATCTGTGGGCGACCCTTGCCTCCGCATCGAAACCCCCTACGATC
>JBCCIN010000379.1:0-5095 GCA_039028235.1 Pseudomonadota bacterium
AAAGCCGCGCGCAAGCACTTCCCGGAAAAGCAGGAGGTCGGCGTCACCTGCCGCGATCACGCCATCCGAAACGGCCTCGTCATGCGCGCGGTTCGCGATATCATGGTTCTCTCCCCGCCACTGATCATTTCGGAGGCGGAGATCGAGGAGATCGGGTCTCGGGCAAGACGCGCCCTGGATCTGACCGCGTCAGACCTTGGCGTCTGATGCCCTTTGAGTGAGCGCCAGACTTCCGATCATTTTAACCTGGGGCGCTGTCGTCCGACCATCTCACCGGTCCATGCGATCCCGGGGGCAGAGCCTCGCCCCGTCACTCCAACGGCCGGGCGGATTCCCTGGGTCGCATCGACCTGACCCTGATCCTGGCAAGCAATGGTTGCAAAAGGATTGACGGGCCTGCCGCTGCACGCTCGTGATGTGCACCGCCATTGGTGACCTTGGATCGCGAGGGACCTACCCGCGTTGACATGGCGGGTGCCTTGTTGAAGATAAATGCCAACAAGATCAACAGGCTCGGCGCGAGATGCCAGCGTCGGAGCCGTCCACGGAGGTTCCCACCATGCCGCGCAATCGTCCTCTCCTGTCCCACCGCTTTGTTGCCAACCGCCGCCGTTTCCTGAAGGGCTCCTTAGCCGTCGCCACTGTCCTGCCGGCGGCAAGCCGCATGACCTTCGCCCAGGGCGGGCAGGTCAATATCTACAACTGGGACACCTATATCGGCGAGAACACGGTCGCCAACTTCACCGAAGCGACCGGCAACGAGGTGCGTTACGACCTCTTCGCCAGCAATGACGAGCTCTTCGCCAAGCTGCGCGAGGGCAATCCCGGCTATGACGTGATTTTTCCGTCGAACGACTTTGTCGAGCGTCTGGTCGCCGCCGACCGGCTGATCCAGCTGGATCACAGCAAGATCCCGAACATCGCCAACATCGACCAGAAATTCATGGAAGCCGAGTTCGACCAGGACCGAGCCTACTCCCTGCCCTATTTCTGGGGCACGATCGGCGTCGGCTACCGGAAGTCGGCGACCGAAGGCATGGAGCCGAAAGCCTGGGCGGACATGTTCGACTCCGATCAATATGCAGGACGCATGTCGCTTCTTAACGACAGCGACGTGATCGAGGTGGCGCTCAAATATCTGGGCCTGTCGCTGAACTCCTCCGATCCCAAGGAAATCGACGCCGCGGCCGAAGCGCTGATCAAGGCGAAGCCTAACATCAAAGCTTTCGCCCCCGACACCGGCCAGGACCTCCTGATCGCCGGCGAGGTCGACGTCTGCATGGAGTGGAACGGCGACATCCTGCAGGTGATGGGCGAAGACGACGACCTCGCCTATGTCGTGCCCGAAGAGGGAAGCATCCTTTGGGAGGACGCCATGGCGATCCCGAAGGACGGCCCCAACCCCGACGGCGCGCACGAGTTCGTCAACTACATCCTGGAGGCCGAGGTCCACGGCGAGATCGCGTCCGAGATCAAATACCCCTGCCCGAACAAGGCCGCGCGCGACGGCGGGTTCATCCCGGAGGAGGATCTCGCCGACAGCTCGATCTATCCCTCCGATGAGACGCTCGCCCGATGCGAGGTCGCGGTCTTCGATCCGGTCAAAGACGATCTCAAGGAAAAAGCGCTAACCCGCGTCCTCGCGGCATAGGATGCCGATCCGTTACTAATGGAGAGCTGGCGTCAGCATCAGCTGGTCTTCTGGGCGTTTCTTTTGCCGGGCGGGCTTTGGCTCGTCCTCTTCTTCCTGGCGCCGCTCTCCCTGATCTGGGCGTTTTCCTTCGGCGAGCGTGCCGGTGTGGTCGACATCGCCATCACCGGCACGCTCTCGAACTACATCGAAGCGTTCGACCCGCTCTATCTGAAAATCTTCTGGAAGTCGTTTTGGATCGCCGCGGCCGCAACCCTGGTCGCCCTGATCATCGGCTTTCCTGTGGCGCTTGCCATCAGCTTCGCCCCGCCGACGCTAAAGCCGATTCTGTTGCTACTCGTCATCCTCCCCTTTTGGACCAATCTCCTGATCCGCACCTATGCGATGATCGCGGTCCTCAGAACGCGTGGCTACGTCAATTTCGGCCTGGAGGGGCTTTGGGACGGAGCAAGCACCGTCGGTGAAGCGTTAGGCCTAGGCGCCCTGCCCCGTTTTCAGCCGCTCGTCCTCCTCTACAATGACGCCGCCGTCATCATCGGCATCGTCTACGTCTACCTCCCTTTCATGGTGCTCCCGCTCTACGCCACGTTGGAGCGCCTCGACCGGTCCTATCTCGAAGCGAGCCTCGATCTCGGTGCCGGGCAGATCCGCACCATGGCCAGCATCGTCGTTCCGCTCGCCAAGCCCGGCATCATCTCCGGCATCATCCTGGTGTTCATTCCCGCACTCGGCATGTTCCTGATCCCGGATCTCCTGGGCGGGCCGGACAGCCAGATGATCGGCAATGTCATCGAGCGTCAGTTCAAGGCCGCAAACAACTGGCCCTTGGGTGCGGCCATGTCTTTCATTCTGCTGTACATCACCTTCGGCGCCCTCGCCCTTCGCTCCTACTGGAGCCGCGACGATGTCTGACAAAGCTGGACCTCTCGACTATGATCGAAAGCTGTGGATGCGCCTTTGGATGGCGGCCACGTTCATTTTTCTTTACGCGCCGATCATCATCCTGATCGTCTTCAGCTTCAACGACAGCAAGCGCAATATCGTCTGGCGCGGCTTTACGCTCGACTATTATGTGAAGGCGTTCAACAACGCCTCGCTGATCGAGGCCTTCACCAACAGCATGGTGATCGCCATCGTCGCGACCGCGATCAGCACCATTCTGGGCGCGGTTACGGCCCTTGCGCTCTGGCGCTTTCGCTTCCCCGGCAAGGCCGCGACCGAGGGCGCGATGGCGCTGCCGATCGTCATCCCCGAGATCTGCATGGGCGTGGCGTTGATGGCGTTCTTCATCCGGGTTGGATGGCCGACCGGTCTGCCCTGGCCGCTCTCGCTCTCCGCGATCACGATCGGCCATGTCGCCTTTTGCTTCCCGTTCGTCGCAATCGTGGTGCGCGCCAGGCTTGCTGGATTCGACCGCTCGCTGGAAGAGGCCTCGAGGGATCTTGGCGCTTCGGAATGGCAGACGCTCTGGCGGGTCACCATTCCTTATATGAAGCCCGGCCTGATCGCCGGCGCGCTTTTGGCAATGACCCTCTCTCTCGACGATTTCGTCATAACCTTCTTTACCTCGGGGCCGGAAACCCTGACCTTCCCGGTCAAGGTCTATTCCATGGTGCGCTTTGGAGCGACACCTGAGGTCAACGCCGCCTCCACCATTCTGATCGTCATCACCATTTTTCTGACACTTATCGCCATGCGCCTCCAGCGGCCCGACGCGGACCTCGCCAAATGAACGCTCCCCCGATGGTCACGATCAAGCAGGTGACAAAAAAATTCGGCGAGGTGATCGCCGTCGACGATGTCTCGATCGACATCCGGCCGAACGAGTTCTTCGCCCTTCTCGGCCCGTCCGGCTGCGGCAAGACCACGCTTCTCCGCATGATCGCCGGCTTCGAGCCGCCGAGCGGCGGCAGACTGACCATCGACGGCGAGGATATGACGACCGTTCCGCCGAACCGCCGGCCGGTCAACATGGTTTTCCAGTCCTACGCCGTCTTCCCGCATATGAGCGTGGCCGACAACGTCGCCTATGGACTCGTCGTCAGCGGCGTGCCCAAGGCTGAGATCGGCCCGCGAGTGGAGGAAGCCCTCCAGATGGTGCGCCTCGAAGGTTATGGCGCGCGAATGCCAAACCAGCTTTCCGGTGGACAGCGGCAACGGGTGGCGCTGGCGCGTGCGCTGATCAAGCGCCCGAAGGTGCTGCTTCTGGACGAGCCTCTCTCCGCTCTCGATCGCAAGCTGAGAGAGGAAATGCAGCTCGAACTGGTGCGCTTGCAGCACGAGGTCGGCATCACCTTCGTGATCGTCACCCACGATCAGGAGGAAGCGCTCTCCATGGCCGACCGCATTGCGGTGATGGACCAGGGACAGCTTCTACAGGTGGCGCCGCCGGCAGAACTCTACGATCGTCCGAACTGCCGCATGGTCGCCGACTTCATCGGCAAGACGAATTTCTTCGCCGGCCTGGCCGGTGACGTGACCGACGGCCGGTTGCTCGTCACCGCTGACGACTTGGGCGAACTTCACCTGGTCGACGACGGACGGGGCACCGGTGCCGTGGAGATCTCGGTTCGTCCGGAAAAGATCGAGCTTCTGCATGATCGGCCGGATGGTGCGCGCATCGCCCTTTCCGGCATCGTCGATCAGCACGCCTTTTTCGGCGAGGCTAGTCATATCTACGTACGCCTGCCCTCCGATCGACGCATCGTCTGCCATCGGCCCCATGGCCGTGGCGACGGCGAAGCCGTATTCGAGGCAGGCGATCCTTGCTGGATCGTGATGGACGAGAATGACGTTCGTCTGTTGAGAGGCTAGCACTTTACACAGTGATGCCGTATGGAGATTCCAAGGGCCTGGGCCAGACCGGCTGGGCATGACCAATCAAGGGAGGTTTTTGATGCGACTTCGTTCGATGCTCATGGCTTCAGCCTTCACGCTGACCGCCGGACCAGCACTCGCTGCAGACGAGGTTGAGGTGCTGCACTGGTGGACGTCAGGCGGCGAAGCGGCGGCTCTCAACGTGCTGAAGGAAGACCTGCAGACCAAGGATATCGGCTGGCAGGACATGCCCGTCGCCGGCGGCGGCGGTGAACAGGCGATGACCGTGCTCCGTGCCCGCGTGACCGCCGGCAACCCGCCGACTGCGGTCCAAATGCTGGGCTTCGATATTCTTGATTGGGCCGAGCAGGGCGTGGTCGCCGACCTCAACGCCGCAGCTGCCGAGGAAGGCTGGGACGACGTGGTGCCCGCCGCTCTCCAGGGATTCTCCAAGTACAACGACACCTGGATCGCGGCCCCGGTCAACGTCCACTCCACCAATTGGGTTTGGGCCAACAAGGCGATCTTCGACGAACTCGGCCTCGAAGAGCCAGCCGATTGGGACGGCCTGATCGCCGCCCTCGATGCGATCAAGGAGGCCGGCTACACGGCAGTCGCCCATGGCGG
>JBCCIN010000380.1:0-5049 GCA_039028235.1 Pseudomonadota bacterium
CGAAAACGTTCGATCGAGGCTTTGAGCTCGATCAGGCCCTTGTAAAGACCGGCAGCGGCGATTGGCGGCGTGAGGTAGGAGACCAGCGTTGCAGCCGCGCGCCTCTTCGCGATCATGCCTTCTGACGGATTGTTGGCCGCGTAGAGATAAAGGTTCGGCAGATCACCGATCAGCCGGTCCGGCCAGCACGCCGCCGACATGCCGGTCTGCTTGCCGGGCATGAATTCGAGCGCGCCGTGGGTGCCGAAATGAAGGACGGCGTCGGCCGCGAAGGTTTGCTTCAGGTAACGGTAGAAGGCGCAAAAGGCGTGGGTGGGCGCGAAGCTCTTTTCGAACAGCAGCCGCATCGGATCGCCTTCATAGCCGAAGCCCGGCTGCACGCCGACGAAGACGTTCCCGAATTTTTGTCCCTGGATGAAGATCGAGCCGCCATTGGTCAGCACCTTGCCCGGAGCCGGCCCCCACTGCGCTTCGATCTCGGCCAGATGCGGTTCGTTCCTGACATGATCGTCGGCGCTGATCATCGCATGGACGTTCGCGTCCGTGCCGAAACGCCCGGCATTGCCCTCGATGATACCCTTACGAAGGGCATCGGTATTTTCAGGGACGTCGACCGTGTAACCCGCCGCTTTGAGCGTCTTCAGCGTATTGTATAAGGAGTCGAAAACGGACAGGAGAGCCGCTGTGCCGGTAGCGCCAGCGTTGGGCGGGAAGTTGAAGAGGACGACGGCGACCTTGCGCTCCGCCCGCTCCTTTTTCCGAAGCGCGATCAGCTTTTCCACCCGCGCCGCGAGAGCGTTGGCCCGTTCGCCGTGAACCTGCATGTCACGCTTCGAGTCAACGCTGTCGGTCGCACCGACCCGGCCGCCGACGACCATGGGGCCGGTGGCGCCGTCGAGTTCGGGGATGGCGACCATCATCGTGGTTTCGAGCGGCATGAGGCCGGCGTCCGAACCTTCCCAGCTGTCGAGGGACTGGAACTCGACGGACTGCGCGGCAATGTAGGGCACGTCGAGGGTCGCCAGCATGTCTTCGGCTGACTTGGCATCGTTATAGGCGGGGCCGCCGACCAGCGAAAAACCGGTGAGGGAGACGACTGCGTCCACCGTCGCCTTGCCGTCCTCCATGAAGAATTTCTCGACGGCGGGGCGGGAATCGAGGCCGGCGGCGAAGGCTGGGATCGCATCCAGACCGCGGGCCTCAAGAGCAGCGATGACGCCGTCATAATGTCCGGCGTCGCCACTTAGCACATAGGAGCGCATGAGAAGAACGCCGACTTTGCCTTTGCCCGGCGTGGCGAAGGTCGGCAGATCCTCAATGCTCTCGCTGATTTTCTTGGCAGACTTCGGATGATACAGCCCCACATCCGGATAGGCGATGGGATCGCCTGCCTTGACGCTGTCGCGGAGCACTGCACGAGGGCCTGATGCGTAGCGGCTGATCAGGAATCGCGCCATGTCGGCGACGTTTTGCTCGGAGCCGGCGAGCCAGTATTGAAGCGTCAGGAAATAGGCGCGGAGGTCCTGGGCCTTGCCGGGGATGAAGCGGAGGATTTTTGGGAGGCGCCGAAGCATGCGCATCTGGCTGGCGCCGGCCTCCGCGGGTTTCTTGCCGCTGCCGCGAAGGCGTTTCAGGAGAGAGACGATGCGTCCCTGCTGACCACCCATGGTGAAGTCGCCAAGCCTGGTCAACTTCACCACCTCGCCAGCGGAAAGACAGCCGGCCATGGCATCACACTGGTCGCGCCGCGCCTCCAGCCAGGGAAGCACCGGCTTGATGTGATCCTCCATGAACAGCATGGTCGCGATCACGATGTTGCCCTGCTCGATGTCCTTCCGGCAGCGCTCCAGCGCGTCGGGATCGTCCCGCCAGTCGGACGCCGCGTGCAGGTTCAGCCGCAGCCCAGGAATATCCTCGCGCAACATCCGCTCGGCCCGTTCGGCAGCACCTGCCAGATGCCGGTCCATGGTGACGATCACCACACGGACGGGGATATCGCCGGCGGCCGTCATCTCAGCGTCCGAAATGCGCTTTGGCGTCATACAGCGTCTCCACCGTGATCACGGCCTGGCCATGATCACGCGCAAAACTTTCGGTATTTCGCCTTGCCTTACCCCGCACAAAGAACGGGATTTTTTTCAACTCGCGTTCCGCCTCGTCGGCCCAAGTGACGGCGCCATCAGGCGCGGCAGTCGGGGCCTCTGCCGCAACATCGCCATCCGCACCGCGAAGCGTATCGGCTGGAGGCCCTGCCTCCTCTGATGCGAGGTGAGAGCTGCCGGCCTCGTCCGAGAATTCGTGGTCGTCACGGAACATCGTGAGCAGATGTTCTTCGAGGCCCATCATCAGCGGATGGACCCAGCTGTCGAAAATGACATTGGCGCCTTCGAAGCCCATCTGCGGGGAATAGCGCGCCGGGTAGTCCTGAACGTGCACAGGCGCGGAGATGACGGCGCAGCCGATGCCCAGGCGCTTGGCGATATGGCGCTCCATCTGCGTGCCGAGCACCATCTCCGGCTGCAGCTCCTGGATCGCCTTTTCGACCTCGAGATAGTCGTCGGTGATCAGCGCCTCGAGTCCGAGATCTTCCGCAGCCTTCCGCACATAGCGCGCCCGCTCGCGGCTGTAGCTGCCGAGCCCGACCACCTCGAAGCCCAGCTCCTCCTTCGCGACCCTTGCCGCCGCGATCGCATGCGTCCCATCCCCAAACACGAACACACGCTTGCCGGTGAGGTAGGTACTATCGATCGACCGCGAATACCAAGGCAGTCTGGAGGCAGCGGCCTCCAGCGTTGACTTGGGGTCCAGGCCAGCGAGGTCGGCGACCTCCTGGATGAACTCCTTGGTGGCGGATACGCCGATGGGGATCGTCGTCGTGAAGGGCTGCTTGAACTCGCGCTCCAGCCACTTCGCGGCAGTCTGCGCGATCTCGGGGTAGAGTACGACGTTGAAATCAGCGGTGGGGATGCGCGTGATGTCGGCGGGGCTGGCGCCCATCGGAGCCGTCACGTTCACCTCGATGCCCATCATGGTCAGGAGCGAGGTGATCTCCTTGACGTCGTCGCGATGACGGAAACCGAGCGCGGTTGGGCCGAGAATATTGCAACGAGGCTTGCCACCTTCTGACCGCTCGATGTCGCGCGACGCTAGCTTCCTGACAATTTGGTAGAACGTCTCCGCAGCGCCCCAGTTTTCCTTCTTCTGATAGGAGGGGAGCTCCAGCGGCACGACGGGGATGTCGAGATTGAGCGCCTTGGCGAGACCGCCCGGATCGTCCTGGATCAGCTCCGCCGTGCAGGACGCGCCGACCAGCAGGGTTTCGGGCTGGAACCGCTCAACCGCCTCGCGCGCCGCCGTCTTAAACAACTCCGCCGTGTCGCTGCCGAGGTCGCGCGCCTGGAAGGTCGTATAGGTGACGGGCGGTCGGTGGTCCCGGCGCTCGATCATCGTGAACAGGAGGTCGGCGTAGGTGTCGCCTTGCGGTGCGTGCAGGACGTAGTGGACGCCGGTCATGCCGGTGGCAATGCGCATCGCGCCGACATGGGGAGGTCCTTCATAGGTCCAGACGGTCAGTTCCATACCTACACCGCCAATCTCGTGCGCCGGTCGAACGGCCGGGCGAACAGTTCAGCCAGATCCGCTGCCTGCTCATAGCCCTGTACCGGCGTGAACAGCAGCTCGATCGACCATTTCGTGGTGATGCCATCCGCTTCGAGTGGGTTCGCGAGGCCGAGGCCACAGACGACCAAATCTGGTTGTGCCTCCAGGCACCGATCTAGCTGCTTTTCGACATCCTGGCCTTCGGAGAGCGTCACGCCGTCAGGCAGGAGGGCAAGCTCCTGCTCCAGATGCTGGCGGTGCAGATAAGGCGTGCCGACTTCGGTCAGCTCCATGCCGATTTCTCGGCTGAGAAAACGGGCGATCGGCGGTTCCAGCTGGCTGTCCGGGAAGAAGAAGACACGCTTGCCGCCGAGACGTTCGTGATGACGCTCCAAGGCTTTCGACGCCCGAGCACTCGGTGCTGCGATAGCCTCTTCGAATTTTTCCGAAGCGACGCCAAACGCATCCGCCGCTGCCTTCAGCCAGAGCGTCGTGCCCTCGACACCCAGCGGAAAAGGTGCCGGCAGTCGCATCGCCCCGCGTTCCTCCAGCGCCTTCGCCGTGTCGCCGAGGAAAGGCTGGGCCAGCAGATAGCGCGTGTCCGGTCCCACCGGCGGCATTTCGCCAGCGCGGCGTGGCGGCAGAAAGCTAACGTTCTCGATGCCGAGCTGATCGAAAAGGCGAGAAAACTGATCCTCGACGATCTCCGCCATAGCACCGACGACCAACAACGAGCGCGCTGCACCATCAACTTCAGACGGAAGCGTTGGGACCAGGGAGGCGAGGCACGCGTCTTCGCCCTGGGTGAACGTCGTCTCGATGCCCGAGCCTGAGTAATTCAGGATGCGCACATCGGGTGAAAAACTCTCGGACAGGCGTTCGGCCGCACGCTGCAGATCCAGCTTGATCACTTCCGACGGGCAGGAGCCGACCAGGAAGAGAAGCTTGATGTCCGGGCGGCGTTCCAGGAGCTGACGGACGATCCTGTCCAGCTCGTCGTTCATGTCAGCAAGGCCGGCCAGGTCGCGCTCGCCCATGACGGCGGTGGCGAAGCGCGGCTCAGCAAAAATCATCACGCCGGCGGCGGACTGGATCAGGTGGGCGCAAGTCCGAGAACCGACGACGAGGAAGAACGCGTCCTGGATTTTTCGGTGCAGCCAGATGATCCCGGTCAGCCCGCAAAAGACCTCATGCTGCCCACGCTGCCTGAGCGGCGAGCCGCCGCTGGCAGGATTGGTGCATCCGGCGGCCGATGCTTCGTCGAAACGGTCGTAGATGGTCTGAACGGCGCCGCTCACTGCGCGTACTCCACCATGATGGCGGGCTCATCGGCATCGTCTTTTGTCCGCTGATCGAGGCGGGCGCGGCGGAGTTTGAGGAGGAATTGCGCAGCGTTGATCACGTAGGCGGCATAGGCAGCGAGCGCCAGCAACATCTGCTCGGCAGGCG
>JBCCIN010000381.1:0-5047 GCA_039028235.1 Pseudomonadota bacterium
CACCAGAAACCGGTGATGCGTTCGGGCTCATCCTGCCCAGGGCCGACACGTCAGCGATGTCGGTCTTCCTCGCCGAATTCGCCAAGACTCTGCCCGAAAACGAGCATGCCGTCATGGTGCTCGACCAAGCCGGCTGGCATGGCGCCAACGCGCTTGAGATCCCCGACAACGTCACGCTCGTAACCCTGCCGCCCTACAGTCCTGAGCTCAATCCGGTCGAACGGCTCTGGCTCTATCTCCGACAGCGTTTCTTGAGCTTGCACGTGTTCGTGCATCAAGAAGCGATCATCGACGCCTGTTGCCAAGCCTGCAACGCCGTCGCCGATGACGCTGAACGCATCAAATCCCTATGCTGTCAGCCGTGGATCAAGAAGGTCATTTCAACGTGAAAAAGGTATTAGAGCCCGTTTCAAAAGTTATCGAGTGATTTCATGGCTTTGTCCGTGAGCGAATGCGAGGAGCTTGACGCACCGCGGTGCGGCGCACCGCAAGGGGCAAGGGACGACGCAGGCGCCGCGGACAAGGCCACCCTTCGGGTCGCGCCGCAGCCGGTCCAGGCGCCGTCATCGGTCTTGACCGATGCGCCGCATCGCTCTGCGGCCTCTTCCTCGCCTGGCCTCGACTGCAACACGATGAAATCACTCGATAACTCTTGAAACGGGCTCCTGGATACCGAATGACTTAGGGTAATGCCGATCAAGCAACGCGCAGCGCTCAAAGTCACGGATAAGTAGAAGTCGTTGTGCATCACCAGCTTGCAAATACTGGCCGATGGCCAAACATGCGCTCTCTTCGTCCGGGCTGAGGTGAAGAGCATCCTGGCCAACCCTGTCGAAGCATGCCGCTGGCCGATCCAGAAGCCCGCGCTTCAGGCGAATATCGGCGTCGTCTGCCCAGGCAATCTTGACGAACGTCCCGCCGATCTCGTTGAGCATGCCGGCCTCTTGATCTCGCTCTACGTCTGGAAATAGGGGCGCTAGATGTCGGCTTTGCCAACAAACCGGCCCAACCTTACAGCCGTCTGACCCTTCCAGAGCCGGCGGGATGGCATGATCAAGACGCAATCGTCGTATGGCGTGACCACCGGCTTATCGCCGTCATGACCGATCAGCGTGCCTGCGTTAGGCAGGACTTCCATCCCCTGAAATGCCTCCGCGAATGTAAATTCTTCAGAGGCGATCGTTACCGGTCCGGTGACCTCAATAACGTGTTGTCGCGCCGGTAGCGATCGATCGTTGAGAAAGGCAGCACCGAACTCTTGGTCGACTACCTCCAACACGCGCAGGAAACGCAGTGCAACCTCGATCGATCGTGGGCCGGAGATGGCCTCCCAATGTTGGCCGGCTTCATAGAGGAGGGCATTTTTCGGACTCGTAGGGTCACGGAAGCCTTCGAAGTCGCGCATGCGCCTGCCGGCGGCGTGGCCGGCATCGGTGACGATGTGTTCGGGCGTTCCCAGACGCTTGCCGAGGTCCCTGCCCTTCTCCAGCGGCCCCGCCATCATCAGCGGGATCTGGCAGCGCTGCATGGAGTGGAGGTCGAGGAGGATGTCGACGGTCTCCATCCAGGGCCGCACCTCTCTGGCTCGGCTGAGTTCTGACGATTGCCGATCGCCATCAAGGGTCGAGAGATCCCAGAGACGGTTGAAGTCCTCGTCGATCCACCGTGTCGCCGCCGGGTTGTTCCGATCGAAGGCCTGATAGGCCTCGATGTTCATGAAGCCGAGGCTGAGTTTTCCGCGACTTGGCCTGACATCGTTCCGAAACAGCCAATCGAGCGCCACCGCACCGCAGGGCTCGTTGCCGTGAACGACGGCGCTGATCATCACATGCGGCCCCGCCTTGCCCGAGTCGAAGCAGGTTACTCCCCTGATCCTGGTATTGCCTGCGAGATAGGGTTCGATGTCAGGGATATCGATATCGACCGGGTACTCGGCGGGCGGCGGTGTCGTCATGCCTTGTCTCCGCTTGCGAAGCCTTCTTTGGCCAGTAAACTCGAAGCTCAACGCATAACGCCAGTGCCAACGGATCGAGGGAGGCGGAAAAATTGGCCGGTCCACGGGTAGCACTCCTCGGTCTCAGCCTCGAAAGCAACCGCTTTTCGCCGACTGCGACCAGGGCCGATTTCCTCGGCCGCTACTGGTTCGAAGGCGACGAGATGCTGGCGGCAGGGCGTCTGCTCACCAGCCCGATCGCCCAGGAAGCGGGCGCCTTCATCCGCATGATGGACGCCACCGGACCCTGGCAGCCGGTGCCGCTCATTCTCACATCCGGCTATCCAAGCGGCCCCATCGAGGGCGATTTTTTCCGGGCGACGCTGGCGCGCATGACCGACGGCCTTAAGGCCGCCATGCCCCTGGATGCGGTCTATATCTGCAATCATGGCGCCATGGTCGGCACCGATGATCTCGATCCTGACGGCACCATGTTCGCGGCCGTGCGCGCTGCCGTCGGGCCGGATTGCCGGATCGTGGTCAATCTCGATCTGCACGGCAATATCTCGGAACGCATGGTCGAGAGCACGGATCTGATCATCGGCTATCGCACCAACCCCCATGTCGACCAGATCGAGCGTGGCGAGGAAGCGGCCGCTTCGCTTCGTCTGATGCTTTCAGGTCTCGCCGATCCGAAGCCTTTCCTGGTGAAACTGCCGCTTGCACCCGCCTCGGTGACGCTCCTGACAGCAGCCGGCCCCTATGCTGATCTGATCGATCTCGGCCAGCGACGTCAGGCCGAGTTTTCCGGGGCGATCCTGAACGTGTCCGTCTTCGGCAATTTCGTTTTTTCGGACACGCCCGACAACGGCATCGGCATCGTGGTCACGGGACGGCGCGAGCAAGCACCCGCGGAAACGCTGGCCATGGAGATTGCGGAGCGCGCTTGGAACGATCGCCCGCGCTTCAAGAAGGCGTTGACCTCGCTCGAAGACGCCATTCGGCTGGCGACGGCAGGTCAAAAAAGAATCTTTTCGGACTCTGGCGACAATCCCGGTGGTGGCGGCTCCGGCCGGACCACAGAATTGCTCAGAGCCCTTGTCGAGGCCGGTGCGCCACGCACCCTGGTCGGGTCGTTTTTCGACATCCCGCTCGCGGAAGAGGCGCATCAGCAGGGGCTGGGTGCTGTGTTTCGCGCGCGCTTCAACCGGCATCCGGGTACGCAATTCGACAGTCCCTTCGAGGCGGATGCCGAAATTGTCGGGCTGCATGACGGCCAGGTGACGGGCCGCCTCGGCCTGTTCCAGGGGCGCGAGTTGACCCTCGGTCCATCGGCCGCGCTCAAGATCGGCGATGTGACGGTCATCGTGATCAGTGAGCGCTCGCAGACTGCGGATCCCGTCTTTTTCGAGATGTTCGGCCTCGACATCGGCGAAGCGCAGACGGTCGTGGTCAAGTCCCGCGGCCATTTTCGGGCAGGCTTCCTGCCCTGGTTTCCGCCTGAACGGGTTATCGAGGTCGATACCGCCGGGCTGACCTCGCCGGTCCTGGAGCGCTTTGAATGGCGAGGATTGCCCCGGCCCGTCTACCCGCTGGATGAGCATGCCGAGTGGCGGCCACAGTCTTGACGCCACCCAAGCTGCAAAGACCGACAAATCAAGTCTTGTCCAAACCGGCGAACTGTGACGAGAATTCGTTAGGGATGCCTATGGGTGATCAAGAAGGAAGAACAGCATGAAACGATTCCCCCTTCGTCTGACGATGGCCATCGTGGCGTCGACGATGGTTGCAGCGCCGGCCCTCGCCGAGGACCTTACCATCGGTCTCGCCTCCGAGCCGACTTCGATCGATCCGCACTATCACAATCTCGGCCCGAACAACGCACTCGGCCGGCATATCTACGGCAACCTGATCATCCAGGACGAGAACCAGCAGCTGCAGCCGGGTCTCGCCGTCTCCTGGAAGGCGATCGACGATCTCACCTGGGAGTTCAAGCTGCGCGAAGACGTCGCCTTCCATGACGGCAATCCGCTGACCGCAGACGACGTGGTCTTCAGCTTCGAGCGGGCGCCTGATGTGCCGAACTCGCCGTCCAGTTTCGCCACCTACATCAAGGGCAAGACGGCGGTCAAAGTCGACGACCTCACCGTCCACATCAAGACGGAGAGTCCTTATCCGCAAATGGCGACCGACGTGTCGACCATTCCGATCGTCTCGGTCGAGGCCGGCGAGGGAGCGAGCACGGAGGACTACAATTCAGGCAAGGCCGCGATCGGGGCTGGACCCTACAAGTTCGTCGAATATGTGCCTGGCGACCGGATCGTCATCGAGCGCAATCCCGACTATTGGGGCGAGGCGCCGGCCTGGGATACGGTGACCTTCAAGGCGATCAAGTCAGGTCCGTCCCGCGTGGCGGCCCTGCTTGCCGGTGATGTCGACGTGATCGCGTCGGTCCCGACCACCGACATCGAGAGCCTGGAAGGTGACGAGAATGTCAGCCTTTATCAGGGCGTTTCCAATCGCGTGATCTACCTTCACCTGGATCACGACCGCGCCGACTCGCCGTTCGTGAAGACGAAGGATGGTGGCGCGATCGAGAACCCGCTCCGTGATCAGCGCGTGCGCATGGCGATCTCGAAGTCGATCAACCGGGACGCCATCGTCGAACGGGTGATGGAGAATGTGGCGCTGAAGGCAGGCCAGCTCCTGCCGGAGGGTTTTTTCGGTGTCAGCCCGAACCTGCAGCCGGTTGACTACGATCCGGAAGGGGCGAAGGCGCTGCTCGCCGAGGCGGGTGTGCCCGACGGTTTCAGCCTCACCATCCACGGGCCGAACGATCGCTACATCAACGACGCCAAGATCGCGGAAGCCATCGCCCAGATGCTGACGCGGGCAGGGATCGACACCGCTGTCGAGACCATGCCGCGTTCGGTCTACTTCAAGCGCGCGTCCGCCGGAGGACCTGATGGCACACCGGAGTTTTCTTTCATCCTGGTCGGCTGGGGTGCGGGCTCAGGTGAGGCGTCATCGCCGCTGAAATCGCTCATTCATACCCATGACAAAGAGCGTGGCTACGGCGCTTCCAACCGAGGCCGTTACTCGAACCCGGAGGTC
>JBCCIN010000382.1:0-5036 GCA_039028235.1 Pseudomonadota bacterium
CTGGGTGCTGGGGCTCGCGGCGATCGTCCTCTATCCGCTGCAGATCTGGCTCATCCCGAAGCTGCAGCGCCAGGTCAATCTCCTGGGCAAGGCGCGTGTTCGCCAGGTCAGAAAGCTCGCGGAGCGCATCGGCGAGACCGCCCAAGGTGCGCGCGACATCCGCGCCAACGACACGTCGCAATATGAGCGCGCACGCTTCGGCAAAGAGCTCGGCATCGTCTTCGATATCCGCTTCGCCATCTACAAGAAGAAGTTCTTCATCAAGTTCCTGAACAACTTCCTCGCTCAGCTCGCCCCCTTCTTCTTCTATTCGATCGGCGGCTATCTGGTGATCCAGGGAGATCTGACGCTCGGCGCGCTGGTCGCCGTCATCGGCGCTCACGAAAAGCTCTACGCACCCTGGAAGGAACTCTTGAGCTACTACCAGCTCATGTCCGATGCGCGCATCAAATATGAGCAGGTGGTCATCCAGTTCGACCCGAGCGGCGTGCGCGACGAGGCTCTGCAGGCCGCCGATCCCGGCGATCCTCTGCGGATCGCGGGGACAGCACTGCAGGCGATCAACCTCACCGTCACCACCGACGACGGCGCGTCGACCCTGGACGGAGCCAGCTTCAACGTCGATCTGCCCAAGCGGATCGCGATCGTTGGACCGACCGGCGCCGGCAAGGCTGATCTGACGATGGTGCTCGCCAATCTTCTGACGCCGGATCAGGGCCGCGTGCTGATCGGCGATCAGGAAATCGGCAAGCTCGCCGAGAGCGTGACCGGTCGGCAAATCACCTATGTCGGCTATCCCGCGCAGATCTTTTCAGGAACGATTGCCGACAATCTGACCTTCGGGCTGAAGAACCGCCCGCTGCACGAAGCGTCACTGGACGACGCCGATGCCGAGGCCCACAAGAAAGCGCTGATCGAAGCGAAGCGGGCCGGCCATGCGGACTTCGACGCCGATGCCGACTGGCTGGATGTATCGACCGCCGGCATCGAATCTAGTGGACACCTCCTGCCGGTCGCGGAAAAGGCACTCGCCGCCGTCAGGCTCGATCGGGACGTCTATCAGATGGGCCTCCGTGGCACGGTCGATCCCGAGAGCCAGCCGGATGTTGCCGAAGCCATTCTGAAAGCCAGACGCGCCATGGGCGAGCGTCTTGAGGGCGATCCGAAGCTCGGCCGCCTGGTCGAGGTGTTCGAGCCGAATGGCTACAACACCAATGCGACGCTTGCGGAGAATCTGCTGTTCGGCGCACCGATCGGGGACACCTTCCAGATCGACCATCTTGCCTCTCAGACCTATGTTCAGGAGGTGCTGAAGGGAAGCGGCCTGATCGACACGCTGGTGGATGTCGGCTACCGCCTCGCCAGCACCATGGTCGAGCTGTTCGCCGACCTGCCGCCGGACCACGATTATTTCCGGCAATTCAGCTTCATCAGCGCCGAAGATCTGCCTGACTACCGGACGCTGATCGGCCGTGTGGACGGCAGCGACCTGACGGCTCTATCCGAAGAAGAGCGCCAGCGTCTCTTAGCACTGACCTTCAAGCTGATCCCGGCCCGCCATCGCCTCGGCCTGCTGGAAGAGGACCTGCAGGCGCGCATCGTCGAGGCACGCCATCGTTTCCGGGAAGGCCTGTCTGAGGAATTCCAAGACGCCGTCGCCTTCTTCGAGACCGAAGGGTACAACTCCGGCGCCACCATTCAGGACAACATTCTGTTCGGCAAGATCGCCTTCGGCCAGGCCCAGGCGAAGGAACGCATCAGCGATCTGATCGGCGAAGTGCTGGCTGACCTTGATCTGCGCGGTCAGGTGATCGAGGCCGGTCTCCAGGCCGAGGTCGGCGTCGGCGGCAGCCGGCTGTCCCTGGCGCAGCGCCAGAAACTGGCCTTGGCGCGCGCCCTGTTGAAGCGTCCGGACATCCTCGTCCTCGACGACCCCGGGAACCCGCTCGATCCGAGCGAGCAGGTGGCGATCCTGGACGCCCTACTTGACGAATTCGAAGGCAAGACGCTGATCTGGTCACTCAACCGCAGCGACCTCGCCGCCCGCTTCGATCATGTTCTGGTGATGCGTCAGGGCCAGGTGGTCGAAGAAGGCGCTTATGATGAGCTCAATCACGACGGCACCGCGCTGCATGCGATGGTCGCCGCTGAATAAGGGAAGACGGAAGGGAGCTGGGCGATGTCACTGACCAAGGACATGGAGATCCTCAGGAGCATTCCCCTTTTTGCCAAGATCGAGCCTGCCAAGCTGAAGCTGCTGGCCTTCACCAGCGAAAGACTGAGCTTCATGGCCGGCGACGAGATCTGTCGAGAGGGCGATGCCGGCGATGCTGCGTATATCATCCTGGACGGCACGGCCGACATCTCGGTCAAGGCCACGAACGGCCCGCTGGTGGTCGCCACGGTCGGCAAGAACGACATCATCGGCGAAATCGCCGTGCTCTGCGACGTGCCGCGCACAGCGACGGTGACCGCCAAGAGCGACGTCGAGACGCTGCGCGTCGCCAAGGACAATTTCTTCCAGCTCGTCACCCAGTTCCCGCAAATCGGCATTCAGGTGATGCACGAACTCGCCGAACGCCTGCATCACACCACCCAGGATCTCACCCAGGCCAAAGCCAAGCTCGCCGCGCTCAGCAACTGAAGCGCCAAGACGGACCACCCATCCGTTCCGTCGTCGTGCCCCACCGGCGGTCTCGCGAACCCATGGAACGTAAAGTCGAAATCAGTCGCTTTTTTCATCCAGGCGGCGACTGGTGTAACGGGGGCTCAAATCTCCGCGACAAATGGGGAAAATCCCAAGGATGTGATGGAGCAAAAGCTCTGTCTCCCTGTTAGCTTTCCGTTCCCGGAAACGACAGGAAAAGGCCTGCATGCCTCTGGATTGCCCATCCATCGACAGACGCTGCCTCGCCGGCCACATGCCGGCTGCCCTTCTTGGTCTCGGCACGGCAGTACCCCCTAACAAGCTCGATCAGCGCGACATCGCGACCATCGCGCGCGGCCTGTTTGCCGAGCGCTATCCGGACTTCGAGCGGCTGGTGTCCGTGTTCTATACCGCCGGCATCGCCAGCCGGCACATCATCCTGCCGCCGGAATGGTACATGCAGCCGCGTCACTGGCCGGACCGCACCGACGCCTATCTGAAGGGTGCGGAGGCGCTCTATATCGAGGCCGCCGAAAAAGCCCTGTCGGCGGCTGGGCTCGAAGCCTCCGAGGTCGACACGATCGTCACCGTGTCCTCCACCGGCATCGCCACGCCCTCGCTCGAAGCGCGCGCCGCCGGCATCATGGGCTTTCGCCCGGACGTCTCGCGCATCCCGGTGTTCGGCCTCGGCTGTGCGGGCGGTGCTGCCGGCCTGTCACTCGCAGCCCGGCTCGCCGAGGCAAGGCCTGGTACCAACGTCCTGATGGTGGCGGTCGAGATCTGCTCAGTCGCCTTCCGCCTGGACGAGCTGAACAAGGCCAATATTGTGGCGACAGCGCTTTTCGCCGACGGCGCCGCTGCCGCCGTGCTCCGAACGGGCGAAAAAGGGCTCTGTCAGGTCGAAGGGGCGGGCGAGCACACCTGGCCGGACACGCTGAACATCATGGGCTGGGACGTTGATCCCGAAGGTCTCGGTGTGATATTCGACCGCGACATTCCGCCGTTTGCCGAACGCCATTTCGGACCGGCGATCGACGATATGCTGGAGCGCATGGGGCTCGCCAGGCCGGATGTCGGCCGTTTTTGCTGCCATCCCGGTGGCGCGAAGGTGATCCTGGCGCTGGAGGAAACCCTGGGCCTGGAGCGCCGCACACTCGACCACGAGCGCGCCGTGCTCGCGGATTTCGGCAATATGTCCGCGCCCACCGTGTTCTTCGTGCTCGAGCGGCTGATCGAGGCGGGATTGCCGGAGCGAACCGCGCTGACAGCGCTCGGCCCCGGCTTTTCGGCCCATTGCATCTCCCTGGTGAGGACGTCATGAGCTTGGCCCTATTGATCCTTCTTCTCGTCACCCTGCAACGCCTTTCCGAGCTTTGGATCGCCAGGCGCAACACCCAATGGCTGATCGAGCGCGGCGGCAAGGAAGCAGCGCCCGAGCACTATCCCCTCATCGTCGTACTCCACGCAGCCTGGCTGGTCGGCCTTTGGATCTTCGCTCATGGTCAGCCGACCTCGCTTTTCTGGCTCGGCCTGTTCATCCTCCTGCAGGCGGCACGTTTCTGGGTGCTGGCAACGCTGGGCCGTCGCTGGACCACGCGCATCATCGTCTTGCCTAGAGCACCTTTGGTGGCCAGTGGGCCGTTTCGCTATGTTTCGCACCCGAATTACTGCGTCGTCGTCGCCGAAATCTTCGTGCTGCCGATGGTCTTCGGCCTGGTCTGGTACGCCGTGCTCTTCTCGATCCTGAACGCTGTCATCCTGACCATCCGCGTGCGCGCCGAGAACGACGCCCTCGCCGCTACCTCATGACGGCACCCCAGACCGCCGATCGCGGGGCGGCCGCAACGCTGGCGGTATGGCTCGGCTTCTTCGCCATGTGCGCCGGCATGTTCATGGCGATCCTCGACATCCAGGTCGTCGTGACCTCCTTGCCGACGATCCAGGCAGCCCTAGGAGTCGAGAAAAGTCTGATCAGCTGGGTGCAGACCGCCTATCTGATCGCCGAGGTGATCGCCATTCCGCTTACCGGCTTTCTCACCCGCGCGCTTACCATGCGCGGCCTGTTCGTCGCAGCGCTCGGCCTTTTCACCCTCGCCTCCGCCGCCTGCGCCGCCAGCACCAGCTTTTCCATGCTGGTCACGGCACGCGTGGTGCAGGGCTTTGCCGGCGGCATGCTGATCCCGCTGGTGTTCTCCGCGGTCTTTCTCCTCTTTCCCGTCCGCCAGCAGGCCACAGCCACCACCATCGCCGGCGTGCTCGCGGTGCTGGCGCCGACGGTCGGCCCAATCGTCGGCGGCTGGATCACGGAGACCTGGAGCTGGCCCTGGCTTTTCCTGATCAATCTCGGACCGGGCGTGCTGGCGCTTGTGATCGTCGCCACCTGCCTGGA
>JBCCIN010000383.1:0-5035 GCA_039028235.1 Pseudomonadota bacterium
ATGACCGAGCGCGTGGTCGAGCGCCTCGCCGATGTTCGCCGCTCCTTCGGGACGACGCTCGTGCTCGGCTGCCATACCGGACAAGTCAAGGCAGCCCTGCCCCAGGGCCAGGTCGGTGAGGTGATCCAGGCCGATCTATCGCCGGCGATGGTCGGACAGGTCAACGGTCCGCGCCTGGCGCTGGACGAAGAAAAACTGCCTTTCGGCTTCGATTGCTTCGATCTGGTCATCGCGGTCGGCAATCTACACTGGATCAACGACCTCCCCGGCACGCTCATTCAGATCCGCTATGCGCTGAAGCCGGACGGCCTGCTGCTGGCCGCCATGCCTGGCGGCCGGACCTTGCATGAGCTTCGGGCCTGCCTCGCGGAAGGCGAGGTCCAGGTCAACGAGGCAGCCGCGCCACGCGTCGCCCCCTTTATCGATGTGCCGGATGCAGGCGATCTGCTGCGGCGGACGGGCTATGCGCTGCCGGTGGCGGATATCGACACGCTGACGGTGACCTACGCGCATCCGCTAAAGCTGCTCGCGGATTTGCGCGGCATGGCCGAGACCAACATACTGATTGAAAGTGCGAAAAAACCGCTCGCTCGCCAGAGCCTGGTGCGGGCCTTCGAGCTCTATCAGAAGCGCCATGCCGATGCGCAAGGGCGCGTTCCGGCAACCTTCCAACTCCTGATGCTCGCCGCCTGGAGCCCGGGACCTGGGCAGCCGAAGCCACTCGGGCGCGGCAGTGGACAGACAAGCCTCGCCGACGTGCTGGGGGAGTAGAGCGGTCTTACTCTGTTTCGCCGCAACGTCATGTCGATGACATGGTCCGAGGTCATCGGCAGTGCGCTCCATGTCCCTTACAACCGATCGCTACATCCTCTCCGTCGTTCCACACCTTTCCGCTCGCTAACACATTTTTGACGTCTGCGTGCGATAACCATTTGCATTGCTGGTCCATGCGACCCTGGGAATCCGCCCGCCCGCAGGAAGGGGAGGCTGGACACGGACTCCTAGGATCGCATGGACCACGAAAAGGCATGACATGAAAACGTTAACGAGATCCTAACGTTGGACAAAAACACAATCTGACCGGCCTCTATTCGATCAGACGCGCGCGCAGCTTCGGGTCCGGTACGGCGCACATGTCGGTGCGGCCGAAGAGGCGGATGCGGTTGCGGGCGATTTTTTGATAGAGCCAGTCCTGAGCAGGCCTGGGCAGCAGACGCAGGATCTGGACGAACCGGCCGATACCGCCGAGCCTGGCGCCGACACGGATGACGGCGTCAAGCGACGTGTAGGCCTCGCCGTCGACGAGGTAGAGCCAGCTTGTCGGATCGTCCGGGTCCAGGCCGTAGTGGTTCAAGACGGCGCGACCGGTCGGACTCTGGACGGGGCAGATGCGAAACTCCTCGCACCGATCGAGGCGCGCGATGATTTTTGCCGTCCTGGTGCAGAGCACGCATTCGCCATCCATGAAGACGACGGGGCCGGCATCGTCGAACGCGGGAACGGCCGGGTCCTGGCGGTAGGAAAAGGCGTCGCGGGCGATGGTCGAGGTCATCGGCGTCCGCCGCCTAGAGATAGTCCCGGAGAAAGGCGACAAGCGGCAGATCGGCCTCCGGCATCGGAAAATCGGCCATGGCGTTCGGGCGGACCCATTTGAGCGTCTGGCCCTCCTTTGGTCGCGCGATGCCGTCCCAGACACGGCAGACATAGAGCGGCATCAGAAGGTGAAAACCATCATAGCCGTGGGACGCGAAGGTGAGCGGGGCGAGGCAGTTTTCCGTGACGTCGAGATCGAGTTCCTCCTTGAGTTCGCGGATCAGGCAGGCCTCCGGTGTCTCGCCAACTTCCACCTTGCCGCCCGGAAATTCCCAGAGCCCCGCCATCGCCTTGCCCTCGGGCCGCTTCGCGATGAGCACCCGATGGTCCGCATCCACCAGCGCACAGGCGACGACAAGCACAATGTCATGCGATGACTTCGTCGACTTGCCTGAGACTCCGTCCACAGTCCGGACCTTCACAAACCAGGTCCAGGCGTGCGAGCCGCAGCCGGAGTCGTGAAAGTCAACGCCGTCATACGCTATGACCGGTAGTCGGCGTTGATGGTGATGTAGTCGTGGGTGAGGTCGGAGGTCCAGACCGTGGCCCTGCCCTGGCCGCGGCCGACGATGATCGCGATGTCGATCTCCTGGCCTTTGAGATGCGCGTCGATCGGCGCCTCGTCGAGGCCGGGGAGGCGCGCACCTTTGGCCGCGACCACATGGCCACCGACCCGGATGCCGAGGACGGCGAGTTCGATCGGCTGATAGGCTTTGCCGACGGCGGCGACGATTCGGCCCCAATTGGCGTCCTCGCCGGCGATCGCGGTCTTGACCAGGGGCGAGTTCGCGACCGAGAGCGCGATGATGCGCGCGGACTCGTCGCTTTCAGCCCCCTCGACGCTGATCTGAATGAACTTGGAGAGCCCCTCGCCGTCGCGCACCACCTGCTTGGCGAGATCGACCGCGACCGAGATCAGGGCCTGCTTGAACGCGTCCAGGAGACGGTCGTCGACACCGGTCGGTGCCGGATGCACCGCCTGGCCGGTGGCGAAGCAGAGCAGCATGTCCGAGGTCGAGGTATCACTGTCGACGGTGATCTTGCGGAACGCCGCCTCGTTGGCGATCTCGGTCAGATGCTGCAGGACGGAGGCGGACAGGCCGGCGTCGGTGACGATATAAGCGAGCATGGTCGCCATGTCCGGCTGAATCATGCCGGAGCCTTTGACGATGCCGGCGATGTTCACCTCGCGGCCGCCGATCGTGGTGCTGGTGTAAGCGCCCTTGGCAAAGGTGTCCGTCGTCCTGATCGCCTCGGCCGCCTCTTCCCAGCCGTCGGGCGACAGCCGGGCGTGCAGATCGGGCAACGCGGTCACGATCTTTTCGACCGGCAGCGGCTCGCCGATAACGCCGGTGGAGGCGACGAAAATGGTCTCCGGCGAAGCACCGAGGAGCTGTCCGGCCGCCATGGCCTCCAGGCGAACCGCATTGTCCCCATGCTCACCGTTCAGGACATTGGCGTTGCCGGCGTTGACCACGAGGCCGCGCGCATGGCCGTTCGACAGGATGTGCCGACACCAAAGGACGGGATGGCCAGGCACTTGGGAGCGCGTGAAGACTCCGCCGACCGTGGTACCCTCGGCAAACGCGAGGAGAGCGAGATCCGGACGGCCGGCATAACGGACTCCCGCCGCGCCGGCCGCGAGGTTGACGCCATTGATCGGCGGTATTGCCGGAAACGCCTCCGGCGCCAGCGGCGAGCGGATCGTGCTCACGCCGATGTCATCCAGATCAAGGCCGCAGCGCTTCGCTGCTCAGCCGCCATCCCCGGTCTCGCCTTCGCCCTCGCCTTCCTTCACGACCATGGGCGAGCCGTCCATGTTGAAGCGCTCGATCTCGACGCCTTCGCGCAGGTCCTCGACCAGCGCGGTGACGATGTCGCGCGCGACTTCCTGGCGGATCTGCGGCTCGGTCTCCTCGAAGCTGGGCTCGATCTGACGCTTGTCCTCGACCTTGATCACGTGAAAGCCGAATTGGGTCTGCACGGGCTCGGGCGACGTGCTGCCGATATCCATGGAAAAGGCGGCTTCACCGAATTCCGGCACCATGGCGCCTTTCTGGAAGTAACCAAGATCGCCGCCATTGGGCGCACTCGGACCGGTCGACTTCTCCTTGGCAAGTTCCTCGAAATCGGCGCCGCCGTCGAGTTCCTCGATCACCGCCTTCGCGTCGTCCTCGGAAGCGAGCAGGATGTGGCGGGCGTGGACTTCCTCATAGGAGAAGCCCTCGGCGCTCTTCATCTCCTCATAGCGCGCCTTCAATGCCTCGTCGGTGCTGCCTTCTTCGACCTTCTTTCGAAGCATCGCATCGCGCAGGACGGCCGCACGTGCCTGAGCGAGTGCTGGCTGCAGCTCGGGATCGTCGGCGATATCGGAATTCTCGGCTTCGACTTCGAGGAGCTTGAAGTCGATCACGCGATCCAGAAGCCGCGGATAGAGTTGCTCGATCGGCGCCTGACGCATTTGATCCGGCAGCGTCCGCATCACGGCTTCGACGTCGCTTCGGTAAATTTCCGTGCCGTCGACGGTCGCCACGATCGGATTGTCGGCGGTCTGCTGATCCTGGGCCAGCGCCGGCGAGCAGAATGCCAGCAGCCCGAGGGCGGCGCCGAAAGATTTGGCCAACATGGGGTGAACTCCTGAGCGTCGGTGAAATTGAGGGGGCATAGAAAACATAAAGCGGCAGCGGCTACAAGCGTGGCACCCATCGGTCCGCAGATGCGCACGCGCTCGATACGGCTCTGCATCTAGGTGGGATGATGCTCAAGGCAAGGCTGAAACCGCTGGGATGCGCCTGCGGCCTTGGGCGCGCGCGTTGACACCTCCCGGCAAACTGCCTATCTGACAGTTTGAAAAAATGCGTCTTCTTTCCCCCATTTGGAGGGCTATGCGTCCATGATTGGCGCCCTCGCCAAGCGGCTGTTCGGTTCGGCCAACGACCGCTTCGTCAAGACTTTGCGCAACCGGGTCGACGCGATCAATGCGCTTGAGCCTGATCTGGAAGCCCTGTCCGACGACGAGCTCAAAGCCCGCACGGACTGGCTGCGCGAGCGCATCGAGGCCGGCGAGAGCCTGGACGACATCCTGAACGATGCTTTCGCGACAGTGCGTGAGGCGGCGAAGCGCACCCTCGGTCAGCGTCACTACGATGTGCAGATGATCGGCGGCATGGTGCTGCACCAGGGCAAGATCGCCGAGATGAAAACCGGTGAAGGCAAGACCCTGGTGGCCACGCTCGCGGTCTACCTGAACGCGCTCGAAGGCCAGGGATGCCATGTGGTGACGGTCAACGACTACCTGGCACGACGCGACAGCCAGTGGATGGGCGAGATCTACAATTTCCTCGGCCTCACCGTCGGCTGCATCGTGCCCAATCTGCCGGAGCACGACCGCAAGGCCGCCTATGCCTGTGACATCACCTATGGCACCAATAACGAATTCGGC
>JBCCIN010000384.1:0-5006 GCA_039028235.1 Pseudomonadota bacterium
CCCGCTCGCGCGTCTTGAGCGCGATATCCTCATAGCCGCCGAGTGCACGCGACACCGTCGCGACCGAAAGGTCGAGTTCCTCGGCAAGCTGTTTGAGCGTTCGGCGTCTGGCCAAGAAGGCCTCCCTGAAACGTTTTAGATTGCAAGAAAACTATCTCTAAAACGTTTTAAATTTTTAGAATGGCCCAATCCTCTTGTCAAGCCGGATTTACCGGCCTGAACCCTCGCCTAGATGAGGTGGTTCGATCAGCACCAGCAGTCCAAGGTCGGAGGCCGCAATCGGTCCCGAACGCAAAGCCTCGCCATCACCATCGATGGGACTTGTGGTGCGGTTCAAATCTCAATAACTCTACGATACCAAATCGTAGGAAAAGCTAGCTCGATCAGGAGGCGTACGCGACATCGAGGCCGATTTCATCATCATCGGAGCAGGGTCGGCAGGCTGCGTCATCGCCAACCGTTTGAGCGCCGACCCCGATATCGACGTCGTCCTGCTGGAAGCCGGCGCGCGCGACTGGAATCCCTGGATTCATGTCCCGGTCGGCTATTTCAAGACGCTGCACAACCCGGCCACCGACTGGTGCTACAAAGCCGAGCCCGATCCGGGGCTGAATGGCCGATCGCTCGACTGGCCGCGCGGCAAGACGCTGGGCGGTTCGAGCTCGATCAACGGCCTCCTCTATGTCCGCGGCCAGCGCGAGGACTACGACCAGTGGGCGCAGCTCGGCAATCGAGGCTGGGGCTATGACGACGTGCTCCCGCTGTTCAAGCGCTCCGAGCGGCACGAAGACGGCGAGAGCACCTATCACGGTGCCGACGGCGGGCTCGCCGTGTCGCGCATGCGGGCAAAAAGCGATATTGCCGAAGCCTTCATCGGTGCTGCGGTCGAGATGGGCGTGCCGCGCAGCGACGATATGAATGGTGCTGTGCAGGAAGGTGCAGGCTACTTCCAGCAGACCGCCAGAAACGGCCTACGCTGCTCCAGTGCCAAGGCCTTTCTGAAACCGGCGCGAGTCAGGCGCAACCTCGAGATCATCACCCATGCGCATGTCCAGTCGCTCACCTTCGCAGACGGCGACGCAGCTTCAGTGACAGGGGTGCACTATCAGCGGGACGGCACGTCCGAAGTGATCACCTTGAAGCCGGGCGGCGAGGTGATCCTTGCAGCAGGCGCCGTCGGCTCGCCACAGATTCTCGAGCTCTCAGGCATCGGCGCCGGCGATATCCTCAAGGCCGCCGGGGTCGAGGTCCGCCATGAGCTGCCGGGGGTCGGTGAATGTCTGCAGGACCACCTGCAGATCCGCCTGGTTTACGAGGTCAACGTGCCGACGCTCAACAGCGCCATCAACAGCCTCGTGCGCCGAATCGGTATCGGCCTGCAATATGCCCTCACCCGAACCGGACCGATGAGCCTCGGCGCGAGCCAGGTCTGCATCTTCGCGAAGTCGATGGAAGGGCTCGACACACCGGATATCCAGTTCCACTTCCAGCCGCTGAGCGCCGACAAGCCTGGCATCGTCATGCATCCCTTTCCGGGCATCACCTCGTCAGTTTGCCAACTGCGCCCCCACAGCCGCGGCCATATCCACATTACGACGCCCAGAGCCGGCGATCACCCGAAGATCGTCCCCAACTACCTCTCGGACCCGGCTGACCAGCTCTGTGCCGTCAGAGCCGTCAAGTTCGCGCGAAACATGACCAGGACCAAAGCGCTCAGCCCCTTCATCGTGCGCGAGCACGTTCCTGCCGGATCGCCTCAGACCGACGAGGAACTGCTGGACGCCGCGCGCAATATCAGCCAGACGATCTATCATCCCACCAGCACTTGCAGGATGGGCCACGACAATATGGCAGTGGTCGACGACCGGCTGAGCGTGCATGGTGTCGCCAATCTCAGAGTCGCTGATGCCTCGATCATGCCGACGATCGTCAGTGGCAACACCAATGCGCCGACGATTATGATCGGCGAGAAGGCCAGCGATATGATCCTCGCGGACCGCCGCGCCAAAACTGAATGAACACTTACCTTGCGGAGACCGTCTGATGAAAATGACCACGGAAGAGGCGTTCGTCAAAGTGCTGCAGATGCACGGCATCGAGCACGCCTTCGGCATTATCGGCTCGGCGATGATGCCGATTTCGGACCTGTTCCCAGCCGCCGGCATAAAGTTCTGGGATTGCGCCCATGAGTGCAACGCCGGCATGTCTGCTGACGGCTACACCCGCGCCTCCGGCAAGATGTGCATGGCGATCGCGCAGAACGGCCCCGGCATCACCAATTTCGTGACGCCAATCAAGACGGCCTATTGGAACCACACGCCGCTTCTCCTTGTGACCCCCCAGGCCGCCAACAAGACCATCGGCCAGGGCGGCTTTCAGGAAATGCCGCAGATGGCGCTCTTCGAGGACATCGTCTGCTATCAGGAGGAGGTGAAGGACCCGTCGCGCATCGCCGAGGTTCTGAACCGTGTGATCGAGAAGGCCTGGCGCGGCTCGGCCCCTGCGCAGATCAACGTGCCGCGTGATTATTGGACCCAGGTGGTCGACATCGACCTGCCGCTCACCGTCAACATCGAGCCGCCGCGCGGCGGAGCGACCGCGATCGCCGAGGCGGCAAAGCTGCTCTCGGACGCCACGTTCCCCGTTATCCTGAACGGTGCCGGCGTGGTCATCGGCGGTGCCATCCCGGCGACGGTGGCCCTGGCCGAACGCCTCGATGCGCCCGTCTGCTGCAACTACCAGCACAACGACGCCTTCCCCGGCTCCCACCCGCTCGCCTGCGGCCCGCTCGGATACAATGGCTCGAAGGCGGCCATGGAACTGATCGAGAAGGCCGACGTGGTGCTGGCGCTGGGCACCCGCCTGAACCCTTTTTCCACCCTACCCGGCTATGGGATAGACTACTGGCCGAAGTCGGCAAAAATCATCCAGGTCGACATCAACGTTGATCGCATTGGTCTCACCAAGAAAGTCACCGTCGGCATTCAGGGTGACGCCAAGCAAGTCGCGGAGCAGATCCTCGACCAGCTCGGTGATCACGCAGGCGATGCCGGTCGCGATGACCGCAAGGCCGTGATCGCCACCACCAAGTCCCGCTGGCTGCAGCAGCTCTCCTCAATGGACCACGAGGACGACGATCCCGGCACCAACTGGAACGAGCGAGCCCGCAATCGCGAGCCGGATCGCATGAGTCCACGCATGGCCTGGCGCGCGATCCAGGCAGCATTGCCGAAAGAGGCGATCATCTCGACCGACATCGGCAACAATTGCGCCATTGGCAATGCCTACCCCACGTTCGAGGAAGGCCGGAAATATCTTGCCCCCGGCATGTTCGGTCCCTGCGGTTACGGCTTCCCCTCGATCCTCGGCGCCAAGATCGGCTGCCCGGATACCCCCGTCGTGGGCTTCGCGGGCGATGGCGCCTTCGGCATCTCCATGAACGAGATGACCGCCTGCGGCCGCAACGACTGGCCGCCGATCACCATGGTCATTTTCCGCAACTACCAATGGGGTGCGGAAAAGCGCAACACCACGCTCTGGTTCGACGATAACTTCGTCGGCACCGAGCTGAATCTGGGTGTCGAGTACGCGAAAGTCGCCGATGCCTGCGGCGTCAAAGGCGTCCAGGTGCGCAGTATGGACGCGCTGACCGAGGCCCTTCGCGTCGCGATCAAGGAACAGATGAACGACAACGTCACCACCTTCCTCGAAGTCGTCCTCAATCAGGAACTCGGCGAACCCTTCCGCCGCGACGCCATGAAAGCCCCCGTCAAGGTCGCCGGCATCTCCGCCTCCGACATGCAGCCCCAACGTGGGGCTGCGTAGACTTGCCAGAGCCTGGTTCGATGATTTGCGCCCAAGCTTTCGAACCGGGGACCTGACCCGGCCGTTTGGCTCGCCAAGCGTCTGGGTCCGTGTCAGGCAAGTCAACGAGGTGCGCGTCGCACATGGGGGTTCTTGACGATATCACGGCGATTGCGCGGCGGGTGTCGCCGCGCATCGTGCTTGCCGAGGGTGAGGACGAGCGCGTTGTGCAGGCCGCGCTTGAGGCGGCCAAGGAAGGTGTCGCCAAGGTCTCAGTGGTCGGCCGGGCAGAGGTCGTCGATAGGCTAGCCGGCGATGCGCCGGGTCGGGATCTCGTCACGGTCTATGATCCGGCCACGTCCGATCGGCTGGAGGCTTATGCCGAGGCCTATTTCCAGCTTCGACAGCACAAAGGTGTTTCGCGTGACGGTGCGCTGGCGGCTATGCGCGATCCGCTTGCCTTCGCTGCGATGATGGTGCGCGAAGGTGATGCCGACGGCACCATCGGTGGTGCCGTGGCGACGACGGCGGACACGGTCAGAACGGCGCTGCAGATCATCGGCAAGGCACCCGGCGTCGAGACCGTCTCAAGCTTTTTCCTGATGCTGCTCCCGCAACCGCACGACCGCCCCGTGGTTTTCGCGGACTGCGCGCTGGTGGTTCAGCCCACGCCCAAAGAGCTCGCCGGCATCGCCCTCTCCTCCGCCGCCTCCTTTCGCGCCATGACGGGGGAGACACCGAGGGTCGCCATGCTGTCCTTCTCGACCATGGGCAGTGCCCGGCATGAATCGATCGACCGTGTCACCGAGGCGGTGGCGATCTCGCGTAAGGCCGACCCTGATCTGATCATCGATGGCGAAATCCAGTTCGATGCTGCGATCGTCCCGGAGATTGGCCGCACGAAGGCGCCGAATTCAATCCTCGCAGGCGACGCCAACGTCTTCATTTTCCCTAGTCTCGATTCCGCCAATATCGGCTACAAGATCGCCCAGCGCATCGGCGGCGCCACCGCCATCGGCCCCATCCTCCAAGGCCTCAACCATCCAGCCAACGACCTCTCCCGCGGCTGCAGCAAGTCCGATATTCTCCAGTTGATCGCCGTGACCGGCGCTCAGGCAGGGGCGCAGGGCGGTGCTTAACAGGAGTAAAGATTAGAAACGCCGGCTCACAGGGACGAGGTTCGAGCATCCAAGCGACTTCTA
>JBCCIN010000385.1:0-4996 GCA_039028235.1 Pseudomonadota bacterium
GCTTTTCAAGAACCTCATCGTCAATGGCGCCAAATACAACGATTCACCTGAGAAGGTCATCGAAATCGGATGCGGGGCCGAAGGAGAGGCGACCTCGCAGTCCCACACAACCTTTTACGTCCGGGATAATGGCATCGGCATCGACGAGCGGTTTCAGACCGAGATCTTCCGCATCTTCAAGCGACTGAATAGCCCCAAAACCTATGGGGAGGGGACCGGTGCCGGCCTCACCTTCGCCAAGAAGATCGTGGAGAATCATGGTGGTGACATCCGGGTCGAGTCGACGCTCGGCGAAGGGTCCACCTTCTTCTTTACGCTGCAGACAGCATCTCATGTCGAAGTCCCAGCACCTCGAGCTAAAGCCGGCTTGTCCTGATCATTGATGGCAGCGACGACAAGGCATCAGATGAGATCTGTTATGCAACCAAAAATTGATTTATCATGCCTACAACGACATTGGAAATTGCCTTGGGCCGTGCCGGTTGAACGGTCACAGCCGGACAAGGGAGCCATCAAACCGCCATGAACTGTGTGAACGCCACTCAGACGATCCTGATCGTCGAAGACAGCGACGACGATTATGATGCGACAAGGCGCGCTTTGCTCAAGGGCACCAATCTGAAGAATCCCATCCACCGTTGTGAGAACGGGCAGGAGGCGTTGGACTATCTCCTGAGGCGTGGTTCCTATGCCGAGCCGGAGACCTCGCCGCGCCCCGGAATCATCCTGCTCGATCTCAATATGCCGGGCCTCGACGGCCGCAAGGTCCTGGACGAGATCAAGCAGCTTCCCGAGCTGAAGAGCATCCCGACGATCGTGATGACCAATTCCGACGATGAACGGGATATCGACGCCTGCTATGCAATTGGCGCAAACACCTACATCCGAAAACCGCTGAACTGGACCAGCTTCTTCGAAGCGATGACGCGCCTTCGGGAATATTGGTTCGAGATCGCCGTCCTGCCCAGGCCATAAGAAACAAGGCCTGGACAAGCTGAACGGTCACGCCGTCCTGTCGCTTCCTGAAATAGTGTCCTGCCTTGCCTCGTCGATCACCGTTCCGGACCATAGCCTCGTGCCGGAGCGATAGGCGGCACGGCCGATCAGATGGGCGGCGACCGGGGCGGTCAGGAGCAGGAACAGGATGATCAGTACGGCCTTCGTGGTCACCAGCGCCATGTCGAAATGGACGGCGACGGCGGCGACGATCAGACCGACACCGAGCGTGCCGGCTTTGGTCGAGGCATGCATACGGATCAGGATGTCCGGCAGGCGAAGAAGACCAAGACCGGCGATCGCGGCGAACGCGCCACCGGACACCAGGAGGAGAGCGACGATAACCTCGGTCATGGCTCTTTCTCCGCCTTCGGCGCGGATGCCAAGCCGATCTTCGGCATGAACTCACTACGGTCGTTCTGCCGTTCGGGACGGCGTTCGGCGTAGCGCGCGAAGGCTACGGTGGCGAGAAAGCCGACCAGGGCGAGCGCCAGGCCGAGGTCGAGATAGACCGCCTCGCCGGTCTTGAGGGCGAGCAGTGCGGCGATGGCGATCAACAGGATCGTCACAAGGTCCAGAGAAACCACCCGGTCGGCGAGGCTCGGGCCGAGCACGAGGCGGATGCAGCCGGCAATACCGCCGATGGTCGTCAGCGCCAGGGCGATCACAATGCCGAGATCGATCATATCCATGGCGGCGAAGTCGATCATCGAAGAGCCTCCAGCACGCGGCGCTCCATGCCATCGCGAATGTCGCGACGGATCGCTTCGGGGTCGTCGACGAACATGGCGTGCACGTATAGCGTCTTGGCATCGGCGCTCAGGTCGAGCGACAGGGTACCGGGAGTGAGCGACACGAGATTGGCAAGTGCTGTGATTTCGAGATCCGTCTTCGCGTCGATCGGGACGGCGACGATGCCGGGACGGCTTCGATGGGTCGGCGTGATCACATCCCAGGCGACCTGCAGGCTGGAAATCAGCAATTCCCAGAGGAAGAAGGCCGTGAGCCTCAGGATGTCGAACAGCTTTCGGCAATAGCGGCTGTCGCCGAACAGCGGACTCAGCACCCAGAGGATGGCGTAGCCGACGGCGAAGCCCGTCGCCAGGCTTGGCAAGGTGAAGGCGCTGAACAGAGCCGCCCAGCCGACGGCAAGCGCCAGATTGATCACGAAGGGGGTCATCGGGCGGGCTCCGTCAATTGGGCGACGTCGTCACCAGGTGTGCCGAGCACCGCCTGCAGATAGGCCTCCGGTTCGAGAATGCCTGTGGCAGCCCCTTCGGCGATCTGCAGGAGCGGCTCCGGCATCAGCCCGATCGCCAGGACCACTAGAGCAAGGCCGACCGCCGGCAGCGTCAGCAGTCGATTCTCGGTCCGCCGGGCACCAAAATCAAAGTCGCCGCTCCCCGCCGTCGCGGGGGACCAGAAGGCGTGAGACCAGATGCGGATCAGCGGGACGAAGGTGAGGAGGCTGTAGACGATCACCACGGTCACCGCCAGAAGTGCGCCGAGCTCGAGGCCGGTCTCGATGATCATCACCTTGGGCCAAAAGCCGGTCAGCGGCGGGATACCCATCAGGGCGAGCGCTGCGATGAGAAAGGCGACTGCTAGGCCCGGCCGGCTCCTGTAGAGGCCGCCAAGTTGGTCAAGCTCGAAGCCGCCGGCATCGCGGCCGATAATGCCGAGCAACATGAACAGCTGGGTCTTCAAGAGGATGGCGTGGACCATGTAGAAAACTGCCGCGGTCATCGCCAAGGTCGATCCGAGTGCCATGCCGAGCAGCAGGAAACCGATGGAGGCGATCACCTGAAAGGCGAGCATGCGCCGGATGTCGGTCTGCGCGATGGCGCCCAGCACGCCGACCACCATCGTGGCGAGTGCTACAACGAAGAGGGTTTCCGTCACCCATCCGATGTCATCGGGAAAAATCAGCGTGAAGGTGCGGATGAGCGCGTAGACACCGATCTTGGTCATCAGGCCGGCAAAGATCGCCGAGACCGCGATCGGCGGCGTGTGGTAGCTGGCCGGCAGCCAGAAAAACAGCGGGAATACAGCGGCCTTGATACCGAACGCAATCAGGAAGAGCACAGCGACAACACCGAGCAGCCCCTGATGTTCCAAGTCAACGAGCTTGCCGTGCAAGTCGGCCATATTGAGGGTGCCGGCGAGGCCGTAGAGAAGGCCGATCGCGGTCAGGAGGAGGACGGTGGAGATCAGGTTGATCGCGACATACTTGACCGCACCGTCAAGCTGCCGCCTGTCGCCGCCCAGGGTCATCAGGGCGAACGACGCGATCAGCATCACCTCGAACCAGACGTAGAGATTAAAGAGATCGCCGGTCAGAAAGGCGCCGACCACGCCGGCCAGAAGCATCTGGAAAAAGCTGTCGAAACCGCCGGCGGCACGCTCGTGGTCGATGTCGACGAGCGCGTAGATGGAGACGGCGAGGCCGGCAATGCCCGATGTCAGCACCATCAGGGCGCTGAAGACATCGGCCACCAGCGTGATGCCGAAGGGCGCGGGCCAGTTGCCCATGTAGCCGGCGACCGGTCCATAGGTCCATACGCTGACAAGGAGGAGCGCGCCGAGCACGGTAAGAGCGCCGGCACCAAGCACGCTGATCTGGCCGCGCAGCGTGCGGTCGGCCGGCGACAGAAAGATCAGGGCCGCCGTGGCCATGGGCATGAGAATCGGGGCGACGAGGAGCCAGCTCATGCGGCATCTCTCAAGTCATGCACCTCGGCTTTCTTTTGACCGCTGGAGACCGCCGCTTCCTCCGCAAGGTTCATGGCGTCGACATTGACCGTGCCCAATTCCTGATAAGCGCGAAGGGCAAGCACCAGGGTGAAGGCGACCAGGCCAAAGCCGATGACGATGGCGGTGAGAATCAGCGCTTGGGGCAGCGGGTTGGCGACCAGCGTGGTCGGCACCGTCTCACCGTCCGCGATCAAGGGAGGGGCGCCATAGGTGAGCCCACCGCTCGCAAAGATCACGAGATTGGCGACATTGCCGATCAGGACAAGGCCCAGAAGAAACTTCACCAGATTGCGGCTCAGCATCAGCCAGACACTGGCGGCCATGAGAATGCCGGCGAGCGATCCGAGGAGGATTTCCATGGCTTAAATCTCCTCCTCCAGTGCGACCACCATGCCGAGCACGCCGCCGACCACTACAAGATAAACCCCGACGTCGAAGATCAGGGGCGTGCCCAGCGCCAGCCCCTTGTCTCCGGGCGTGGCGCCGATGAAGGTCCAAAGGCCGGTGAGGAAAGCAGCACCGGTGAAGGCGGCGAGCACGCCCGCGAACAGAGCGATCAGGAGGCCGGCCATGGCGATGCCGCGGGGGTCGACCCGGAGAATTTTTCGGACCGCGGCCGGGCCTTCGGCGAGGCCGTAGACGACGATGCCGGCGGCCGCGACCAGCCCGCCGATAAACCCGCCCCCCGGCTCGTTATGGCCGCGAAGCAGCAGAAAGATCGAAAACAGCAGCATCAGCCCGACGAGAAAGCGGCTGACGGTCCTGAAGATCAGCGAGTTCATCGGCTGCCACCCGCCGCTGGTTTGGACGGACGGATCTTAAGAAGAGCGATCACCGCAAGGGCGGCGGTCGCGACGACGGCGATCTCGCCCAGCGTGTCGAGCGCGCGGAAGTCGACCAGGATGACGTTCACGATATTGCGCCCAAAGGCCTCGGTGTAGCTGTTCTGCTCGAAGAATTGCGGGATCGCCAGATCGATCGGCGTGAGCGCCACGCCCGTCGTCACGAGGGCGACAACGATGCCGGCACCGATGGCGATCGCCGCATCGCGCAGGCTGCCGAAGCGGCCCGGATGCGCATTACCGGCGAAGCCCGGTAGGCGCAAGAGTACGATCGCCACAAGTACGACGAATAGGGTTTCCACCATGAGCTGGGTGATGGCGACGTCGATCGCGCTGAACATCAAGAAGATGAGGGCGACGCCGATGCCGACGAGGCCGAGGGCGCAGATCGCGAGCAGGCGCGA
>JBCCIN010000386.1:0-4979 GCA_039028235.1 Pseudomonadota bacterium
GCCCGAGGTGTACATGGTGGGCGCGACGCGCGCCTGCGTTGATTTGTGGTTGGCGGGGGCGGGGGCTAAGAGCCTCGGCCGCCGCAATTTTGTGTCACGAATGAACGACGGTGACAGTTGATGCCGGCCGCGCAACATTCTGGCTTACGCTCACGGTAAAGCGGCTGCGTAGACCGTTCCTTAATCCGCCATGGCATTGATGAGTTAACGAGGACTCAGCGGCTGGTGCTAGTCAGCCGTCGTTGAGACCGCTCAAGAAAAATCGGCCTTACCCAATGGTGTTACGCCCAGAATGTCGGTGCAGCGGCTTTAGGCCGTCGCTTCTTCCCGGAGCCACCAGGTAATGCTGACCGAGAGAAGACCGGCAGTGATGATCACCATGCCCAGGCCTTCCCGAACCGCTTCGTCATTCCAGATCACGTCCTTCATCCACCAGGCCTTGCCGGTCGGCCAGTAGTAGACGGTGCCGACGAGCGCGCCGATCAGGCAGACGAGGAAGGATGCGCGAAGAATGCCGTGCGTCGTCAGCACCTCAGGCATTGCGGCAGCCAGGCCACACCAAAGTGCGGCGAGAGCATAGAGGATGGACCAAAAAAGAAAATCCGGATCGTTGTACTGAACGACGGCAAAGAGCAGCAGAACGAGGCAGAACAGGGCATTTACAGCGCGCATATGTCCACTTTCCGCAGTGTCTGGACTGGCAGGCTTTTCAATGCCTATGATGATGGTCAAGAAAAGGGCTGACAAGCGGTTGTCTGCAAGAAGAGCCCAGCTTTGCCGCCTTCGACGACGGTAGAAGCCAGGATGTGGGGACGGTTTTCAGGGAGGCATGGCCGAGCCTTCGGCCATCGAGGGAAACGACGATGACGGTCAAGGAACACGAAACGGCCGCCGGGAACAGCGTGGCGGACAGACACGACGTCAGCTGGCAGCGTTTCCAGGTCAGCTACGATTTTCCTGTCTGTTTCACCCGAGGCCTTTTCGATCCGGGGAGCGCGGTCCTGGTCGACACGTTGTCTCGCCTCGAGCCGGCAAAGCGCCACCGTTGCCTGGTCTTCATCGATGATGGCGTTTTGAGTTCCAGGCCGGGCTTGAAGGCCTCGGTCATGGCCTATGCGAAGGCGCACGAGGACAGAATAGATCTCGTCAGCCCGCCGATCCCGGTTCCCGGCGGCGAACGCATCAAGAACGAGCTGTTTTTCACCGAAGATATCCAGCAGCGCCTGGTCGACCATCATATCGATCGGCACTCCTATGTGATCGTGATTGGTGGTGGCGCGGTCCTGGACGCCGTCGGCCTTGTGGCGGCTACGACCCATCGAGGCGTTCGGCTGATCCGTGTGCCGACCACCGTGCTCTCACAGAACGACAGTGGGGTAGGCGTCAAGAACGGCGTCAATCTTCAAGGCGTCAAGAATTTCATCGGCACCTTCGCCCCGCCGTTCGCGGTGCTCAACGATCAGGATCTGATCGATGATCTGCCGCCGCGCGAGAAAATCGCCGGCATGGCGGAAGCGGTGAAGGTGGCGCTGATCCGTGATGCGGATTTCTTCGCATGGCTGGAGCATCGCGCCGACGACCTCGTCACCTTCGCGTCCGATGCCATGGCCTATATGATCCGCCGCTGCGCCGAGCTGCATATGCACCAGATCGGGCATGGTGGGGATCCTTTCGAGACCGGCAGCGCGCGTCCACTCGACTTCGGTCACTGGTCCGCGCACAAGTTGGAAAGCCTCACCCACCACCATCTGCGCCACGGCGAGGCTGTCGCGATCGGTATCGCGCTCGACGCCCGCTATTCCGTGCTCGCCGGCCTGCTCGGTGAAGGGGAGGAGATCCGGATTTGCGCACTTCTCGAGCACCTCGGCTTCAGGCTCTGGCATCCTGCCCTCGAAACCACGGCCAATGACGGCACAGTCGCCGTGCTCAAGGGGCTTCGAGACTTTCAGGAGCATCTCGGCGGTGAACTCACCGTGACCCTCCTGGATGGGATCGGCGTCGGCGTCGAGGTTCATGAGATCGACGAGGCGAAGATGTTGGAGGCGATCGGCTGGTTGAAGTCGCGGGAAGCTGATTGATGCGGATCGGATCGGCCGACGACGCGCCGCATCTCACCTACTGCACCAACATTCACGCCGGCGAAAGCTGGGACGACATCTTCTCCCGGCTCGAAGCCAATCTTCCAGCGATCAAAGCCGAGGCGTCGCCTGACGACTCCATGGGTGTCGGCCTTCGCCTATCGGCGATCGCTGCAGAAGCGCTGTCGGCGTCTGACCGACTCGAAGAGTTCCAAGCGTTTCTGGCAGAGGGCGGCTATTACGTCTTCACCATCAATGGCTTTCCCTATGGTCCGTTTCACGGCCAGCGGGTCAAGGAGCAGGTCTATCAGCCTGACTGGTCACACGACGAGCGGCTCACATACAGTGATCGCATGGCCGACCTTCTCGCTGCCCTTCTCCCGGACGGCATGGAGGGCAGTATCAGCACGGTGCCTGGTACGTTCAAGCCATTGGCCTCCGACCCGGGCATGGTCGAGAGCATCACCGACCATTTGCTTTGTCACGTCGCCAAACTGATCGATGTCGAGCGTCAGACTGGGAAGGTGATCGCACTCGCGCTCGAACCCGAACCTTGCTGCTTTCTCGAAACCATCGATGAGACTGTCGCCTTCTTTGAGCAGTCTCTGTTCTCGCCTGCCGCCTGCCGTCGCCTGAGCGGGCTCACAGGCCTCTCGTCAGCAGCGGCGGAGACGGCGCTCCGGCGTCATCTCGGCGTCTGCTATGACGTCTGCCACGCAGCGGTCGAGTATGAGGCCCCAAGCGGCAGCATCGAGGCGCTGCGCAGTGCCGGGATTGCCATCCCGAAGGTGCAGCTGAGTGCTGCCTTGCGAATTCCGATGGTCACCCCAGACACACCCGAGACCCTCGCAGGGTTCGACGAGCCAGTCTATCTGCATCAGGTGATCGAACGCAGGGGCGACGGGCTGGTTCGTCATCTCGATCTTCCCGACGCACTCGCTGCGCTCGACCAGGCGCTCGGCCATGAATGGCGGGTCCATTTCCACGTGCCGATCTTCCTGGACGAGCTGCAGCATTTCTCGACCACCCAGGATTTTCTCAGAGACATTTTGGCACTGCACCGCGAGAATCCGATTTCCGGCCATCTCGAAGTCGAGACCTATACCTGGGACGTCTTGCCCGAGCGTTATCGCGGCGTTCCGGTGTCGACCGCCATCGCGAGAGAGCTGAACTGGGTCAGAGAAGAGCTCAGCTGAAGATGTGATCGAGCACCAGCTGCTTGAAGGCGGTCGCATCTACCGGACCATTACCGTCGAGCAGGTCTGGCTCGGACGTGATCACCAGCGGCCCTTCATCGGGATCATCGGTCAGGCGGCCATGTGATCCCTTCACCAGCTGTGTGTCTTTCAACGAGATTACGTCCATCAAAGCGCGCTGGCCGAGCTTTCGTTTGGCCAGACGCCAGCCGGCCGCAAGTTTGGGATTGCTGATCGCCGGGTCGAAGAAGAGCTCGACGGGGTCATAGCCGGGCTTTCGGTGAATGTCGACGGTGCGTGCGAAGTCGGGGGCGACGGCGTCATCCAGCCAGTAGTAATAGCTGAACCATCGATCCGGATTCGAGATCGCCACCAGTTCGCCTGAGCGCGGGTGGTCGAGGCCGAAGGCCCGCTTGCCGTCCTCGTCCAGCACCTGCTCAACGCCGTCCAAGCCCTCGATGAGCACTTTGATCTCGCCGATCCGCGCCTTGTCGTTCACATAGACATGGGCGATCTGGTGATCCGCGAGGGCAAAGGCCGCCGATGCGCCAGCGTCGAGAATCTCACGTCCGAACTCTTCCGGCCGCACGCGGATCAGCCCAGCCTCGCGCAGCGCTCGGTTGATGTGCACGGCATCGGTGACCGTGGTGATGCCATATTCCGAGACCACGACGATCCGGCGCCCTTCCTTTTCCGCCGCCTCGATCAGTTCGCCGCACAAGGCGTCGATCTCGCTCAGATCCTCCTGCAAACGTGGATGGCCGAGATCCGGGCCGAGGCGTTGCAGATTGTAATCGAGATGCGGCAGATAGGTGAGGGCGAGCGTCGGCTTTCGCGTCTCCATCACATGCAGTGTCGCTTTTGCGATCCAGTCGGACGATGAGATGTCCGCCATCGGTCCCCAGAAGGTGAATAGCGGGAACTGACCGAGCTTTTGATCCAGCTCGTCATGCAGTTCCGGCGGTTCGGCGTAGTGATCGGGGATCTTGCGGCCATCAGCCGGATACATCGGGCGAGGCGTCGCACTCCAATCCGCCGACGCGTACATGTTGTACCACCAGAACATCTTGGCGCAGGTGAAGTCCGGGTCGCGCTTCTTCGCCGCATCCCAGATCTTCTCGCCGGCGACCAGACGATTCGACTGACGCCAGAGCCAAATTTCCGACAGATCGCGAAAATACCAGCCATTGGCGACGGCGCCATGGCCGGACGGCTTGAGACCGGTCAGCAGGGTCGATTGCGCCGCGCAGGTAACAGCAGGCGTCACCGAATGCAGAGGACGCATGGCGCCTTGATCGGCGAGCTTTTTCAAGTTCGGCGTGTGCTCCCCGACAAGCGAGGGTGCCAGGCCGACGACAAGGATAACGAGGGTGGGTTGCATCTGTGCCAATGGTTGATCCGGGGGTTGATCTCCTGCGTATACCAACCAGTTTGCCTAGAGAAAAACAAGGAGACCAGGGACGGCAGATTGCAAATGTTCAACGCTTGAAGTTTAATCCAGGTAAGGGCCTTCGAGGCCCGCGCACCCGGATGAGGCATCCGGTTCAACACCAGGGGAGGTACGACGTGAACAGGAAGCATATTCTCAGTTCAGCTTTCGCGGTCTTGATGGGCAGCACGATCTTGGCTGCTCCTGCAAGCGCCGTTGATGTTAATCTCGAAGAAGTCGCATCGGGCCTGACGGCGCCGCTCGGCATCGCCCAGC
>JBCCIN010000387.1:0-4968 GCA_039028235.1 Pseudomonadota bacterium
CCAACGCCGCGCAAAAACAGATTACGGCGGTGTCACCGGCAACCAGCGCCACGGTTTCGGAACGCTCGGGAACGCTGGTCGCCGATGGCCAGGTTGCCGGTGTCGGCGAGGCGATCAATGTCGCCGCCGTCACCGAGGAGCTGCAACGGACCCAGGGGCCGACGGTCAACAACACCACCATCACCGGTTCCCAGCAGGTCAACATCCGCGTTCGTTTCGCGGAGGTCAGCCGAAACGACGTCTTCAATCTCGGCGTCAACTGGGATGCCCTGGTGGATGCGGACGACTTTCTGTTCGGTCTCTCCACCGGCAACTTCCTCACGGCGGGCAGCGATCTGCTGGCGCGGGATGTCGGGCTGGACGGCGAGCAGTTCGGCCGGGTCGACTTCACTGGCGAGTTTGGTGATGTCAGCATCGACGCCTTCATCGATGCGCTGCAGCGTGAAGGCATCGTCAATGTTCTGGCCGAGCCCAACCTGACCTCGGTCAATGGCGAGCCCGCCAACTTCCTGGCCGGCGGCGAGATTCCGATCCTGGTCCCTGGCGGCGGCGGCGGCGAGACCGTCACCATCGACTACAAGCCGTTCGGCGTGTCGCTCGACTTCATCCCGACGCTTCTCCCCGGCGAGCGCATCAATCTGCGTGTGCGTCCCGAGGTGAGTTCGATCAGCCAGGCGGGTGCCGTGGTACTGGACGGCTTCTCGGTTCCGGCCTTCACCGTCAGGCGCGCCGAGACCAGTGTCGAGCTGGCGAGCGGCCAGACCTTCGCGATTGCCGGCCTGTTCCAGCGTGACCTCACCACAGACACCGACAAGTTCCCGGTTCTGGGCGACGTGCCGGTGCTCGGCCAGCTGTTCCGCTCGCAGCGTTTCCGGCGCTATGAGACCGAGCTGGTCATCCTGATCACGCCCTATCTCGTGAAGCCGATCAGCAACACCAATATCGCGCTCCCCAATGATCGCCTGGACGAGCCGGCCAAGCCGCTTGCCAGGAAAGACAAGAAGCGTGCCGGCTTCATCGTCAACTGACGGGATGATTCTGATGTCGATTGCCTTTGACCGCCTCAGGCGCCGTCTGTTCCCGCGCCCGCTCAACACCTCGTTCCTGGCTGCGGCGCTTGCCGGTTCCTTGCTGATCGGGTGCACTGCGGAGGCACCGTCGCCGCCGGCCGACAACCGGTTCCTGGTGGAGCCGGTGAGGCTGTCGCATCAGGTGACCTTCGCGAGCGGACAGAGCGAGCTCAGTTCGGCCGAGCACTACGAACTCACCACCTTTCTCGATGAGGTCGACCCCGACGGCCGCGCCGACATCTATCTCGATGCCTATGGTGCGGGAAAAACCGGCCGTATCGGTGCCGTGGCCGCGGCTCTGGATGCGCTCGGGCGCGAGAGTTCGGGGACCGGCGGGGCCGAGGGAAGCGAACACGGGGTGACCGTGACCCTGCTGCAGGACGTTGTTCTGCCGGAGTCCTGCCTGAACAGTGACGGCTGGCCACAGCCCCATCTGCCGCCGGCAAGCTGCACCACGGCGCTCACCTTGGTGCGCATGGTCGAGAATCAGGATGATCTCCTGCGTGGGCGCGAGATGGGTCCCGCTTTGAGCGAGACCGCCGCCAAAGCCGCCGCACGCCATCTCAAGCGCCGAGCCCCCGTGCCGGCCGACGAGAGGGCGGTGAGCAGCGATCCTGAGACGGTACCGCAGCTGCCGCCGGCACCACTGACGCGTGAAGCCAGCTACTGATATACGCAGCGGCTGGCTTCAACGGGCGTCTGGCGGTCAGTGAGCAGGACGCTCGGTCTTCGAACCGTTGACCCCGCTACTGCTTGTCCGGATGGACAATGAAGCAATCAGTGCCGTCCCGTTTCAGGTCCGAACACCAGCTTCGCGCCAAAATTTCGTCCTCAAAGGGACCTGTGCGCACGGCATAGAACGTTGTGTTGGACGGCACGGCTGAAACAGGATCGAAGCGCGCGTCCAAACCTTGCAGTTGGGTTGCCAGCGGGGTCCGCACATCGTCCCAGTATTTGCGCGCGTTATCCTCGGTGCACATGGCCGCTATCTGCACATAGTACTGGCTTTCTTCGCTGACGACGGGGGGTGTTTCGACGGCCGCCTTCGTCGGTACGGCCGGCGGCTCCGGTGGTGGCGTTGATTGGCCAGAGCCTCCCGCAAGGCTTGTCAGGATCGCCCAAAATTCGGCGAAGGTGTATTCTGCAGTCGCCACCGGCCGTTGGCCGCAATAGACTTCGTAGCCAATGACCAGCCCCTGCTCACGATCGCATCGACCGTCACTGCTTTCTTTCGGAGGTGGTGGGTTCTTTTCGTGAGGTGGTGGTTTGTGTTCATGAGGTGGATGCTTTGGCTTGTCGTATGACCGCGGCTTATGCTCGTATTGTGTGGCATGGGCATTGATCGCGCCCATGCCGATCAGAAAGAGGGCGGCAAGTCCGAGTGACGCCAACTTCGACCAAAGATCCCCATGTGTCATCTTGAAAATAGTCATTTTTGATTTCCTTATTTTAATATTGTCTCCTTAAAAGTTAGTTCAAATTGCATGGATAACAATGTGCTAGAGCTTTTCCCGAACAGGTGGAAACACCTATTCGACAAGGAAATGCGAGGAAACAAAGATGTTGAGCGTGTCTCTTGGTGGCTTCCGATCGGGATACACGCTCTAAGGCCGGCCGACAAAATTGTGACCTATGCCCTCGGGATAGCGGCGGTGTTCACCTTTCCTTAACCCGCCATGGCTATTCTCCGGCGAGACAGCATGACATCAAAGCGTTAACGAAGGCTAAAGTCGGGCGAAAATTCGCTGCAGGCGACGCGGTCTGGCGATCCATTGACGGAAACATCGGTCTCGCGTCGCGTGGAACGGAGGCAGACTGCCTTCTGCGGACTTTACGCCGCCGACTGGCCACTGCCGACTGCGGCGCTGAGCGCCTGATCGAGATCGGCGATAATGTCGTCGGCGGTCTCCAGACCGATCGAAAGACGCACCACCTCAGGGCCGGCACCCGCAGCCTTTTGCTGGGTTTCGTCCAGCTGCCGGTGGGTGGTCGATGCCGGATGGATGATCAGCGAGCGCGTATCGCCGATATTGGCGAGGTGGGACAGAAGCTCGCAGGTCTCCACCAGCTGCACGCCGGCATCGAAGCCGCCCTTGAGGCCGATCGTGAAGACCGCCCCGGTGCCGCGCGGCATCAGGCGCTTCGCAACGGCATGGTGCGGCGAGGATGCGAGCCCCGGATAGGAAACCCAGGCGACCGCGGGGTGGCCTTCGAGGAAGGTCGCGACCTCCAGCGCATTGTCGGCATGGCGCTGCATTCTGAGCGGCAGGGTCTCGACGCCGGTCAGGATCATGAAGGCGTTGAACGGCGAAAGGCAGGGACCCATGTCGCGGAGGCCGATCGCCTTGGCGCGCACCGCAAAGCCGAAGTCGCCGAAGGTTTCTGCGAATTTCACGCCGTGATAAGCCTTGGTCGGCTGGGTCATCAGCGGAAACTTGTCGTTCTGATACCAGTCGAACGAGCCACCATCGACGATGATGCCCCCCATGGAATTCCCGTGGCCGCCGAGATATTTGGTCATGGAATGCACCACGATGTCCGCGCCATGCTTGAGCGGCCGGCAGAGATAGGGCGATGGCATGGTGTTGTCGCAGATCAGCGGCACGCCCGCCTTCTTCGCCACTGCCGACAAGGCCTCGATGTCGGCGATGATTCCGTCGGGATTGGACGCGCTTTCGATGAAGATCGCCCGCGTCTTGTCCGTCACCTCGGCCTCGAAGCTTGCGGGGTCCGTGGGATCGGCGAAGCGCACATGCCAGTCGAACTGCGGGAAGGTCTCGGCGAACTGGGTGATCGAGCCGCCATAGAGCTTTTGTGACGAGATGATCTCGTCACCGGGGCGCATCAGGTTCAGGAGCGCGATGAACTGCGCCGCATGGCCGCTCGAGGTGGCGCAGGCTGCCGTCCCGCCTTCAAGCGCCGCGACCCGCTCCTCCAGCACGGAAACCGTCGGGTTGGTCAGGCGCGAGTAGATGTTGCCGAACTGCTGCAGGTTGAAGAGGGATGCGGCATGATCGACGTCGTCGAAGACGAAGGACGTCGTCTGATAGATCGGCGTCGCACGCGCGCCCGTGGTCGGATCGGGCGAGGCGCCGGCGTGAATCGCCAGGGTCTCGACGCCGTAATCGTCATGTTCGTCAGTCATGTCATGTGTCCCTCTTGCGCAGACCGCCCTTGGGGCGCCGCAGCTGCACCGCCTGTCCTCTCTTCGCCGAAATGGTGCGGCGGTTGACGCCTATCCAGCCGATCTCGCCGAAAAGACGTCCGTATTCGATCTTGGGGCAGCGATCCATCACCACGTCGAGCCCGGCCTCCTCGGCGCGCTTCGCCGCCTCGTCATGGCGAACGCCGAGCTGCATCCAGACGACCTTGGTGCCGATCCGTATGGCATCCTCGACCACCGCCGGTGCCTCCTCCGATCGGCGGAAAACCTGCACCATGTCCGGCGCGGCTTCGAGGTCATCGAGGGAGGCGATCGCCCGTTCGCCCAGGATGTCCTGGCCTTCATAGCGCGGGTTCACCGGAATCACGCGGTAGCCCTTGTTCTTCATGTAGAGAGCAGAGAAATAAGAGGGACGCATGTCGTTGGCGCTCAGCCCGACCGCGGCGATGGTCCTCACCCGACGGAGGATGCGGGCGATCACCTTGTCGTCATAATGAAGCGCGTCGCTCATCCCACCCTCTTGCTTCCCTGCTCCAAGCCGCCATCGGCCCAAAGTCAACGCTGAACCCCACGGGTTCACCAGGAGGGTTTGCGTTTCTCGATGAAGGCTTGGAGGCCCTCTTCGAAGTCCTTGCCGAGCGCGTTGTCGACGATCACCTCGGTGGTGAAGTCGTAGGCGTCAGCGAGGCCCATCTCCAGCTGCTGATAAAAGGCGCGCTTGCCGAGGGCGAGCAC
>JBCCIN010000388.1:0-4950 GCA_039028235.1 Pseudomonadota bacterium
CCGTCGAAGACGCCGCTCTTCTACCGCGTCGATCCCGCTTTGCTCGCCGGAGCCGTCGAGACGATCAGCGTCGTTGGTGACAGCAGCTCCGGTGAGGCCGAAGCGGTGATCCTCTCGATGGCCGACGGGCTTTGGGTCGGCTTAGGTTCCGATCACACCGACCGCGCTTTCGAGGCCCATTCCGTCCAGCTATCCAAGCAGCTCTGCCGCAAGCCCATGGCGGACATACTCTGGAGCTATGACGAGGTGATCGATCATTGGGACGATCTGATCCTGCGCGCCCACATTCTAGAAGACAGTGAGCGCACGCTCTATCAGGAAGGAACACTGGCCTCGGTCCGCCGGCCGGAAGAGCTCATGGCCGCTTACCGGGAAGAACGCGGTCTTCCTCCTCATACCCCGCTCCCGGAGGGCACAGTCCTATTTACCGGCACATTGCCGGCGATCGGCGGCATTCGCTCGGCAACTCGCTTCGAGATGGAGCTGGAGGATCCGACAAGCGGGCGTCAGATCAAGAAGGCCTATGAGACGGCGGTTCTTCCAATCTGCGCCTAGTGGTGCGACCACTTCGGATGATCCCCAAGGTTTGCTCGAAAACTTGGCGGCATACCGTCGATTTAGTCGTTGACGGTAGGAAAGAGATGATGTGGGCATACCTCCGGCAGGCTGCGGGAAAAATCTGACGCGCCCGACCCACTCAACGTTTCCTTAACCTACCCCCGCCTATTCTTCGCGGTCTGGTCCATGCGATCCTGGGAGTCCGAGTCTAGCCCACCTTCTCACGTCGGCGCGGCGGACTCCCGGGATCGCATGGACCAGAAAGCAGTCTGGCAGCGTGAGGTTAACCCGTCGTTAAGGGGCGAGACCTGGCAGCAGCGATGAGGCTTGGACAAACAGGTCATTGCCCAGTTCGGTCGGCACTGCCCAACGCAGGCTCTTGGGACGAGCTAGTGGATATCACACAAAAGAAAACGGCCGCTGGAGAACCCGGCGGCCGCTTTGTGTCGATTGAGCGAAAGGCGCCTCAGCGCTTCGAGAACTGGAAGCTCCGGCGGGCCTTGGCGAGGCCGTATTTCTTGCGCTCGACCCGACGCGAATCGCGGGTCAGGAAGCCGCCGGCCTTCAAGGCAGGACGAAGGGTCGGATCATAGGCGACCATGGCGCGGCTGATACCGTGACGGACGGCGCCCGCCTGCCCGGAAAGGCCACCGCCCTTGACCGTGCAGGTGACGTCGAACTGCTGAGCGCGCCCCGCGGCCTCGAACGGCTGGTTCATGATCATGCGCAGCACCGGGCGGGCGAAATAGGTGTCGACGTCCCGGCCATTGACCGTGATCCGGCCGGCACCCGGCTTCAGCCAGACGCGAGCCACCGATTCCTTGCGCCGGCCGGTGGCATAGGCACGGCCCTGGGCGTCGATCTTCGGCTCCGCCGGTGTCGCCACATCGGTCTCGGCGATGGGCGCAGACGGGACGGCCTGCGCGAGATCCTTAAGATCCGACAGGGAACGGGTGGGATTTTCAGCCATCGCTGCTTTCTCTGATGCTGTTCTTGCGGTTGAGCTCGGCGACGTTCAGCGGTGCCGGTGACTGTCCCTGATGCGGGTGGTCCGGTCCCCCATAAACATGGAGCTTGGTGAACTGCTGCCGGCCGAGAGCGCCCTTGGGGAGCATGCGTTGCACGGCCTTTTCGACCACGCGCTCGGGATGCCGACCGTTCAGCGTCTGTTCGGCGGTCGTGCTCTTGATGCCGCCGGGATAGCCGGTGTGGCGGTAATAGGTCTTTTGCGTGCGCTTGTTGCCGGTCAGTCCGACCTTGTCGGCATTGACGACGATCACGTGATCACCGCAGTCGATGTTCGGCGTGTACATCGGCTTATGTTTGCCGCGCAGGCGATCGGCGACAAGCACCGCCAGACGCCCGAGCACAAGGCCTTCAGCATCGACGACGTGCCAGCCACGCTCCACATCGCCGGGCGTCGCAGAATAGGTCTTCATGGAAACCGAGCCCGTATCATCAAGGTGCCGCCATATCCCATCGCCGCCGAATACGCGATTCAGCGTGATTTGGGGGACGGCACGCCAACATGGAATGGCCCGAATCGGCCTGATTCGAGCCCTGGCGAGGTAGTTAGGCCGAATTGTGGCCGAAGTCAACGCATTCGCTTGGGCAAATCATCACGAAATGCGATCCGGGTCCGACGAGTAGACGGCGATCGGCCATGTGCCGAGCGGGCATGCGACGACGGGCCAGCCTTCAGTCGACGGACGGCGGAATGGCATAGGAACCGATGGCGTGGCACATCGGCTGTGTCTTGCCCTCGGATGTCATCGAGATCTCGCCGACCGCCAGCCGGCGTCCGAGCTTGACGATCCGCCCCTCGGCGAGAACGTCGACCGGCTCCGGCTTCGAGAGGAAGTGAAAGGTCAGATCCGTGGTCACGGCGAGCTCGACCCGTCCGAGAAGGGACATCACCACGCCGTAGAGCGTGACATCGGCGAGCCCCATCAGCGCCGGACCGCAGATCGTGCCGCCGGGGCGGCGAATCAGATCGCTATAGGGCAGACGAATCCTGATATGACCGGCTTCCCATTGTTCGACGGCAAGGCCGAGCTGACCGACATAGGGCACGCCATCCCGTGCGATCTCGAGGAATTCCTCGGCATAGATTCTCGCATCTGTGGTCTCGCTCGTCGTCATCGCTTCGGCCCGGCTTTCCGTTGTCGATGAACCCTGCCCGCTCCCACCGGTCGGGTCAACGACGGCGTTCGATCGTCGATTCATCGACGGAAAATTCTTGACAAAAATAGGAATATATTCTCCTTTAGCTATCCTTCCTACGCGTTCCGATCATTTCCCCATCCTTTCGGAGACTGCCGGTGACCAAGAGCGTCGACAGCATGATCGATGACATCATTCGTCGGGAAGGAGGTTTCGTCGATCATCCCGCCGATCGCGGCGGACCGACACGCTATGGGATCACGCACAAGACGCTGGCGCGTTATCTCGGACGCGACGTCACCAAGGACGATGTTCGCAGCTTGTCGCGCGAGCTTGCCGCCGAGATCTACCGCCGCGCCTACTATCTGGAGCCGCGGATCGACGCTCTGCCGGCCAGCGTGCGTCCCTTCCTGTTCGACAGCGCCGTCAACCATGGTCCGAGGCGGGCCGTCAAGTTTCTGCAACAGGTGCTGAACGGCGCCGGCTTCGGAGCGCTGACCGTAGACGGACTCGCAGGCCCGAAGACGAGACGGCAGGCCAAGGCAGCCGAGGACGCCATGGGCTCCTGGCTGCTCGCCGCACTGGCCGAGGAACGGCGCATGTTTTATCGCCTGATCGTCGAGCGCGATCCCACACAGCGGGTGTTCTTCAATGGCTGGATGAACCGTGTGGCCGAATTCGATCATCGTAAGGAAAGTCTGGTGGCATGAGCATGTGGCGCACGATCACCGGTTTTTTTCGCCCGGCGAAGGAGCTGGTCGAGGTTTTCAAGCCCAATGCCGAGAAGGAAGCGGCACGCGATCATGAAGAGCGCATGGAGATCAGCCGCCAGGATCTCGCGTCGCTTGAGCAATTCGCCGCGGAGTTCAAGTCGAAGCGCACATCGACGCGCTGGGACAGCTTCGTCGACGGTTTGAACCGCCTGCCGAGGCCGTTGATCACCCTCGGCATCCTCGGCCTGTTTGTCCTGGCGCCGGCCGACCCGCTCAGATTTCTCGAAATCGCCCGCGCCTATCAGCTGATGCCGGAAGGCTTTTGGATGTTGCTCTCGATCATCATCGCCTTCTACTTTGGCGGGCGCATGCAGTTGACTCGGCAGCAGATGTCGATCACCGGTGGCGCGCTGGACGCGGCCAAGGACATTGTGAAGGTGCGAAAGGCGGTTCGCGAGCTTGCCGAAGACGCTGAGCCGGTGACGGAGCGGGTCTACAAGAAGGCCGTCGAGACGACCGAACCGGAAGAGCGCGCCAACCGCGTCGTCGCCGCCTGGCTCAAACGACAGGAGCGCCCCTCGCCGGAAGTCCTCACCCCTTAATCTCCTCCGCCGTCGTTTAGACGGCATTTGCGCAGACGGGACCTCTATCCCTATATAAGAAAGCTTGAACTGCTAACGGCAAAAAGCTCGGCATCGCTTGGGAGAGAGGATCATGGCAGAGGCTGCGGCGATCGACGACGAGATCGAGACGGAGGCAGAGGATCCGGGTCCGATCCTCCTTAGGCATGACGCCCATGGCATCGCCGGGCTGACACTGAATCGGCCGGACGCGTTCAACGCGCTCAGCAAAGAGCTTCTCGCAGCGCTGCAAAAAGAACTCGACGCGATCAAGGACGATCCCGAGATCCGCATCGTCGCCATCACCGGCCGCGGCCGCGCCTTTTGCGCGGGGCACGATCTCAAGGAAATGCGTGGCGAGCGCAATCGCGACGCCCTTCTCGGCCTGTTTGGCCAGTGCAGCAAGATGATGCTGACCCTGACCCAGCTGCCGCAGCCTGTCATCGCCCCTGGTCGACGGCATTGCCACGGCCGCCGGCTGCCAGCTGGTCGCCGCCTGCGACCTGGCGCTCGCCAGCACGGACTCCCGCTTTGCCACATCCGGCGTCAAATATGGGCTCTTCTGCTCGACGCCGATGGTAGCACTGTCGCGCAATGTAGGGCGCAAGGCGTCGATGGAAATGCTGCTCACCGGCGACTTCGTCGATGCGGAAGAAGCCCTTCGTCTCGGCCTGGTCAATCAGGTGGTCAAGCCCGACGATATGGAAGGCGCCTTCGACCAGCTGGCCAACCGCCTCCTCGACAAGCCGAAAGACGTGCTCGCCCTCGGCAAGCGCGCCTTTTATCAGCAGCTGGAGATGGGCCTCGCTGACGCCTACGACTTCACCACCGAGGTGATCGTCGACAACGCGCTCGGCAAGGACTTCGAAGAGGGCCTCCAAGCCTTCATCGAGAAA
>JBCCIN010000389.1:0-4918 GCA_039028235.1 Pseudomonadota bacterium
CAGTCGTCTTGGCCGCATGCATCATGGCGTCTTTGCCGCCCGCGAGGTCCGCCATATGCAACGCTCGATCGACGCTGCTTACCATGCCAAGATTTGTCGGGTTGCCGTCATACCAGCCGAGCGCGCCGACGGCGAAAGCTTTCGCGGACCAAGCCACTTTGCCGTAGAATTCCTTCAGCCAGGGCTTCTCGGCGAGTTCCGGTGGGAGCGTCGCGGCTACGGCAATATCGTCGAGCGGGATGCCGCGATCCATGCCGTCAGCGGTCACGCGCATGACGTGAAGGATGGCGTCGCGCGTCGTGCTCAGCACCTCGCGCACAAGTTCCTTACCGATCACCGGCCTGGTATGGCCAGGCGCCAAGACCTCCGCATCCAAGTCAGCCAGCAACTGCAAGCTGCCGGCCCAGGCGGCGAAGTCTCGATAGGGCGTGCCACGGATGGCGTATAGGTTTGGGAAAGCGTGATACCAATTATCGCCACAGAACAGCACCCGAGCTTCCGGCAGCCAGACGATCATATGATCCGCCGTCTCGCCGGGCGCGTGCAGCAGCCTTGCCGAAACGCCATCGAGGTCGAGGTTGCGATCCTCGGTCACCAGGTCCGTCGGCGCCAGATAGCCGGCCCCCAGCCCCTCCATCGGCCGATCGCCCGGCCCGCAGCCGAGGCTGATCCGCTCCTCCGGGCTCAAACCGATGCCGAACTGCGCCTGGGTTCGCCGGCCGAGTGCCTGCATGGGTGCGATCCGATCGGGATCGACGTCGATCAGGTCAGAGCTGAAGCGATGGCTGGCGTAGATCGGCAACGAGCCATCCGAGAACTTGGCGGCACCCGAAACGTGGTCCCGGTGGGAATGGGTGTAGATGATCCGCGTGATCGGCTTCGTGGTCAGCTTTCTGAAATCGGCGAGGATGTTTTCCGCTGCTTTGGTCGATTCGGTCGTATCGATGATGGTGACACCGCCCTCCCCCTCGACCATGTGCACGTTCGAGGCCGCATAACCGACGGCCGTCCAGATGCCAGGTGCGAGCTGGATCAGGTCCTTTCGCGTCTGCTCGTCATGGGCGACGAGGTCAGGATGCGCCATGGTCTCTCCCGCAGGCTCTGCCTGTCGTTTGGTTCTGCTCCTTTTCCAGTTCAGGGCGAATGGCGGATCATGGCAAGATGTCAGGAAGGCTGGAGAACGGCCCTTCACGTCTAGCATCAAAAGCGGGCGTGGTGCTCGAAGGTTGTTGAATACTCGATGTCCGCAGCCTGCGAACCATCAAAACTGCAGCGCCAGTCGTCGACCTGACAGCTCTCCGGGCCGATGATGCAGGCCATCTCGAAGGCGCCGATCAGCGCTTCCGGACCCTCGATCCGGACCATGGCATGCTGCGCACCCCATCGAATATCGCCCTTGAGCGACAGACGCCGGGCGCGTTCTTCGGCAAAACTGGCGAAGGCGGACCCCAGGCGACCCTCGAACCACATGAGGCCGGCGATGCGGCGGTGGCCACCGCGCCCGAACGTGCCGGACGGAATGGTCTCGCCTTCCGCCCGGCCGTTTGTCATCGGTCAGTCCGGGATGGTGCCGTCCACACCCTGCACCAGCCAATCCAGGCTGAAAATTTCGGGGTCAGGGAGAACTTCGCCGGCGGCAACACGCTCATTGCCGTCCTGATCGAGGACCGGACCGGTGAAGGGATGGTCCTCGCCCGAGATGAAGGCGGCTTCGGTCGCCTTGATCATGGCGACCTGCTCCTCGCTCAGATCATCGCTATAGGCGACCACCTCGACCATGCCTTGGGCAAGGCCGCCACGCTCATCACCGCCCTTGAACATACCGTCCAGCTTGGCGCCGACCTCGCGCACGAAATAGTCCGTCCAGTCATGGGTGACGGAGGCGAGCACGGCGTCCGGGCCGTAGCTGCTCATGTCGGACCCGGTATTGACCACGTAGACGCCTTCGGCCTGGGCGACGGTGACCACGGACGGCGTGTCCTGATGCAGCGAGAACAGAACGTCCGCTCCCTGGCTGATCAGGGCGCGCGCGGCTTCCTGGGCCTTGGGCGGATCGAACCAGGTGTTGATCCAGATGACCTTGACCTCGGCATCGGGATTGACCTTCTGGATGGCAAGGGTGAGCGCGTTCGTCTCGGCCACCACCTCGGGGATAGCGAAGGCGCCGACCACGCCGATGACGTTGCTCTCGGTCATCATGCCGGCTGCGAGGCCGCCGAGATAGAAGCCCTCATAGGCGCGGGAGGTGAACGTCCCGAAATTCTCGGTCTGACGGAAGCCGCTCGCGTGGATCATGGCGACATTGGGATTGGCCTGGGCGAGCTTCATGCCGTCATTCATGTAGCCGAACGAGCCCAGCATCAGGAATTCCGCACCATCGCTGACCATCTGGTTCATGACGCGCGCGGCGTCCGGTCCCTCGGGCACGCTCTCAACCACGACCGAGGCGACGCGATCGCCATAGGCGGCTTCGACCGCTTCCCGGCCGAGGTCGAGCTGCTTGGCCCAGCCGACATCGGCGACCGGTGCGGGGTAGATGTAGCCGACGGTGAGCTCCTGCGCGACAGCGGCGCCTGCGATGCTGGTCGCGGCGATGGCCGCAAAAAGCGTTCCTCTCATTGTTCTCTCCTTCTTGGCTTTCGGACCGTTCAACGGGTCGGGTGATAGACCTGTCCGAGCGAGACCGGGGCGTTCAACCTGACGCGCGCGGGCTGCATGGACAAGACGGTGATGGCGATGATGGTGACGATATAGGGCACGCTGGTAAGCAGCTGGGACGGGATGTCGACGCCGGTGGTCTGGACCAGCAGGCCGGACAGCGTCGCGAGCCCGAAGAGATAGGCCCCAAGCGCGATCCTGCCGGCGCGCCAGGTCCCGAAGACCACGAGGGCCACGACGATCCAGCCGCGTCCTGCGATGAGGCCGTCCGCCCAGAGCGTCGCCGAGACGACCGAAATGAAGCCACCGGCGACACCGGCGCAGAAGCCACCGTAGAGGACGGCGAAAAATCGAACCCTGCGCACCTTGATGCCGATGCTGTTGGCGGCATCCGGATCTTCGCCGACGGCGCGCAAGCGAAGGCCGAGCTTGGTAGATTTCAGCACCCACCAGGTCGCCAAGGCCATGAGCGGGGCGAGGTAGACCAGGGGCACGTGGCTGAACAGGCCAGGGCCGATCACCGGCAGATCAGCGAGGAAAGGGACCGGCATTTTGGCCATCGGCGCGACGGTTGCGCTGTCATAGGGACGACCGATGAGGCCGGAAAGACCGATGCCGAGAATGCCGATCGCCAGGCCTGTTGCGACCTGATTGCCAAGCGTCACCAGGACGACGAAGCCGAAGATGGCCGAGAGCGCCATCGCAGCAATGCCGCCTGCCAGCAGGCCCGACCAGTAGCCGCCGCCATGGGTGACAGTGATGAAGGCGGCGATCGCGCCGACGGCCATCAACCCCTCGATCGAGAGGTTCAGAACGCCGGTTTTCTCCGTGATTAGCGCACCCAGGGCCGCGATCAGGAGCGGTGTTCCGGCGATCAGCGTGCCGGAGAGGAGGAAGGTGAGCGTTTCCATCAGGCCTCCCGCATGGCAGGCAGCCAGCGCAGGCGATAGTCGGTCACGACGCGGGCGGCGATGTATGACACGAGCAAGAGGCCCTGGAGCACGGTGTTCACCGAATAGGGAACGCCCGCGGATGTCTGCGCGATGTCACCACCGACATAGACCACCGCCATGAAAAAGGAGGCGGCCAGGATGCCCCAGGCGTTCAGGCCGCCGAGAAAGGCGACGATGATCGCAGCGAAGCCGTAACCGGGCGAGACCACGCGCTGCAGCTGGCCGAGCGGTCCCGCGACCTCGAAGGTGCCGGCGATGCCGGCGGCGCCGCCGCCGATCAGGAGGCTGATCCAGATCGCCCGTCGATCGTCGAAGCCGGCATAGTGGGCGGCATCGGGGGCGGCGCCGCCGACCCTGAGCTTGAAACCGAGAAAGGAGCGTTCCATCAGAAGCCAGGCGCCGATGGTGACGAGCAGGGCGAAGAAGATCGAGACGTTGACCCGCGTGCCCTCCACCAGGATCGGCAGGGTCGCCGCCAGCGGAAAAGGGGCGGATTGCGGGAAGTTGAAGCCGAAGGGATCGCGCAGCGGGCCGGAGACGAGGTAGTAGAGTAGCTGCAGCGCGATGCTGTTCAGCATCAGCGTCACCAGGATCTCGTTGGCGTTGAAGCGGGCGCGCAAGCCAGCCGCGATGGCGCTCCAGGCCATGCCGAACAGGCCGCCGATCATCACCATGGCCGGCAGCATTAACGGGTTGGTGCTGTCGTTGAACAAGATGGGTAACAGGCTGCCGCCGATGGCGCCCAGGATCAGCTGCCCTTCGGCGCCGATGTTCCAGACCCGTGCGCGAAAGCCGATCGCAAGGGCCTGCGCGATCAAGAGGAGAGGCGCCATCTTCAGGAAGACTTCCGCGGCGTTGAAGGTCGAACTGAAGGGCGCGATGTAGAGAAAGTAGAGCGCTCGTCCCGGCGGCACGCCGAGGGAGGTGAGGATCAGGGCACTCGCGATAAGGGTGACCGACACCGCGATCAGCGGCGGCAGGAAGGCGAGCATGGGACGATGGGCTGTGCGCGGCTCGACGGTGAGCGGCCATCTCATGCCGGGACCTCTCGATGCAAGGCAGGTCCTTCGCCGGCCATGTAGGCGCCGATCAGATCGATGCGCGCATCCGCCCGCGAGATCGACGGTGACAAGCGGCCCCGAAACAGAACGTGGAGCCGATCGGCGACGTCGAGGAGATCATCGAGCTCGTCCGAGATCAGGATGATGCCGACGCCTGAGGCCCGAAAGTCGGCGAGGCGCTGCAGGATCGCTTGCGCAGCACCAACGTCGACACCCCAGGTGGGCTGTGCGGCGACGATCACGCCA
>JBCCIN010000390.1:0-4862 GCA_039028235.1 Pseudomonadota bacterium
AAAGGAGGCCTGTGCTGAAGCCGAGATAGGTCTGCGCCCAGATGTTGATGGCGTTGTCCGCCCTGGCAAAGGGAATAAGCGTGCCGACGGCGATCACCGTGCCGGGGATGGCATAGCCAAGAGACGCCAGGCGCACGGCCCCTTTGACCAGGGCGTTGTCACGAAGGCGCACGGCGTAGGCGAGAAGGATGGCCACGCCGACGATCAAGAGGGCGGAGAGTGCTGCCAGCGAAAAGCTGTTCCGGGCAAGCGTCCAGAACTTGCCGAGAAACATCGCGTCACCCTGCTCGATGGTCATCGAGACCAAAACGGCGACGGGCAGGACAAAGCCGAGGATGATCGGCAGCCAGCAGACGGCGGTCGCCATGTACTTTTTGACGCCCGTCAGCTCGTAACATTTGAGCGGACGCATGGCGGTGGTGTGGTCGTAACGCGCTTCTCCTCGATGATGCCGCTCCAGCCAGAGGATGACGAGGACGAAGACCATCAGCATGGCCGATAGCTGGGCGGCGGCGATGGGTTCTCCGAGCGCGAACCAGGTGCGATAGATGCCCGTCGTAAAGGTGTTGATGCCGAAATACTGGACCGTGCCGAAATCCGCGACTGTCTCCATTAACGCCAAGGCCACACCCCCAGCGATCGCCGGCCTTGCCATGGGAAGACCGATCTCGACGAAGTGACGCCAAGGGGTGCGGCCGAGGGTTCGGCTGACATCGAGGAGGCAGCGGGACTGGCTGAGAAAGGCGGTTCTGGCGAGCAAATAGACGTAAGGAAAGAGCACCATGGTCATCACGAAGATGGCGCCGCCCACCGTGCGGATCTGGGGGAACCAGTAATCGTCACGGGTCCAGCCCATGAGATCGCGCAAGGTCGTTTGAAAGGGCCCGGCGAACTGAAAGAAGTCGGTATAGGTATAGCCCATGATGTAAGTCGGCACCGCGAACGGCAGCAACAGCGCCCATTCGGCGATCCTCTGGCCTGGAAAACGGCACATCGCCACCAGCCAGGCGGTGCTCACACCAATGACGGTCACCCCGATGCCCACGCCGAAAATGAGCGCAAATGTGTTGCTGACATAGTCGCCGAGAACCGTCGTCGCGAGGTGATGCCAAACGTCGACATCAGGCACCAGCACGCTCAGCGCCACCACCAGAACCGGCATACCGACGATCGATGCCACGATGAGCGCGAGCAGGCTCCATCGATCGAGCATGGATTTCTGACGGCTTTCTGATGACCTTCGGCGTTCAGGGCGCCTTAAGGCAAGACTCATTCATTGGTTCCAGAAGCATCTCGCCAATATCAGAAAGCGGCGCCAGTGAATCTGATAACTTATTGTAAAGGCAACAAAAAACCTTCGACAATGAATAAAAAAGCATCAGAATTTAGAGGATTAGGCCGAAGTTCAGAACGGATAAAAATTCCGATCGGTCAATTTACTTGCGAATGGTGCGATAGTGACGACTGGTCTGAGGTGGAAATAGGCGTCTGGAAGGCCCAGCGCATGAAGCCGGCCGAAGCCGCTGTCAGGAAATGCGATTGGGATGAATTTGCATCAATGCATGCCGGTACGGCGCTTGCGGCAAAATGTGTCGGGCGCCTTCCTGAAGTATTCCAATGCTTATTGCCCGCTGTTGGTCACCAAACATGGAACATATTGATAACATTGAACTTGATAATCATTTCGATGATCATACATGGCCTAAATCAAGGAGGAGCACAGCCAATGCATCGTCGTGCGCTCGAACTTCTACAGGCCCACGGCATTAAAACGACCAAGCAACGGTTGGCGTTAGGCCGTCTGTTGTTTGAAGGCGAGCATCGCCACGTCACCGCAGACCTGGTCTATGAAGAAGCGAAATCTGAAGGCGTGGAGGTGTCGCTGGCGACGGTCTACAACACACTCCATCAATTCGCGCGCGCTGGCATGCTTCGAGAAGTCGCCGTCGATCTGGGGCAAAGCTATTTCGACACCAACACATCGAGGCATCATCACTTCTTTGATACCTGCTCGGGCAAGCTGATCGATATTCCAGAAGACGAGGTCGCCGTCGACCGGCTGCCGGAACCGCCCGACGGACAGATGATCGACAGCGTCGAGGTTATCATCAGGATTTCTCGGAAGAGCGATTAATCGCCCGTAAGCCGGTACACCCATGCAGATGCTACGTCCGTCGGGTGAGGGGGTTCGATCACAGCTGGACAACGCCTCCAAGCCTGATTGCTAAGCGCGGCCGCGTGCAGCTTTAGAGCGCCGGCTGTGTACACTGCAGCCCGGCGCTCTACCTCAGGACACTCTTTCAAAACGCATCGACGCCCACACCGGACGAGGTCCAAGTCAACGCCGCGGCTCGTCAGCCGCGGAGGTGGGCGCGGAGGAACCAGGCGAATTTGTCGTGGACCTGGGCACGCTCGATCGCTAGGTCGTTGGTGACGACGTCGCCATGCTTCTCGGCGACAGCAGCAAGTGCGGTGAGTGTGGCTGAGAGCGTTTCCTGATCCTGCTGCAGGTTCCTGATCATCGCCTTTGCATCGATCTTGCCGTCGCATTCTTCAATGGCGGAGCGGCGAAGAAACTCGGCATAGCGGCCCTCAGCATGGGCGTCGAGCGCCTTGATCCGCTCGGCCAAATCGTCCTGCGCGACAAAGTGATCCTCATACATTTTCTGGAACAGCTCATGCAGCGGACCGAAGCCCATCCCCTCGACATTCCAATGGTAGTTTTGGGCCTTCAGTGTCTCTATCGCCGTCTCGGCCACAGCTTGGGTCAAGCCCTCAACCAATTCTTGCTTGGCGTTTGGCTCCAGCGCTGTCACGACGTTACCCATTACGGTGCTCCTGCATGCGGATTGTCGATTTCATCAATTTAGAACGTTTCTAAACTAAATTGCTAGATTGTCAAATTCATTCTGATTTTAAAGGCCATGATATCGTTTCTGGAACAGGACCCGTTTCTCGCGGATCTTTGGGCAAAAAGCGCTGGCTGGAAGCATATAACCGATGCCCTTTCGTGCTGAAGGCCGCTTTGTCAGGATAGCCAGGGTGATGCCGACCACCTTCCCTTGATCGTTAAAGACCGGCCCGCCGGACGCGCCTCTTCCGATGGGAACACCAAGCGAGACATATCGGTTGCGATCATAGCTTAAATCCTTCGGCAAACGACCGCTTACCGCGACCCACTCGGATCGAAGGGGATGTCCGACCGCGATCACCTTTTGACCATCGATCGTTTCTTCGCAATGAAGAGGTGCTGCCGGATAACCTTTCGGGACATCCACCTTGACCAGAGCCAGGTCGCGTTCCGGTTCGCTCCAGATCACGTTGCCGGCACGGGATTGGCCATCGAAGAAGCGGACTGACGGCTGCACCCACCCGCGCACGACGTGATAGGCCGTAAGCACCAGTCCATTGCCGATGATCATGCCCGAGCCTTGGCCATCGTCCATCGCGACGACGACGGTCGATCGCAAGAGTGGTTCGATGGGTGGGCTGTCACTTTCGGCGTTGCCGCTGCAAGCCGCGAGAAGACTGAGGAACGCTGCGAATAGAAGGCCAACAGCCAGCGTCATCGGATCACTGAGATGCCGAGAAACCAACGATCCGGTCGCTACTCCCAACCGCTCACCGACTTCACCTCGAGAAAATCTTCGAGGCCCCAGACACCGCCCTCGCGACCGTTGCCGGACTGGCGGTAGCCACCGAACGGCGCGCCGGCGCCGCGGGATTGACCGTTGATCTCGACCATGCCGCTTCGAAGCGCTCGGGCTGCGCGGTGGGCCTTATCGAGGTCTTGGGTCTGCACGTAGTTGGTGAGGCCGTAAGCCGTGTCGTTGGCCATATCGAGGGCCTCGCCCTCGCTGTCGAACGGGCTGATCGACAGGACCGGGCCGAAGATCTCTTCGCGCCAGATCGTCATGTCAGGCTGGACATCGGCAAAGATCGTCGGCCTTGCAAACCAGCCGCGGTTCAGCCCTTCCGGACGCCCGGTGCCACCGGCGACAAGGCGAGCACCCTCGTCGATCCCCTGCTGGATCAGGCCCTGGATTTTCTCCCACTGAACGTCTGAGACAACAGGGCCGATCTGACGCCCATCGATATCGGCAGCCGCCACCTCGGTCTTCTCGGCGACGGACTGCGCGGTCTCGACCGCTTGATCGTAGATGGAGCGCTCCACCAGCATCCGGGTCGGCGCATTGCAGGACTGGCCGGAATTGTTGAAGCAATGACGCACGCCGCGGGTGACGGCCTTCTCGTCAGCGTCCGCGAAGATGATGTTGGCACCTTTGCCACCAAGCTCGAGCGTCACCCGCTTGATGCTGTCGGCGGCGTTCTTGGTGATCGCGCGGCCCGCCCTGGTCGAGCCGGTGAAGCTGACCATATCGACGTCTGGATGCACCGAAAGCTGCGTCCCAACCCCTTCACCATCGCCGTTGACAAGATTGAACACGCCTGGCGGAATCTCGGCGGCGTCGATCATCTCGGCAAAAAGGTAAGAGGAAAGCGGCGCCACCTCCGATGGTTTCAGCACGACCGTGCAGCCGGCGGCGAGCGCAGGCGCCACCTTCAGCACCACTTGGTTCATCGGCCAGTTCCAGGGCGTGATCAGCGCGCAGACGCCGACCGGCTCCATCAAAATCCGGTCACCCGGCGCATGATCGCCGAGCGCGCGGTCGAACTCGAATGACTGCAGCGTCCGAATGGCGCTCTTCAGATGACCTGCGCCTGCGCCGACTTGGGCGCTGCGGGCGAGCGCGATCGGGGCACCCATTTCCTGGCTGATCGCCTGCGCCATGTCTTCGGAACGCGCCTTGTAGGCGTCGAACAGGCTGGACAGCGCCGCCACCCGCTCGTCCTTTGACGTC
>JBCCIN010000391.1:0-4847 GCA_039028235.1 Pseudomonadota bacterium
GATATCGCCGGCACCACGGGCCTGGGTGGCGATCGCGCGCACGTCGGTGTGTACGCTGTTCACCTTCTCGACCTGCACCTGATCATCGCACGCCGCAAGCAAGAGAATTACGGCAAAGCCGAGCTTCGGCCTAGACATCGAGGTCCTTCACGAGTTCGGCGTTGTTCTGAATGAAGGCAAGCCTGAGTTCAGGCTTTCGGCCCATGAGTTCATCGACGAGGCGGGTGACGATCTGCCCGGTTTCGGGGTCGATCTTGATCTGCTCAAGGACCCGGGTTTTCGGGTCCATGGTGGTCTCCTTGAGCTGCTTGGCCGACATTTCGCCGAGGCCCTTGAAGCGACCGACCTCGACTTTGCGGTTCTTGAAATGCTCCTCAATGATCCGATCCCGATCAGCCTCGTCCTTGGCGTAATGGACCTCGGCACCAGCGCTGACCCGGAACAGCGGCGGCTGCGCAAGATAGAGATGCCCGTTGTCGATCAGTCCTTTCATCTCGCGATAGAAGTAGGTCATCAGAAGAGCCGCGATATGAGCACCATCGACATCGGCATCAGTCATGATCACCACTTTGTCGTAGCGCAGATCGTCATCCCGGTAATGCCGGCCCGTACCGCAACCGAGAGCAGTCAGAAGGTCGGACAATTCCTTGTTGCCGCGCAGCTTGTCAGCGGTGGCGCTCGCCGCGTTCAGGATCTTTCCGCGAAGCGGCAGGATCGCCTGGGTTTCGCGATCACGTGCCTGCTTGGCAGAACCGCCGGCGCTGTCGCCCTCGACTAGGAAGATCTCCGTCCCTTCGCGCCCGGCGGCCGAGCAGTCGGCGAGCTTGCCGGGAAGCCTGAGCTTCCGGGTCGCGGTTTTTCGTGCGACGTCTTTGGCTTTCCGGCGAGCGAGGCGTTCGTCCGCCCGGTTGATGACGTAATCGAGCAGGGCGCGGCCCGCGTCGGGCTGGGCAGAGAGCCAGTGGTCGAAACGGTCCTTCAGCACCTGCTCGGCTAGCTTGCCGGCTTCAGGTGCGAGAAGCCTGTCCTTGGTCTGACCCTGGAACTGCGGATCGGGGATGAACATCGAGAGGAGGACGCAGGCGCTGGACAGAAGATCGTCTGCGGTGACCTGCCCCATCTTCTTCGCGTTCTGGCCAGTCAGTTCGCCGAAGCTGCGAAGCGCGCGGATCATCGCCGCGCGCAGGGCCTGCTCGTGAGAACCGCCTTGGGGTGTCGGCACGGTATTGCAGTAGAAGCCTGAATAAGGCTCCTCGTCCTCCGGCCAGGCGATCGCCCACTCGACCCGGCTCTTGCCGTTCTCGAGCGCCGCCTGACCGCTGAATGCGACGTCAGTCACGCAAATACGCTCGGCGAGTGTGGCGTGGAGAAAGTCTTCGAGGCCTTTTGGAAAATGGAAAACCTCGCGCTCGGGAACGCCGCCTTCCTTGTCGAGCAGGCCCGGATCACACTGCCACCGAATCTCGACACCGCGGAACAGATAGGCCTTGCTCCTTGCCATGCGATGGAGGATCGACGGTTTGAAGCTTGCTGACTTGCCGAAGATCTCCGGATCGGGCTTGAAGGTAACGAGGGTGCCACGGCGGTTAGCGGCACTGCCGACCTTGGTGAGCGCCGTCTCCGGCTTGCCGCGCACATAAAGCTGGCGCCAGAGCGTCTTGTTACGTGCGACCTCGACCACGAGTTCTTCCGAGAGCGCGTTCACCACGGAGACGCCGACACCGTGCAGACCGCCCGCGGTCTGATAGGCTTTGTTCGAGAACTTGCCGCCGGAATGCAGCGTGGTCAGGATGACTTCGAGGGCGGACTTTTCTGGGAATTTGGGATGCGGGTCGGTTGGAATGCCGCGACCATTGTCCTTGACCGTGACACCACCTTCGGCGTCCAGACGGAGCTCGATCCAATCGGCATGGCCGGCGACGGCCTCATCCATGGCGTTGTCGAGCAGTTCGGCGACGAGATGATGCAGGGCGCGTTCGTCCGTGCCGCCGATGAACATGCCGGGACGGCGGCGCACCGGTTCGAGGCCTTCAAGAACCTCGATATCCTTGGCCGAATAGTCGATAGTGGACGGCGTCGGCTCGGGCTCGTCTTCGAAGAGATCATCCATGGCGTTCATATGCCTCGGCTTTCGACCCAGTACAAGAGGATCGGCGCAGACAAAGGTCAATATACAGTAGGGCTGTTGCAGAATGGCGCAAGATGTAGATGAAGATGGTGGCGAAGAGCGCGGCGATCTCGCGATCCGTACGCTCGCCATGCCTGCCGACACCAACCCGAGCGGCGACATTTTCGGCGGCTGGGTGCTGGCGCAGATGGATCTGGCGGCCGGCATCATCGCTGCTAAGCGCGCCAAAGGGCGGGTCGCGACCGTGGCGCTTGACGGCATGTCTTTCCATCGACCTGTCAATGTCGGCGACGTGGTGAGCTGCTATGCCCGAGTTACCAGGATCGGTCGAACGTCGATGACCGTCGAGGTCGAAGCTCATGTCAATCGCGGGCGTATCGAGGAGGAGGTCAAGGTGACCGAGGGACGTTTCACCATGGTGGCGATCGACGACGCGGGACGACCTCGCGTGGTGCCGGAGAGACAATGATGAGCACGGCAGAGTCCGGCACCAAGCGTCCCGTGGCTCTCATCACAGGCGGCGGGCGCGGCATCGGACGGGCTACCGCCATCGCCGCCGCGCGTGCGGGCTATGATGTCGGCGTCAATTATGTCGACGACGACACGGCTGCCGAGGCGACAGCGGCCTCCTGCCGCGAGCTTGGAGCCATAAGTGCTGCTGTCAGAGGTGATGTCGCAGATGCCGAGGCGGTCGCCCAGATGTTCCAGTCGATGGATCGGATCTTCGGACGGCTCGACCTCCTGGTGAACAATGCCGGTATCGTCGGCAAGGTGACGAAGGTGGCGGACCTGGATGCCGAAACGCTCAAGCGAACCTTCGAGGTCAATGTGTTCGGCACGGTCTATTGCGTCCAAGAGGCGATCCTGCGGATGTCGCGCGAGCACGGCGGCGACGGTGGCGCCATCGTCAATCTGTCGTCGATTGCGGCGACGCTCGGGAGCGCTGGCGAATATGTGCACTACGCCGCGTCGAAGGGAGCGATCGAAACCTTCACCCTCGGTCTTGCCAAGGAGGTGGCGCCCGTTGGCATCCGCGTGAATGCGGTTCAGGCCGGCACGACCGACACCGAGATCCACGCCCGTTCAGGCAATCCGGACCGCCCTTCCATGGTCGCGAAGATGGTGCCGCTTGGCCGGGTGGCGACGCCAGACGACATCGCTCAGGCGATCCTTTGGTTGGCTTCGGATGCCGCGGCCTATACGACCGGTGCCAGTCTGCGCGTGGGCGGCGGGCTCTAGTATCTCCGAGACGGAAACCGGCCAGCCGTAGCCGTTCAAACTCTGAGGGCTTGGATCGCCGAGCCGTAGTTCTCTCGATCAAAGATCGCCGAGCCGGCCACCAGCACATTGGCGCCGGCTTCGACGGCAAGCGGTGCCGTCCCGGGATTGATGCCGCCGTCGACCTCGACATGGATCGGCCGATCGCCGATCAGATCGCGAAGCGCTCTGAGCTTGTCGAGCATCGCCATGATGAAGCGCTGACCACCGAAGCCGGGATTGACGGTCATCACCAGGATGAGGTCGAGCTTGTCGAGCACATGTTCGATCGACGCTAGCGGCGTCGCCGGACAGATCGACACACCTGCCTCCTTGCCTTCCGCCTTGATCGCTTGCAGCGAACGGTCGAGATGGGGGCCGGCCTCGGCATGCACGGTAATCAGGTCCGCCCCGGCTTTGGCAAAGCCCTGGATGAAGGGATCGGCCGGCTCGATCATGAGGTGGCAGTCGAATTTCTTCGACGAACAGGGCCTGATCGCGCGAACGACGTCGGGGCCGAAGGTGATGTTGGGAACGAAATGACCATCCATGATATCCAGATGGATCCAATCGGCTCCCGCCTTGTCGACCGCGCTCACCTCTTCGCCCAGACGGGAAAAATCGGCGGACAGGATCGAGGGGGCGACCAGGGTCGGCAGGGTCATGTCTTTTGGGCCTCGTCCACGAGCGGTTTGATGTCAGACGATCCGACGTCATCCAAGATGCCAACTGCGGACACACGGCTGGCACGGATTTCTAAGCCTCAATAGTCATGAGATCACCGGCGGTCAACGGACCGGCTTCGGGTATGAGCAGCGGACGTGAGCAGTCTGAAGCGTTGCCGCCCTCCCGTCCCGTGAGAGCCGCCGGCGCAGACGAATTCTGGGTGAGGGTTGTCTGCTGCCGGCGGCAAAGCGGGCGGGGAGTTTGTTATGATTGCGCCGGGGCGCTCATTGGCGCTCGCCAGCGGGATTGACGGCGGTGGTGGGCGGGGTCATGGCCCAACTGCCGGCCGCCAAGCTTGTAGCACTCGAAAAAAGGCCGGCGCACTCAGGCCACCTGCTGCGCCACGCCGGTCTTTTCGAGTGCGCGTTCGACGATCGCATCAGCCGTAATGCCGAAATACTGGTAGAGGTCAGCGGCTGGTGCGCTCGCGCCGAAGCCGGTCATGCCGATGACGTCCTCCTCGTGATCGACATAACGGGTCCAGCCGAACGGGCTGGCCGCTTCGATCGCGATACGCGGCGCCGCTCCGAGCACCTGCATCCTGTAGTCCGCTGGCTGCTGATCGAAGCGCTCCTGACATGGCATGGAAACGACCGCCGTCGGGAGGCCGGCGGCCTCAAGCTGGACTTTGGCGTCGAGCGCAACGTGCACTTCGGAGCCGGTGGCGAGGATGGTGAAGGCACGCGGCCCGCTCGGCTCCGCAAGTACATAGGCACCACGCTCGGAGCGGTTCTCC
>JBCCIN010000392.1:0-4835 GCA_039028235.1 Pseudomonadota bacterium
CTCGTCTGCTCAACTTACCACTTAATCAAACCAATTAACTAACCCGAATGCAAGTTAGTCAGCCGAGACTTCCAAACCAAAAGCCATGTCTGGCCGGCGCTTACAGAAGCCTATAACAGAGACGGCCGAAGCATCCTGGCATTCGAGCACCGGAGCCTGACCGAGAGCCCGATCACCAACGCCCTCGACCTCGTCCAGGCTCTGCCGGCCGGGATCGAGCTGCACCTCGTCAGCCATAGCCGGGGCGGGCTTGTAGGCGAGCTTCTAGGACGTGGCCGGCTGGTCGATCATGACGGCAAAGCGCGGCCTCCGTTCGATGACGCGGATCTCGGTCTTTTCGATGAACCAGACTACAAAGCCGAGCTTGAAGCCCTGAGCAGGCTCGGCGCCGTCCTTTCGGAAAAGCAGATCAAGGTCAGCCGCTTCGTTCGGGTCGCCTGTCCCGCGCGCGGCACGAGCCTGATGGGCGGGCGTCTCGATCGCTGGCTCAATCTTCTCTTCGATGTCGCCAGCCTGGCCTTGGCGGGAAGGCTCAATCCGGTGGTCTCGGAACTACTGGATGGTCTTCGCGGTCTGGTGCAGGCGACGGTTAAAGAGCGCTCTGACCCCAAGACTCTGCCTGGTCTCGAAGCGATGGCACCGGAGCCCTCGCCGCTGCTCAAGATGCTGAACCGACAGCAAATCAAGCAAGCCGACGACCTTCGGGTGATCGCCGGCGACATCGAGCCGAGCGGTGTGTTCCGCAGGCTTGGGATCTGGTTTGCCGATCTCTATTTCGGCGATGATCACGACCTCGTGGTCGACACGTCGTCGATGGACGGCGGGACGCAGCGAACCAGGAAACCATCCGTCTTTATCGACCAGGGCAAGTCGGTCTCCCACTTCAACTACTTCGCCAACAGCCGTTCTGCCTCGTTCCTGAGCCAGGCGCTAACGCTGGACGAAGTGCGATCCTTCGGTCAAGAGCTGCGCCGCGCCGCCGAGGTCGAGGCGCCGGCGCTCACAAAACGGAGCGCCGGCGATCTACCCATTCTATTCCTCTTGCCAGGCATCAGCGGCAGCCATTTGGAGGTGAATGGAGATCGCATCTGGATCGACCCCTTCGATCTCGCCTTCGGCGGCGTCGAGAAGCTCGCGATCGGCAATCCGCAGGTCGTGCCGGATGAGCCGGTCTGGCTCTATTACGGCAAGCTCGCGAAATATCTTGATGGCAGCCATGAGGTTCGCCCCTGGGCCTATGACTGGCGGTGCTCGATCCTCGAAACCGGAACCCTGTTTGCCCGCGAGCTTCGAAAGGCGCTTTCGGCCAAAGCTGATCAGCAGGTGCGCATCGTCGCTCATTCCATGGGCGGCCTCGTGGCACGCACGGCCTTTGCCCAGGACGAGGATCTCTGGGAGACCTTCAAAGAGCGCGACGGCTGCCGTTTCGTCATGCTCGGCACGCCCAATGGTGGCTCGTTCTCCATCCCGATGATGATGCTCGGGCGCGACAAGCTAATGCGCTATCTGGCGCTGCTCGATTTCACCGCGAGCCGAAAGGATCACCTGAAGATCGTCTCGGACTGGCCGGGTGCACTACAGATGCTGCCGGCTGAAAGGGATGATCTCTTCGAGACAAGCGGTTGGTCAACGCTCGCGGAGGCTGATCCGGATGGAAAGTGGATCAAACCTGACGACGATACGCTTCGTGTAGCCGATAAGTTCAGAAGCTTGATCAAAGACGCGCCGATCGACCCCGAGCGCATGTTCTATATCGCGGGCCAGGCCGACACGTACAGCGGCATGACGATCGAAGCAGGCGACGAAGAGGACGAAGAGATTCGCTTTCAGATTAGTCCGGAAGGTGACGGCCAGGTGCTCTGGTCGACCGGTATCCCGGACGGTATCAAGGCCTGGTACACCCCCGCGGTGCACGGCGATCTCGCACGGTACAAGCCAGCCTTTCCCGCGATCCTCGACATCCTGGAGCGCGGCACGACCGACAAGCTGCCCAAGGAGAAACCGGCCGTCTCGCGCTCCCGTCACCTATCGGCTTCGATCGCGCGCGAGCCCATCGCCTTGGTGCCTTCCGAGGATCATCTGCTCGCCGCGGCAACTGGCTCGTCGCTCGCCTTCGAGCCGACGTCCGAAGAACGTCAGGTCGCGATCGAGGTCACCCACGGCCATCTGGCCTTTGCCAAATATCCGGTCATGGTCGGCCACTATATTGGCGATTCTTTGAACGGCACCGAGCGGGTTCTCGATCGCCGCCAGTCCGGCCGTATCGCCAAGAGGCGCGAGCTCGGACTGCATCCTGGCCCCATCGGCACCAATGATGTTCACCTGAACGATCGGCAACAGCCGACCGGCAGCATTATCGTCGGTCTTGGCGTGATCAGTGATCTCACCAGCGGTAAGCTGCAGCAGACCGTGCAGCAGGGCCTGCTCGAGCTGGCGGCGACCATGCGGGAAGAGCGACAAAAGCAGCTGACGGGGAAGGCTCTGGCCGAAACGCCAGAATCGCGTGGCGTGTCATGCGTGCTCGTCGGCACAGGCGGGGGGGTCGTCGCGGTTCCAGACTGCATCGTCGCGATCCTGCGGGCGATGAAGAACGCCAACAGGCTACTGGGGGATGACGGGTTTGCGCATCTGGAAATCATCGAGCTGATCGAGCAGCGCGCGGTCGGCGCCTGGCACGCCATCCAAAATTGGCTGGAGCGCGCCGAGTTCGAGGAGGTTTTCTCGCTGGATCAGCCCATCAGGGAGTCGAAGGGCGGTCAGCGTCGGGCAGGACTGGACAACGATCCGCTCTGGTGGACGCCGGTGACCATCACGGCGGTCGACGATGGCAGTCCCGACAGTGAAAACCGCCCAACAAACCGGCAGGCACTCAAATATGTCGCTATCGCCGGCCGCGCTCGTGCCGAAGCTGATCTAGTGGCGCATCAACGAAGCCTGGTCGAGCGCTATGTCAAGCGCATCACCGGGCGCCAGGTGGAAGGGGGCGATGTGTCTCCGGCACGCACGCTGTTCGAGCTTCTCTGGCCCAATCGCCTGAAGGAGCAAAGCCTGGATGACCGCAATCTCCGTCTCATCCTGGATGAGAGCGCAGCGGCTTTGCCTTGGGAAATGATGGACGATCGCCGGCCCTGGACCGGGGCGAGCGGTGACGATGGCGAGAAGAATTTCGGGCCGCCGGTGACCCGCTTCGGCGTCATCCGCCAGCTGATAGCCATGAACTTTCGGAGTAACACACCGAACGTCAACGGGAGCAAGGCGTTGGTAGTCGGCGATCCGCGCGGCGAGAAAAGCGGCCTCGCCGAACTGCCGGGCGCAGAAAAGGAAGCCGAGTCCGTCGCGGCTGCGCTTCATGCCCGCGGCTATGATGTCACGAAGCTGATCGGCAAGAATGTCCAGCCGGAGGACGTGATCTCCCAGCTGTTCTCACAAGCCTGGCAAGTGGTCCACATCGCCGCCCACGGCGTGGTCGACTACACCTTCGAGGATGACCCGCTTTGTGAGAAAAAAACTGGCGTGGTGCTCGGCGGATCGATGGTGCTGGATGCCGATCTTCTCGAACAAATGCCGGTGCCGCCGGATCTCTTCTTCGTCAATTGCTGCCTGCTCGGCAAGATCGATCCGGGCGAGGAAATCGACCATCTCCGTAGAAATCGCCCGGCCCTGGCCAGCAGTGTCGCGGTCCAGCTGATCAAGATGGGCGTGCGCGCGGTGGTCGCCGCCGGCTGGGAAGTCGGTGATGACAGCGCAGAGCTTTTCGCCAAGGAACTCTATGCCGGCCTCCTCGATGGTCGCTCATTTGGCGAGGTGACGAAGCATGCCCGAAACGCAGTTTATGAAAACTTCCGTTCGGACAGCACCTGGGGTGCCTATCAATGCTACGGCCATCCCGATTTCCAGCTTCATGCCTTGCAGACAGGCCTCCGTCATGACGAAAAGCGGCCAGTCTTCGCATCGCCCAGTGAGGCGATGGCGGCGGTCGAGCGGATCACTAGCATGGGCGAGGTCGGCGGCGAGCGTGACGAAGAGGCTGACCTCGAGAAGCTGGAGGAGGTCCGAAAGGTGATCGCCGAACGCACCTGGCTAGGTCACGCCGCCTTACGTGCAGCCCTCGCGGATGCTTATGCAAGTCTCAACAAGTTCGACCTCGCCATCGATCACTATACCGAGGCGGCGCTGGCCGAGGATGCCTCGGTGCCGGTGCGCGCGATCGAGCAGCGATTGAACTTGATGAGCCGCCGGGTCGGCGATGCACCGAACCAGGACGAGGACCAGCGCAAGAAATCGGCTATGCAGATCAAGGACGTGATCGAGAAGCTCGAGAAGCTGATCGATGTCTTCGGCCGGACCCAGGAGCGACTCGCTTTGGTCGGCAGCGCCCATAACCGCATGGCGCAGCTGACGTCCGGTACCGATAGGACCGCCCATCTGGATTCAATGCAGGCTTACTACCTCGACGCCAGACAACACGGACAAAAGGCAGGGCTTGCGAACGTCTTCTATCCCTGGTGCCAGGAGCTGTGTGCAGAAGTGGCCCTCAAGCTACGCACCAGGCGGCGGATCAAGCCTGACTTCACCGGCGTCAAAAAACTGCCGCCCAGCGGAGCCCAGGACGACTTTTGGCGCTTGGTGCTGCCCGCCGATCTGTTGCTGTTGGAGCGCGCGACGGACGAAAAGCTCTCGGAAGCCGATCTGGATGACATCCTGAACGCCTACCTCGACGCCTGGAATCATGTCGGGAGCCAGCGCGAGCTGTCGTCAATTTTTGGCCAAATCGATTTTCTGAGGAGGATGCTCGACGACAAGACCGCCTCCAGCCCAAGGCTAAGAGCCTTTGC
>JBCCIN010000393.1:0-4828 GCA_039028235.1 Pseudomonadota bacterium
CAAGAGTTCGGCGTGATCGATTTGCGCATGTTTGATCTGCGCGGGGCGAACCTGCGCGAGGCGAACCTGCGCGAGGCGAACCTGATCGGAGCGAACCTGTACAGGGCGGACCTGAGCGGGGCGGACCTGAGCGGGGCGAACCTGCGCGAGGCGAACCTGCGCGAGGCGAACCTGCGCGAGGCGAACCTGCGCGAGGCGGACCTGAGCGGGGCGGACCTGAGCGGGGCGAACCTGCGCGAGGCGAACCTGTACAGGGCGGACTGTAGCCGAATGAACATTGACTCGGCTCGGCTACAGTCCGCCGATCTTTCGACGGCTGTCAATCTCACGCAAGAGCAGATCGACAAGGCTGAAGGGAATTCGAGGACGAAGCTGCCCGATGGTACCGATGGTCTGAAGCGGCCGACACATTGGTCGGACGACGGTTAGGCGACAGCGGTTAGGCGACAGCGTTTAGGCATAGCTCGTCCTTGTCCGCCATCGGACAGGAACGCCCGTGCCGGTGTCAGGCAAGTCAACGCCGCGGCGCGTCGCCGCCTAGAGGAAGCCGGTGGCGAGGTGGAACATGAGCCAGGTTATGAGGGCGGCGAAGGCGGCGCCGAAGAGGGCGGGCCAGATGCCGTAGGCTTTGCTGTCGTCGACTCGCTGCTCGTCCATTTTTATACCCTGCGGTGGCCAAACACTGAGCTTGGTGTGGGGGCTTGATGCATCATCTGTGGTCGTTGGTGTGAGCTTGAGGGTCGTCGCTTCTCCACCGCGATTCACATTTCTTGTGTGCGGTGGCCAATCACTGAGCTTGGTGTGGGGGCTTGATGCATCATCTGTGGTCGGTGGCGTGAGCTTGGGGGTCGTCGCTTCTCCACCGCGATTCTCATTTCTTGTTTGCGGTGGCCAAACACTGAGTTTGGCGTGGGGGCTTGATGCATCATCTGCGGTCGGTGGTGTGAGCTAGGGAGTAGTCGCTTCTCCACCGCGATTGGTGTCCTTCCTTCTCTTGCGTGGCATAGCGTCGGTGGCGGTGGGGGCAGTGGTGAAAACGCTCCACCGCGGTTGCTGTCCTTCGTGCTCTCGCTCAGTCGGTCTTGGGCGGCAGTCAATGAAGTGGTCATACCACTAGCCGGATAGGAGTTTGGGGAGCCAGAGGGCGATTTCGGGGAAGAACATGACCAACAAGAGTCCGATGATCTGGAGGCCGATGAAGGGGAGGACGGAGGCGAAGATCTGCTGGAGGGTGATCTCTGGCGGGGCGACGGATTTGAGCCAGAAGCAGGCGGGGCCGAAGGGTGGTGAGAGGAAGTAGATCTGGATGTTCATCACAAACAAGACGCCGAACCAGACGGCTGCCCAGGCGGGGTCGAGGCCGAGTTCGGGGGCCATGTCGACCACGACGGGGGCGAAGATCGGGACGGTGATGAAGACGATCGCGATCCATTCCATAAAGGTGCCGAGGACGACCAGGATCAGCATCATCATGAAGATGACGCCTCTAGGCGGTAGGTCGAGGCCTGAGAAGAGGGAGCGCATGAAGTCCCCGCCGCCGATCAGGTTGTAGATGCCGACGAAGGAGACGGCGCCGACGATCAGCCAGATGATGGTGCCGACCGTGGACATGGTCTGGGTGAGGGCGGTCTGCAGGAGGGCCCAGTTGAAGCGGAAGCGGACGGCGGCGATGAAGATCGCGCCGAACACGCCGACGCCGGCGGCCTCGGTCACCGACGCGATGCCGCCATAGATCGAGCCCATGACGCAGGCGATCAGGAGGACCGAGAGGATGACGGCGATCAGCCGGTTGGTGGAAAGCTTGGTGTCCCCGCCGGTGCGTGCCGCGACTTCCTCGGCGGTGGGGGCGAGGGACGGGTCGAGGTAACAGCGGATGAGGATGTAGATGACGTAGAAGGTAGCGAGCAGCAGGCCTGGGATGACGCCGGCCATGAACAGGTCCCCGATGCCGACCTGGGCGGAGAGACCGTAGACGATCATGACGATCGAAGGCGGGATCAGGGTGGCGAGCGAGCCGGAGGCGCAGATGGTGCCGATGCTGAGCTTTTTGTCGTAGCCGAGGCGCAGCATCTGGGGGAGGGCGACCAGGCCGAGCATGACGATCTCGCCGCCCATGATGCCGGACATGGCGGCCATCACGACGGCGACCACCACGGTCTGCACGGCGACGCCGCCTCGCAGGTTGCCGGCGAAGATCGACATGGCGTCGAACAGGTCCTCGGCGATGCCGGCCTTTTCCAGGATCGAGGCCATAAGGACGAACAGGGGCACGGCGACCAGCGGGTAGCTTTCTAGGAGGCCGAAGGCGTTGGTCGAGACCAGGTAGAGGCCTTTGGGGCCGAAGAACAGGAGGGCGCAGACGATCGAGATCAGAAGCGTGACCACGCCGAGCGGCATGCCGGTCGCCATCAGCGCGATCAGGGCGATGACGATGCCGATGCTGACGGTGCCGATATCGTAGTCGCGTAGGTTGATGATCTGGCGCGGATCGAAGACTTCGCCGAGCGACGACAGCGACGCGCTGACGCTCTCCATGCCGCCGCCGGTGTAGTGGGCGATCAGGATGATGGCGAGGCGAAGGAACATCAGGCCGCCGATCACCAGGACCAGGATCTGGTAGACCTCGGAGCGGAAATGGCGGTGGAGGTTGGTGAGAAGCTGGGCGAGGTAAAGGACGGCGCCGCCGATCAGCGCGGTCTTCAGCATCATCGGCTGTGGCGAGTTGAAGGCGCTGCCGTAGCGTTCGACGATGTCGATGCTTTCGAGGGCGCGCACCAGCGTGTCGGTCGCCAGCATGTAGAGCGCGAACACGCCGACCACCATGCCGAAGAGATCGAGCCACCAGCGGGTGTCGTTGCCCGCCATCAGGTAGAAGACGGTGATGCCGATATGGCGCTTGTGAGAGGTGACGTAGCCGACCGAGAGCATCCAGGCGGTGGCGCAGAGCACCATGACCACCTCGAACGCCCAGGAGGTCGGCGCGTCGAACACGTAGCGGGCGACAACTTCCCAAAGGGTGACGAAGGCGCAGAGGATGTAGAATTGGGCGACGGAAAGGCCGAGGAAACGGCTGAAGCGGTCGACTGACGCGGTCAGTGCGCCGACGAAGCCGGCGCGTTCCTCGCGATCCAGGACGGCGCTCATGAGGGGAGGCTCCGGTGGGCAGATGCGGCCGTCGCGCTACTGCCGATCGTGCGTTGACGATGCATCACGCGATCTCGCCGATCACGGTGTTTGGCCACCGGAAAGGAAAAATTGAAGGGGGAAACGTTCCCCCTTCACCCCGCGATTACGCAGGGAAAAACTCAATCGAGGAGCCCGATGCGCTTCATATAGGCTAAGTGTGCGTCCAGGGCTTCTTTGGCGAGCTCGGACTGGGCGCCGAAGTCTTCCCAGGCGCCGACGGCGAGTTCGCGGAACTTCTTGCGCTCTTCGATCGGCCAGTCGATCACCTGCATGTCGGGATTAGCCTTGTCACGCGCGACCAGGTCGCGGTCCTGGAGGTCGGCCTCGCGGCGCATGGCGTCATAGGCCGAGGAATACCAGACTTCAAGGGCGCGCTGCTCGGCCGGCTCCAGGCCTTCCCAGACGTCCTTGTTCACGACGAACTGCAGCACGGCCATGGAGTGGATGCCGGGATAGACCGGGGCTTTCGCGACTTTGTGCATGCCGGACGCATCGTTGTTGACGTAAGCGGAGGCGTCCGCAGCGTCGACCACGCCTTTTTCCAGCGCCGTGTAGACCTCGGAGAAGGGAAGGGAGACGGGGGAGGCGCCGGCGCGCTTGAACACCTCGGCGGCGAGGCCTTCCGGCGAGCGGATCTTCACGCCTTCGAGGTCGGCGACGCCGTTGATCGGCACCTTGGAGACCAGGGCTTCTTTGGCATAGGGGCCGCAGCCGATGACGTGGATATTGCCGCCGGCATATTTGTCGTAGAGCTTCTGCAGGATCTCCTTGCCGCCGCCATGCATGCAGAAGGTGCGCACCTGGTCGACCGTGTCGTAGCCGGCGATCAGGTCGCCGATAATGGCGAACGCGGGATCACGGCCGGAGAAGTAGGAGACGGCGTTCAGATCGCCGTCGAGAATGCCGTTGGCGACCGCATCGATGGTCTCGCGATGGGGCACGACGGCGCGGGTCGCCAGCACCTCGACCTCGAGCGAGCCGTCGGTCATCTCGCCGAGCTTCGGTCCCCACTCGTCGGTCATGAAGCGATGCGCCCAGTCGCCGGCGCGGGAACTTGCCTGGAGCTTCAATGTCTTGGCTTCAGCGTCGCCCGGCTCGAAGCCGGTCAGCGCGAAGACGGCGACCGCCGTTGCCAGAAGAATCCGTTTCATCAGCCTTCCCTGCTTTGGTTGTTCTTGATTCATCTTCACCAGAGCGGTGGGGATTTGTCAAAGCGGGATTGAGGCGAGCGCGTAAGCTGGTGCTGATCCAGTGTCTCGTCATGACACCAATCGCGATTCGGGCAGAGCCATAACCCTCTCGCCAGTATCGGCTTCCTATCGGCCGAAGCGCATCCAACGAATAACGTCGATAACGGAAAAAAGGGCACCAGCGACGTAGGTCCAAGCGCATGCACGCAGGATCGATGTTGCGCCCGCAAGGTCGTCTTTTTTCAGGTAGTTGCCCTTATCGAGAATTGGCAGAGCGCGGTTGAACGAGGCGTCGAACTCCACCGGCAGCGTGATCAGATGGAGGGCGACCCGCCCAGCCATGAGGGTCAGCCCGGCACCGATCTGGATCAGCGCCAGCTTTGGCGACGCGAACAGTGTGGCGGGTGATGCCACCAACAGGACATGAGCGATTCGCTCACCCCAAAATCCGA
>JBCCIN010000394.1:0-4808 GCA_039028235.1 Pseudomonadota bacterium
CCGTTTACAAGATGGGCGAGGATTGCCCGCCGCTGCCAGGGGAGGGCAGACAGTAATGGCACAGCAGCCCAGTCGGCTGGCAGCCGGCGGCCGTATCGATCGTACGCGGCCGCTCGACTTTACGTTCAACGGCAGGAAGCTCCAGGGTTATCAGGGTGACACGCTCGCCTCGGCGTTGCTCGCCAACAATGTCCATCTGATCGGCCGCAGCTTCAAATATCACCGTCCGCGTGGCATTGCGACCGCCGGTCCCGAGGAGCCGTCCGGCCTCGTGCAGCTCGGCGAGGGTGCGCGCACCGAGCCGAATATCCGGGCAACCCAAGTCGAGCTGTTCGACGGTCTCGTCGCCGCGAGCCAGAATTGCTGGCCGAGCGTCGCGTTCGATATCGGCGCCCTCAACAGCCTGGCATCGCCCTTGTTTCCGGCAGGGTTCTACTACAAGACCTTCATGTGGCCGCCCGCCTTTTGGAATAGTGTCTATGAGCGTGTGATCCGCAAGGCTGCCGGCCTTGGCAAGGCCCCGGTCGACGCCGATCCGGATCGCTACGAGCATCAGCATGCCCATTGCGATGTCCTGATCGTCGGTTCCGGACCCGCTGGCCTCGCCGCCGCGCTCGCTGCCGGACGGAGCGGTGCTCGGGTGATCCTCGCCGATCAGCAGCCCGCGTTTGGTGGCTGTCTTCTCGATGAGACGAACGATCATGCGCTCGCGGATTGGCGGAGCAGCACGCTCTGCGAACTTGCCGCCATCGAGGATGTGCGTCTGCTGTCACGAACCACCGCGTTTGCTTACTACGACCACAACTATCTCGCCCTACTGGAGCGCGTCACGGACCACAGTCCGACCGGCACGGCCTCGCACCCGCGGCAGCGGGTCTGGAAGGTGCGGGCCAAGCAGGTGGTGCTGGCGACGGGGGCGATTGAGCGGCCGCTGACTTTCGCCGGCAACGATCGCCCGGGCATAATGTTGGCCAGCGCGGCGCGCACTTATCTGAACCGCTTCGGTGTGCGTCCCGGCAACAGGGCGGTCGTCTTCACCACCAATGACAGCGCCTATGCGACGGCCCTGGATCTGAACGCCGCGGGTGCAGAGGTGGTGGTGGTCGATGCACGAGAAGGGCCAGGCGGTGATCTCGCCCTTCGCGCCGCCACGGCCGGCATTCGGCGCATCGCAGGCTCTGCGGTCATCGGCACCAAAGGCAAGAAGCGTGTGCGGGCTGTCGAGATCGGCAAGCTCAACGCTGGCGGCGACCGGACGGAGAGCGGCTTTCAGTGGATCGACTGCGATCTGGTTGCCATGTCCGGCGGCTGGAACCCAACGATCCATCTGCACTCCCAGTCCCGGGGCCGACCGCTCTATGATGCGGAACGCGCGATCTTCCTTCCTGGGGCATCGGTTCAGGACGAGCGCTCTGCCGGTGCCTGCGCAGGCATTTTTCCGCTTGAGGAAGCCCTTCGCTCAGGCGCGGAGGCTGGAGCGGCTGCGGCTTCCGCTGCCGGCTTTAAGGCGGAAGCGCCTTCGGTTCCGACACTCGACCGCGACAGCGAGGTGCCGCCGCGCCTTCTCTGGCAGGTGCCTGCGTCGACGCCGAACAAGACGGCGAAGAGCTTCGTCGACTTCCAGAATGACGTCACCGCTGCGGACATTAAGCTTGCGCTACGCGAAGGATACAGCTCGATCGAGCATGTTAAGCGCTACACGACCACCGGCATGGGCACGGATCAGGGCAAGACGAGCAACGTCATCGCCCTTGGCATTGTCTCGGAAACCACCGGTCAGCCGATCGCCGAGCTCGGCGTGACCACCTTCCGCCCGCCATACACGCCCGTAACCTTCGGCGCCCTGGTCGGTCAGAACCGGGGTCGGCTGTTCGACCCGATCAGAAAAACACCGATGCATCCCTGGCATGAGGCCAACGGTGCTGTGTTCGAAGATGTCGGCCAGTGGAAGCGCCCGCGCTACTTTCCGAAAGCCGGCGAGGATATGGCGGCCGCGGTCGATCGCGAAGTGGCGGCAACGCGCCAATCGATCGGCATGCTCGATGCCTCGACCCTCGGCAAGATCGACCTGCAGGGACGGGACGTCGCCGAATTCCTGAACCGCATCTACACCAATGCCTGGTCCAAGCTCGCCATCGGCCGTTGCCGCTACGGGCTGATGCTCGGCGAGGACGGTATGGTGTTCGACGACGGGGTCACCGCGCGCCTCGGCGAGAACCATTACCTGATGAGCACGACCTCCGGCGGTGCTGCGCGCGTCCTCGCCTGGCTTGAGGAATGGCTGCAGACCGAATGGCCGGAGCTTCAGGTTTTCGCGACCTCCGTCACCGAACAATGGGCGACCGTGTCGCTTTCCGGGCCGCGCACCCGCAGTCTCGTCGAGGAACTGGTGGACGATGTCGATCTCGAGCCCCAGGCCTTCCCCCATATGAGCGTGCGCGCCGCGACGATCGACGGCATCCCCGTGCGCCTGTTCCGCATCAGCTTTACCGGCGAGATGGGCTATGAGATCCAGGTCCCGGCGGACTATGGCCTCTCCCTTTGGGAGCGCTGCGTCGACCTCGGCGAGCGCTACGATGTCGTGCCGTTCGGCACCGAAGCGATGCATGTGCTGCGCGCCGAGAAGGGCTACATCATAACCGGCCAGGACACCGACGGCACGGCAACACCCGCCGATCTCGGCATGGATTGGATCGTCTCGAAGAAGAAGGGTGATTTCGTCGGCAAGCGCTCGTTGGATCGAGCGGACATGCAGCGCGACGATCGAAAGCAGCTTATCGGCCTCCTGCCTAAAGACCCGCAGGCCCTGCTAGAAGAGGGCGCGCAGATCGTCTCCGATCCGAACGGAACGATTCCAATGGCCATGATCGGCCATGTCACGTCGAGCTATCGAAGCCCCGAGCTCGGTCGGACCTTCGCACTCGCCATGCTGAAGCGTGGCCGGGAGATGATCGGCAAGACAGTCTACGTGCCGATGATCGACCGCACGCTCGCGGTCGAGGTGGTTGAGCCTGTCTTTATCGATCAGGAAGGGACGAGGCTGCATGCCTGAGACAATGGAAGCCCGTGATGCAGTGACCACCGCGCCAACGCCGCGCGGCATCCGTCTTGCCGAAATAGGCGACATGGGCAAGATTGACCTGCGCGGCGACCCCAACGAGCGCGCCTTCATGAGCGCCGTCGGCCGAGCGCTGGACCTGCTGCTACCGACCGAGCCGTGCCGCTCCGCCGCCCAGGCCGGCATCGCGGCCTTGTGGATCGGTCCCGATCAGTGGCTGATTACCTGCCCGAAAGGCGAGGTCGCCGAGATCCAGGAGAAGCTCCGCGAGGTGACGAAGGACGCGTATGCCGCGACTACCGACATCAGTGCCGGTCGCACCGTCTTTCGCTTGGCAGGACCCAGCGTCTTCGATGTCTTGTCGAAGGGTTGCCCCCTCGACCTTCATCCGCGCGTGGTCACGCCCGGTTACGTCGCCGGCTCCGTGCTCGCCAAGATCACCGCGCTGATCCACCTTCGCGACGCGGATGTCGTCGACATCCATGTTGGGCGGTCCTTTGCCGACTATCTCTGGGCATGGTTGGAGGAGGCGGGCATGGACTGCGGTTTAGCCGTCGATCGGCGGCCGGACTGATCACAGCCAGCGAGACTGGTTAGCGTCGAGACGGGCTTGCCGAAGAAGTAGCCCTGACCGAGGTCGATCCCAAGGCGCCTCAGACGATCGGCCTGGAACTTGGTTTCGATCATCTCCGCAACCGACACCACGCCCAGTTCCCGACAAAGGGCCGTCATACCCTTGAGAATACCGCGATCGCGTTTGGCCGATGAGCGGACATACATGCCGTCGATCTTCACATAATCGAAGGGAAAGGCGCGCAGATAGTGAAAGGCCGAGGCGCCGCTGCCGAAGTCGTCAAGGCACATCTTGAGCGATCGCTGCCGCAGCGCGTTGATTAGCTGGGCGACCGGTTCCGGATCGGTGATCGCCGCGGTTTCGGTGAGTTCGAACATCAGCTTGCCGCAGATCCTTGGGAACTTCGCGATCAGCGTCAGCAGCGCCTGACCGAAGGCGCGGCTCTCCATCGACCGCGCCGACAGATTGACCGCGAGCGGAACGCCTCGATCCTGATGCGCATCGAGCATGGCGATGACCCGGCGGCAGACCATGAGGTCGAATTCCGCGATCAGCCCGACCTGTTCGGCGAAGCAGACGAGATCGAACGGTGACTGGCCGTTCTTCAGGCGGCTTAGCACCTCCCAGTGGTGGGCATGGCCCGTCCTCAGGTCCACGATCGGTTGAAAGTTGAGCTCGACGTCGTCATTGCTCACGGTCTCGCGCACCTCGACCACGCGCCGAACGGTCTCCTGGACCATCTTGTCGAAACCCTCTTTCAGGGAGTCGATGCTGAAGCCCTGCCCCTTGGTCTCGGCGAACTGATTGATGGCGTAGAGAAGCGCCTGCGCCGCATCGCCTGGATTCAGCCCGCCGGTATCCATGGACAGAGAAGCCGCTTTCGGCGTGATGCCGACGCCCTTAGGGTCAGCGATCTTGGCGTGGGTTCTGACGGTCGTCTCGAGCGCTTCGAGATCCATGTCGGCCTGCTGCACGATGCCGAGCACGCCGTCATCCAGCCAGCCCGTGGTGCTGTCTTCGGCGCAGACGTGGGCGAGGCTCTTGCTGATCTCGTGCCGGCAGGACGCCGCGGCCTCCTCCGACCAGCCACCGAGCTCACTTAGATCCAGCATGGTCAGCGTCGACGCCTTGTCCGACAGCTGCAGATGCTCGATCAGCCGGTTCTTGAAGGCACCG
>JBCCIN010000395.1:0-4797 GCA_039028235.1 Pseudomonadota bacterium
ACCCACTCGAAATTCGGACTGCCGAGACTGTAGGAGGAGAAGGAGAGCGCCGCCGCGATCAGCACGGGCAGGATCAGGATCAACAGCATAAGCGTGATTGCCGGCAGCAATAGCAGCCAGGCTGCACGTTGCTGACCCATGCGCCAGGATCGGGACGGTGCGGACCTGGCGCCGGCATCGGTCGAGGGCGCCAGCGTTGCGGACGACGCAGGTGCCGCCATGTCAGACACTGGCCATCACCCGCTGCTCAGCGGATGTGTCGATGCTGTCGATTGCGACACGCTTACCTGATTGATCAAACAGAAGAGGTGCGTCGTCATCGAAATCCAGCGCTAGGGGATCACCGATGGACATTCCGCGCGCGACCTTAGGATCGAGGCGAAGCGTGACGCGCTCGTCGAGCCCGCGGATCTCGATCTTGGCGAAGACCTCGGCGCCGAGATTTTCGAGATGCCGAAGCGCCCCTTGAAGCGGCGTCGGCACCGGTGACAGGGTAAAGGCCTCGGGTCGAAGACCGAGGCTGACGGGACCGCGCGGCAAGGATGTGCGCAGGCCGACCTCAGCGCCGAGCAATCGAACATCGCCGTCCCCATCGATCTCAGCCGGCAGGAGATTGATGGTCGGCGCACCGATGAACTGGGCGACTCGGATATCGGCTGGATCGTGGTAGATTTGATCGGGCGACGCGCATTGCAGGATTTCGCCATCCATCATGACGGCGATCCGATCCGACATGGTCATGGCTTCGGCCTGATCATGGGTCACGTAGATGAAGGTCGCGCCGAGTTCGCGATGCAGATCGACCAGCTCGGCGCGCATGCGAAGACGAAGGGCCGCATCGAGATTGGAAAGCGGTTCGTCCATCAGGAACGCCACCGGCTCGCGCACCATGGCCCGACCGAGGGCCACCCGCTGACGCTGACCGCCGGAAAGCTGTCCCGGCTTGCGGCCGAGCAGCTGTTCGATACCGAGCGTCCGCGCCGCCGTGAGAACATCGCGCTCAATGCCGTGTCTGATGTCGGCGGCGCCGGGCATCAGCGCACCCAGCAGCGGCAGGCGCTGCAGCCAGCTTTGGCGGCGCATTCCAAGCGGTACAGCCATGTTGCCGGCGACTGTCAGGTGGGGGTAGAGCGCGTAAGACTGGAAGACCATGGCGAGGTCTCGATCCTTCGGCGCCACATCGTCGACAGGCCCGCCGTCGATGGCGATCGATCCCTGGCCCTGATGCTCGAGGCCAGCGATGATACGAAGTAACGTGGACTTGCCGCAGCCTGAAGGCCCAACGAGGGTCAGAAACTCGCCGTCACGAATTGCGAGATCGACGCCGCTGAGAACTCTGGTCTCACCGAAGCTCTTGTCGATCCCCGCAATCGCGATCTTCGCCATGCGCTATCCAACGTCTGAACCAGCATCCGCCAAATTCAGCGCTATCAAGCGACGATGACCCGACTGTGACGTTGGCATGACGTCTTCATGACGGTCCGTTTGAGTTTCCGGCAACTCTCGGGAGTCTGTTGACTTGCCTGAAACTGGGGCTACAGCCCGAGCTTTTCCTTCAGCTCGGCGACGTCCCCGTCGCGGCGGTGGTAGCCGGTTTCGCGGACCAGCACTTCCGCCTTGTCGAAAGACGCGCGCGCGTCGGCCTGGCTTCCGCCTTCGGCAAGGATGAGGCGGGCATGCTCGAGATGAGCGTCGCACTCAAAGAGACGCATCCCAGAGCGGGTCGCGATGCGCATGACCTCGTCCAGGTCACGCCGTGACATGGTGAACTCTTCCGCTTCGCGGAAGAAAGCCGCGCGCGCCAGGAGGCCGTGGGGGAGTTCCTGGACCTGCCCCGCCTCGCGCAGACCGTCGACCGCTTGGTCGAGCCGGCGGCGTGCCTCGTCCCGGTCCCCCAGCGCCATCGCCGCCCGGCCGAGGGACAGGTGGTCGAGGGCGATGTCGAGGAGAAACTCATGCGCCTTCGCCCACTCCAGCGTCTCTCGCGCCCGCTCGCGCACCGCCTCGGGCCGGCCGAGTGTGAGCAGCAGGTCGCAATATCGATAGCCCTTAAGCGAATAGAGTATGGGATAGAATGGCTGGCCTTCCGCCTGCAGCGCCTCGGCCTCCTCTAACAGCCACTTCGCCGCCGCCGTCTTCCCCGCCTGATGCATGGCCTCTGCAAGATTTGTTCGACCAGTTTCACGGCTGAAACCGTCGCCGCTCTTGTCGGCATGCTCGACCGACGCCTCGCTCAAGTTCACCGCCGCTGCGACTTTGCCCAAAGTGAGCTGCAGCTCAGAGAGGTTGGAGGCAATGCGTGCGGCTGACCGCCAATTCTCCTGTTCGACCCGCATCTTCAACCCCGCCCGCATCGGCGCCACCGCCTCGCCGAGCCGGCCGAGCGCGCGGAGGCGGAAGGCGGCCTGGTTCAGGAGCCAGGCGCGGGCGTCCTCACGGAGATCGGTGCCGGGACGCTCGAAGGGCGGATCGAAGAAGGACGCCACCAGCCCCAGATCCGCGCCGAACGCGCCGAGTTTCTTTACGAGATAGTCCTCGTCTTGGCGGACGATGCGGTCATGATAGACCTCGTCCAGCGCCTCCTGCCGCCGCCCCGCCTGGCAGCCGTGGTGGACCGCCTGGAACAGCGGCGCCATTTCGGCGAGGGTGTCGGGGCGGTGAATCTTCTGCGACGCTTTCAGATACTCATAAAGCCGTTCATGTCCCGCCTTCCAGGCGTCTCCACGCTCGGCTCGGAGCCGCGCGCCGAAATGCTCCCGCACGATTGGGTGCGCATCCAGCTCGTCCGGCGCGTGATGGCTTTCTGGCGTCAGAAGACCGAGCTTGCGAAGTTCAGCGATATGCTCCTGCCACACCGCTTCGCTGATCGATAGAACGGCGGCATTTAGGCCTGGAATCGCAGGTTTCTCTCGAAGAGCCGCAATGCAGCCCGCATCTGCCGGCCGATCGAACAGGCCCAACATCGCTAGAATGTCCGCCTTGGCGCCGTCCTCGAATTGCTTGGCAAACGCCGCCATCACCCGGCGGGGGTGTTTGCCCTTCTCCTCCTCGACCTCCGGCAGATCCGGAACGTCCGCCGCATGTTTGATGTCCGGCGTGCCACTCGACTTCAAGAAGGACCCGAGCAGCTTGATGGCATAGGCATGCTCACTGAAATCCTTAACCGCCTGCTCCAGGGCGGCGTCCTTGCCCTCGATCCCACTCACCCGCAGCAGCGCGCGCCCGGCGATGGTCGAAATGGTGTCGAGATCGAGCCTCCCAACCTTGGCTTCGTCTCCTTCATGCCAAAGGTCGGTCACCTCCTCACGTGTCGTGATCAGACAAAGACCGGGATTATGGCGTCCAAGCTCGTCGAGCAGTACTTCGAGGCCAGGATCCTTGAGCTTGCCTCGATCAAAGTCTTGGCCGGATTGCAGAGGCTCCATGCCGTCCAGCAGGAGCAGCGTCCGTTCCTTTTGAATCAGCTCGGCAAGCCGCCGTCCACGATCCCAAGTGGACAGACCTTCGCCTCGGCTCTTGTCCCCGAACCAATCGAGCGCCTCACCGACAAATTCGTCCGCCGAGGTGACGCGCCCGCCGCTGCCGTCCTGCGTCGTTCCCTGGCTATAAAATGACCAGGCATAGACCCGCTTCGCCTTTCGATAATTGTCGAGGGCCATATCCTCAACCCAGGCCTGCACCAGGCTCGACTTGCCAACACCACCGGACGCTCTGAACACGGCGACGTTCAAGTCGTCGTCGCTCCAGATCTGATCGAGCAGGTTCAGCTCATCCTGCCGGCCGAGCACCAGGTCGTCGCTCTTGGGAAGTCGATCGATATCGATCCTGGGCGGATCACCATCCGGCGGCGGGCGCTCGAAGACATAGCCGGGCTGCAGCATCGCGTGGACCTGACCCGACACCTTTGCGAAGATCTGGGCCGGATCGTCCTTGAAATGCGTCGTCAGATTCTTGTCGCCTCCTGGGAGCATCTGCAGGCGACTGAGCCATCGGTGAGGCTCCCAGGTACATTCCTCAACCAGAATCGGAATGATCTCGAGATCGCCACGATTGCGCGCCTGCAGGAGATAGGCGACTTCCTCATCAATGCAGAATGATGATTTCAGGAAATGGGGTGAGATCAGACAAATCGCGACCTTGGTTCGCCTAAGAGCGTGCTTGATGTCGGCATACCAATCCGTGCCCGCCTTGATATCCTGATCGCTCCAGACCTCCACCGTGCCGAGCTTTTCCAGATGCTGCAGATGCGGCAGCAGCTCATCCTTCCAGGCGGCATCGTCTTTATTATGGCTGTAGCTGACGAAGACGATCGGTGGCTCGCCGGTATGAAGGCGCTTTCGTAGATCTTCAACCATCGTTCAAACACACGCTGAAATAGCAAAGGTTCGATATCAGCCCTCTTTATGCGTCAAGTGATGAGCATCGCCAAGCAAATCTGAGGATTGGAGCATCGCTGCTCTTCGTCGAAGCCTCATCCTGCAGGGGGTGCATTGATGGCGTCACAGATCCGTCTTCAATTCCACGATATCCATTCATTCCATGTCAGTTGCGGTGGCGGCTGGATTGCAGTGAGCAGTACCATCGAAAACACTATGCACTTGATGCGGCCGATCCGTATCGATGCCGGCCGCTGCACGATCCTTGCTTCCGACTATCACTGCCCTTCCATGCTGGCGGCCGTCGGCATGTCGGGGAGCGGGCGCGGCCGCGCCCTCGAACACGCCAGGCGCCTGATCAGGGTTCGGCGTTTCCCATGATGACGTCGATCGTGGGCGGCACGTTCCGCTTTTGACGACC
>JBCCIN010000396.1:0-4795 GCA_039028235.1 Pseudomonadota bacterium
CACTCACTTTTCAAGTGGTGCCTTTTCAGCCGAATTCAATAGCCCTGGTGTTTATGAACTCATCAAAAGTATGGAACTAAAAACAATTTTCGTGGAAAATTCATTTCTATACTGTAAATAAGTGAGGGATGTAATAGGGTTTTAATTGACTCTCAAAATATTACTTGAATATTCCACTCGCCGACTATATTCCCCAATATGAATTGTACACTCGGCATCGTGGCGCAAAACCAGTTTCTGGCACACTGGTGGGGGGAGGTGTTTAACACGCGCATTGACGGAGGTCCGAGTCACTTTCGCATTGACAGGGGGTACCCGCCGCCCCCCTAAGATCTCGAGAACCACACTAGATAGCGAAAAAGTAAACGGCGTTGGAGAGTACATCCAAGTCTCTACCGAAAAACTTCAACCTTTTTTCAGGTCACATTCTAGGTCACTAGAGGTCAAAACATGTCACCATAGAGATAACATGTAAATAAAGGTTTTCAGTCATGACATCGTCACTTTGTAGAAGGCCGGTCACCACCGTATCGCCGACGGTCATCGATGCCAGCATCAGGGCCCGGTGCGACAACGACTTGTCCCCAGGCACCCTGGCATCACCGCTTAGCGCCGCCGCGGCACTGGCCTTCAATCGCACCTGTCGGCTTCCCTCATCGCCACGTTCCCCCGGCCGAAGACAAGAAAATTTCGTCAATGTCCCGCTGATCGACGAATTTGCTTTTGACAGTTCCCGCGGATCATGGCAATCGCTCTCCCTCGAAAACCGATCATCTCTATACCGTTAGGAGTGCCTGGTGGCGAAGGCCGAGTGGGGAACCAAAAGGGTCTGTCTGAGTTGCAGTGCTCGTTTTTACGACATGATGCGCGACCCGATCGTCTGTCCGTCCTGCGGAACGGTGTTCGATCCGACTGCCAATTTGAAAACGCGCAGAACGCGATCATCGACCAAAGCGGCTGCGGAGGAAAAGCAAGAGGCTAAGAAGAAGCCCGTCAAAGTCAAAGACGATGAGGATGTCGAGACGGAAGAGGACGCGGACGTCGAAGCCGATGACGATCTTGACGAAGAGGTCGATGATGGCGACAGCGACGATGATGACATCGATGGTGACGACGTTCCCGACGAGGACGATGATGACGAGGAAAATCAGAGCGCCATCGAGGACGTGTCCGAACTCGGTGACGACGATGTCAGCGACGTCATCGACACGGATGTCGAGGATGACGAGAGCACGACCTGAACAGGGGCTTGCCAAGGCCGCCGTCTTGTCCTAACTCATCGTGCGCGACAGCAGCCCACCGCGGCTGCACAGTACTTGAGGGGCCATAGCTCAGTTGGGAGAGCGCTTGAATGGCATTCAAGAGGTCGGCGGTTCGATTCCGCCTGGCTCCACCACTCCTCAGCCATGACGTAATCAGTCGCGTCCTTTTGCGGACAGTTTGATATGGACGCATTCCAAAGCTTATCGGCGCATCAAACCATCCGGTCGGGTGACCGGAAAGTTGATCAGCGAAACAGACGCAGCAGGAAAACGAAGAGAGTGGGCGCGCCGACAGCGAGGAGTGCGAACAGCAGGATCGCCGGCGCCTGATCGCCGGACGTGCTCTGCACCATCAGCGAGACGGCAGTAAAGAACGTGCTGAACATCAACAGCATGCGAAGGAAGGCGCCGCCGATCAGAAGAAGGGTCGTGATCCCGACGAGGGCTGCGATCAGCAAAAGCGCCCCGATGCTGAGCTGACGCACGCCGGTCGACAAATCAGGTGCCTGGCCGAAGGTCCCGAAAGCGACAAAGCTGATGACCAGCACGGCGAGCGTCAGCAAGCCGAGCAGAAAAAACTCGGTCAATGCTGCGCCGATGGTGTTCATGATGCAGGGAAAATGCTCAACCCTCGCCATCGGTTGTATCGGGCGAAGCGCTTCACGCTGTGCCCGGACCCGCCGGACTGTCGCCGGAAGGCGCGCAATGAACACCACGAGCGCCGGAAAAACGGTCAGCCAAAAATATAACACTGTATTTTTGTGTTTTCCGTTTCATAAGCGCCAAGTCACACGCAAATTCTTGTAAAACGACAAGCGCGGTTCTCTAGCGGATATTTGAAGTCTTGGCGAGTGCTTTTTTTGAGAAGGCATAGTGATCGAAAAATTACTTTTGCTTTTATCTCCATTTGGTTTTTATTTTTACTAAATTGTTAATTTTTTGATTAATAGCAGTGATATTTGCTCAACTTTTGATGTTTCTCTGTCATGTGGAGATAAACGGCTGATAGCGCAGCCAGCTGAACGACAGTCCCGCATACGTCAGGATCTCGAAATCGGTCCGCTGAGAAACCATATCGAAGAAGCCGGCAGGTTGCGGACTGAGAGGTTGTGCCGGCCCTCGGGAGGCTCCGCCGAACATGCTGCGTATCCTGCCTCTGCTGCTGTCCCTTTGCGTGACGCTCGCCATCTCGGCGGGGCGGTCCGATGCCACCGAAGACATCTTCATCTATGTCGATCGCATGCCGGATATCCAGGGCGAGCATATCCGCACCATCGCCGGTGACGATGAGGAAGGCGGCCTTCGGATCGAACAGGATCTCTATGCTCTCGACTTCGAGCACGCGGTCATCGAGACTTATGTGCTGAAGGCCGCCTGTGCCGGCGGCGATCAAGACGTGCAGCCCCGGACTTATATCGTTGCGGTCAAATATCCGCCGAAAAAACCGGCGACGTTCGCCGTCGCCACGCTCCACGACATCTACAAGGAAGTCTACGTCGAGGACGAACGTGGCAAGATCCGCCTCTATGAGGACATTCAGGGCCAGCAGATGCTCACCCTCTCCGAACGCTTCAAACCTGCCTGCCTCCCCACCTAAAGGCAGAGCCTCTAACCTCGACTTTGATCACGTCGGCTTGAGACGGTATCGCTAGACCTGGGCGTCGTCGGCGACCTCGGCCTATGCTGATGCCATGCTGATGCGCTTGCTTGTTCTTCTCCTGCTGTCGATCGCCAAGCCGCTCGCGGCGGAAACCGTCGTCGATCGCCACGAGATCGGCCCCTGGCCCGTGGTCTCCAGACTGATCGGCTATCAGGACCGCATCTGGTTCGCGAACAGCGTCAAGGGTGTGAACCACAACTCGGCCGATCTCCACAGCGTTCCGATCCAGGGCGGACCAACCCGCTATGAGGGCCATCTGTTCAGCCAGGATGCCGGTGATCCAGTGGTCCACCGCGGCCTCCTCTACTGGCCGCTGGAAGACGCTCGCGTCGAGCCCGGCATCGCCGCTTTCGACGTCACCGACGGCAAACGCTGGGAACACGGCCTGATCCCGACCGAACAGGCCTTCCACAACCACGCCATGGTTGCCAGCGGCAACCGGCTTTACGCTGCGCCGTCGGCTTGGAAGGGCTCGATTGCGCTTTCCGAGGACGGTGGCGAGACGTGGCATACGGTCTATCTACACCCGACCCCTGATCGCCGCGTCAGCCGAATCACCAGGCTCGTTGCCTTTCGCGACGGCATCTATGGACACCTGAACGCCCCCGAGGGCCAGCATCTGATCCGGGTCGATGATGGCTCCGGCGAGCCAGTGCCCGGCTGGCCCACCGGCCGCAGCCACGGGCTGACCGTCCATGATGGCCGGCTGTACGGGATCGTAAGCCAGCAAGAGGCTGTAAGCCTCATCTGGAAGTTTAACGGCAACATGTCGAAGCAAATCTGGATGCCGTCCGAAGGCTGGACGCCCCGGGCGCTGACGAGCGATGGTGAGCGCCTCTGGATGGCCGGCGATGGTGCCGATGGCGCAGCGCTCTGGAGCAGTGCGGACGGGATCCAGTGGACGGAGGCGGCCGAGCTCGAGGGCGGCAGCCCGCGCGACGTCGTTGCCTATCGCGATGTTATCGCCGTTGGTGGACGGGGCGCGAATGACCGGGGGATTCTTTGGACCATCCATGTACCAAGCAAAGTCGAGCCCGTGGCGGCGTCGCCACCGGCGTGGCCGGCCTTGACGGGAGACGTCGAAGAAAACTTCGATTGGGTCGGGGCGGCAGCGGAACTGGACGCGCTGCTCTCCGATGAGGGCAGTTACGAGCGCTATGGCCAGCCGCTGGAAGACGCGATCCTAGCCCTGCCGCAGCGTGGCGTGCCCGAAGACTTCTACCCCGATCGCCTGAACGCGGCGATGCCGTCCGAGCAGCTTCCGATGTTCGGCGACATCGTGCTCGATCAGATGGCCGTTATGGCGCGCTGGCGCCTCTACTCGGGCATGGGCCGCTCCCGCTCGGGCAAGGTCGACCCCACCGATATTCTCATGCCTTGGGACTACACCCCCAACCGTCCCTTCAAATTTTTCTCGACGCCGGAAATCGCCATCTGGGCCGCCGGCAGGCTCGGCCTGCGCGATGACTTGGTGCTCGATGCGCTGATTCAACGCCTCGAAGACGAGGCAACGCCGTTCTGGCTGAAAGGCGACGCCGTCGGCGCGCTCTTCAGCATCACTGGCGAACGCTTCGGCTACGACGCAGGGGCGTGGCGGGACTGGCTGGAAAGGAACTGACATACTACCACCCCCACCGCCGTCACACCTGGGCTCGACCTGGGCATCCACCTGTCAGGCATTTGGCGCCGTTAGGTGATACCGAGCAAAGTGGATTTCCAGCGGCAATCCTCCGAAGAAAGTTGCCTGTCGCAGGATGTCTTCCGGCCCTTGGCTCTTCCCGAACGTCTCAATGTCATCGTGTCTTAGGATCGCATGGACCAGGAAGATGGACGGAGCGTAGGGCAGGCCGGTTAGGGAAAGGTTAAGCCTTGG
>JBCCIN010000397.1:0-4789 GCA_039028235.1 Pseudomonadota bacterium
CTCGATCAGGGCTTCAATGCGGTCAAGATCAAGGTCGGCAAGGTGGATCTCGCCGAGGATGTTGCGCGCGTTCAGGCCGTTCGAAAACTGATCGGCCCGGATATCGCCTTCATGGTCGATGCCAATTACGCACTCAGCGTGAATCAGTCGATCGCCGCAGCCGAGGCGTTCAAGCCTTACGATCTCGTCTGGTTCGAAGAGCCGATCATCCCCGATGACTACAAGGGCTATGGACGCATTGCCGATGCCACCGGCGTGCCGCTCGCCATGGGTGAGAACCTGCACACCATTCACGAGTTCGAGTACGCGTTTCGCGATTCGAAGCTCGCCTATATCCAGCCGGACGGTTCGAACTGCGGCGGCATCACCGGCTGGCTCCGGGTCGCCGAACTCTCACGCGCGCACGGCACCCCCATTTGCAGCCATGGCATGCAGGAGCTGCATGTAAGCCTGGTGGCAGCACAGTCCAATGCGGGCTGGATCGAGGTGCACTCGTTCCCGATCGACCAATACACCGCCCGCCCGCTGGTGATCGAAGACCACCTCGCCGTCGCCCCGGATGAGCCGGGCATCGGCGTGACGTTTGATTGGGAAAAGCTCGAAGCGGCGAACGACGCGTCAGCTTAGGGGCAGCGATACTCGATCAGTCCGGGCCTTGGTGTGACGACGATCGCTTCGACCAACCGTGCCGGATCCGAAAGGTGGACAGCCGGCAGACCATAGGCTTCGGCGATCTTCGCGAAATCAGGCGTGGACGGTTTGACGCCGATGGGTTTGAAACTGGCATCCACCATGAAATTTTCGATCTCCCGGTAGCCCTCGTTGTTCCAAACGAGAAAAGTCACCGACGCACCGCATTCCGCAGCGCTGCCGAGTTCGGCCAAGGTGAACTGCAGGCCGCCGTCGCCGATCAGGCAGATGACCGGGCGATCCGGATGGCCGAGTGCCGCGCCAATAGCGGCCGGGGCGGCATAGCCGAGCGTGCCGAAACCAGTCGAGGAATTGAACCAGCTATGGGGCGACGGCGCGTCCGTGTAGAGGTTGCCGGCATAGACCGCCTGGGTCGAATCGCCAACGATGATCGCTTCAGGGACCGCCCGCCAGATGGCGTGCAACTGATCGACATGGGATCGGTAGTCGGGGGGCAGCTCATCGAGGGCTGCCTGTCTTGTGTGAAGGGCGCGTTCCACACCCTGCCCTGCCCGCCCGGTCAGCCGATCGGCCAGTGCTCCGGCAAAGGCCACGGCATCCGCCTCGACCATTAGCCCTTCATCATTGCGCCTTTTGAATTGGTCCGGATCGATATCAACCCGGATGATGTTGCTCTGGGATGGAAGCCCGCCATCCATAAAAAAGTCGTAGTCGGTCTCACCGATCTCCGTGCCCAGCGCCAAGAGCAGATCGGACTCATTGATCAGACCGCGAACGGCTTTGAGGCTGGGGCTCGCCGGGACATTCAGCGGATGGCCGGCCATGAGCCCGCGCGCATTCACGGTCGAGACCACCGGTGCGTCCAACGCCTCGGCGAGCCGCTTGAGGGCCACGGCATCTTTCATACCGCCGCCTGCGATGATGGCAGGCGTTTTCGCCGAAGAGCAGAGCGTGACCGCTCGATCGATCTCGTCGGACTTTGGATCATGACGATGATCTTCAGGCGACGTGGGCGGCTCGGGAAAGTCGATCAGTTCAGCCATGACATCGGTCGGAATCTCGATATGGACCGGGCCTGGCCTACCGGAGGCCATGACATCGAAAGCACGGGCGACGACATCGCCCAGGCGTTCGGGTTCGAGCAGCGTGTGGGTCTCGAGACAGACGGTACGGGAGAGCCCCGCCTGGTCCGGAAGTTCGTGGAGCCGTCCCTCGCCTTTGCCGAGCGTGCTGCGGGCATTGACTCCTGAAATGATGAACATGGGGATGCTATCCCCGCGCGCCTGGCCGATGGCGGTGAGCGCGTTGGTGAAGCCGGGGCCGGTGATCAGGAGACAAACGCCGGGCTTACCGGTGACGCGCGCATAGCCGTCCGCCATGAAGGCGGCACCCTGCTCATGGCGAGGTGTGACATGCCGGATCGCGCTGGCGCCGAGGCCTCGGTAAAGCTCGATGGTATGCACGCCCGGAATGCCGAAGACGACCTCGACACCCCGCTGCTCCAAAAGCCGGATCAGCGCTTCGCCGACGCGCAGCTTCGTCATGACAAGGTCTCCGCAAAATGCGCGATCCGATCGCAGGCACGCTCGATTTTCTCGTCCGGCAGGGTCAGGCTGAGCCGGATGAGATCGGCGGCATTGGTACCGAAGGACGAACCGGGCATCACCGCGACACCGGCCTCCAAAAGCGCCCAGGCAAAGGCTTCGTCATCCAGTCCGGTTTCCGAAACATCGGCGAGAACGAACATGCCGGCCTTCGGCATAAAGGGACGGATGCTTCGGGTCGCCGTCAATCGTTCAACAATAAGTGACGCCCTGCGCTGATAGTCTTCACGCATACGCCTTGCCGTGTCCGGCGGATGTCGAAGTGCGAAGGCTGTCATGTCGGCGATGAAGGGCTGGTTGCCGAACAGCATCGCTTCCGAAAGCGGCAGCACCGCTTCAGAGAAATCAGCAGGCCCGATCGCCCAGCCGGACCGAAAACCCGGAGCCGCGCAGGATTTGGAGATCGATGACAGCACGATCGTGCGATCGGCAAAGGCCGGGTCGTCGAAGGGCGAGGCAAAGCGGCCGTCAAACACCAGCTCTTCGTACACCTCGTCACAGACCAGCCAGAGATCGTGACGCCGGCAGACATCGCCGATCGCGGCGACAGCTGCTGCGTCGAGGACGGCGCCGGAGGGGTTGTGGGGCGTGTTCAGCAGCAAGGCCCGGCAGTCAGGTGCGATCGCCGCTTCGAGATCATCGGGCTGCATGCGGAAGCCGTGCTCGGGCCGAAGCGGCACGCTCACCGGATGAGCACCACTCGCCCGGATGACGCCTTCATAAGTCGCGTAGAACGGATCGCCGACCAACACGCCGTCCCCCTCACCCGTGAGCCCCATGATGGTCGCGAAGAGGGCCGTCTGGGTGCCGGGAAAGCAGAGCACGTTGTCGCCGCTGACATCGGGTCGACGGCGCCGGTAGCGCTCGACCAATGCCTCGATCAGCTCGGGCTCACCCTGACCGCTCGAGTAGCGCACACGCCCCGCGCGCATCGCCTTTTCGGCAACCTCGATCAGCGACGGATCGGGCAGATGATCGGGCTCGCCGATGGTCAGCTCGATGACGTCGGCGCCGCCCCGCTGCATCTCGCGTGCGCGCACATGCACCGCCCATTTTGCACTGCCAGTGTCGCGAAGCCGCTCGGCGACCTCGGCAAAGCGCCTTCTCATGTCATTCCACCTTTCAGCCGCTCAGAGGCCAGACCTTGTCGCAATCGACGCTTTGGCCGCGTTCCGGAGCTCCTAACATCGTCGAGGATGATGATGCCATGACACGAGCAAGGCAGGAACACGTCGATGCCGCTTCAAATGAACCGCGAAGTCTTCATCACCTGTGCCATCACCGGCTCGGGCGGGACGCAGGATCGGTCCCCGCATGTCCCGCGAAGTCCTGAACAGATCGCGGCCTCGGCAATCAAAGCAGCCAAAGCCGGCGCTGCCATCGTCCACTGCCATGTGCGCGATCCCGAGACCGGCACACCGTCGCGCGACGGTAGACTCTACCGAGAGGTGACTGACCGCATTCGCGATGCTGACGTCGACGTCGTTCTCAACCTCACCGCCGGCATGGGGGGTGACCTGGTGTTCAGCTCGCCGTCCGCGCCCCTGCCGCTCGCCGAAGGCACGGACATGGCTGGCGCCGAAGAACGCGTCGCCCATATCGCCGACTGCCTGCCGGAAATCTGCACGCTCGATTGCGGCACCATGAATTTCGCCGAGGCTGACTATGTCATGACCAACACGCCCGGCATGCTCCAGGCCATGGGTGGCCTCATGACAGAGCTGGGTGTGCGGCCCGAAGTCGAAGCGTTCGACAGCGGTCACTTGTGGTATGCGAAACAGCTGGTTGCCGATGGCATCCTGAAGGAACCGGCCCTCGTCCAGCTCTGCATGGGTGTCCCCTGGGGAGCACCTGACGACCTCAACACCTTCATGGCGATGGTGAACAATATCCCCGCAGGCTGGATCTGGTCCGCCTTCTCGATCGGCCGGAACGAACTTCCCTATGTCGCAGCGGCCGTGCTGGCGGGCGGCAATGTGCGCGTCGGCCTCGAGGACAATCTCTGGCTGGCCAAGGGTGAACTCGCCACTAATGAAGCGTTGGTCACGCGTGCCGTCACCATCATCGAGGCGATGGGAGCTAAGGTCATCGGCCCCGATGCCGTGCGCGAGCGTTTGAGCCTGACCAAGCGAGCGCCTCGGTGACAGGGGCGGAAAAGAAGGCCGCGATCATCGGCGGCGGTGTGATCGGCGGCGGCTGGGCGGCGCGATTTCTTCTGAACGGCTGGGACGTTTCGGTCTATGACCCGGGGGCCGATGCCGAGCGCAAGATCAACGACGTCATCGCCAACGCCCGCCGCTCGCTTCCCGCGCTCTACGAGGTGGCACTGCCACCCGAGGGGACGCTGCGCTTCGCGGCGGACGTGGCGGAGGCTGTCCAGGGCGCAGACTGGATCCAGGAAAGCGTGCCCGAGCGATTGGACCTCAAGCATCAAGTCCTGGGCGAGATCCATCGCCATGCGCCTGATGACGCACTAATCGGCTCCTCCACTTCGGGCTTTAAACCGTCAGAGCTCAATCAAGTCGACGCCGGCC
>JBCCIN010000398.1:0-4755 GCA_039028235.1 Pseudomonadota bacterium
AGCCCGCCTGGATCAGGGCGCAGAGGCCACCGCAGAGCACCACCTGCTCGCCGAAGAGATCGGTCTCGGTCTCTTCCTTGAAGGTGGTCTCGATGATACCGCCGCGGCCACCGCCGATCGCTGCGCCATAGGAAAGGCCGATGTCGTGGGCAGCACCTGTGGCGTCCTGATGGATGGCAAGGAGGCTGGGCACGCCCGCCCCCTTCTCATACTCGGCGCGCACCAGGTGGCCTGGTCCCTTCGGCGCGATCATCAGGACGTCGAGATCCTTCCTGGGCTCGATCATGCGGAAATGGATGTTCAGACCATGGGCGAACATCAGAGCGGCGCCGTCCCGCATGTTGGGCGCGAGGTCCCGTTCGTAGAGATCGGCCTGCAACTCGTCCGGCACCAGCACCATGACGACATCAGCCCAAGCGGCGGCTTCTCCAGGCGTCATGACGCGAAGGCCAGCGGCCTCGGCCTTGGGCCAGGAGTTCGAGCCTTCGCGCAGGGCGACGACGACGTCCTCAACGCCGCTGTCCTTCAGATTGTTGGAGTGGCCGTAGCCCTGGCTGCCATAGCCGATCACGGCAACCCGTTTGCCTTTGATCAGGTTGAGATCGGCATCATTATCATAATAAACGCGCATTGCTCTTTCCCCTCGTTGGGCCGTTTCCGGCCATGTCTCATTCAAACGTTACGGATATGTCCCTGCACTTCTCAGCGAGCCCTTCGGCGACGCCATCAGCTCCAGGCAAGTCAGGGCTATGGCGTCTCGCCATCGCCACCGAGGCCGCCGGGGCCGCGGGCGATGGCGACGACGCCTGCGCGGCTGACCTCGACCAGGCCGAGCGGCTCCATCAGATGGATGAAGCTGTCGATCTGATTGGGCGCACCCGTGATCTCGAAGACGAAGCTCTCGGTGGTGCTGTCCACCAGGCGGGCGTGCATGAAGTCAGCGATACGAAGTGCCTGCACCAGCTTTTCGCGATCGCCGGTGACCTTGATCAGTGCCAGCTCACGCTCGACATGCGGTCCGTCCAGCGTCAGGTCGACGACGTGATGCACCGGCACCAGCTTCGCGAGCAGCGCCTTGATCTGCTCGATCACCTGGGCGGTGCCGCGTGTGACGATATTGATGCGCGACCGTCCGTTTTCCGGGTCGACCTCCGCTACGGTCAGGCTGTCGATATTGTAGCCACGGCCCGAGAACAGGCCGATCACGCGCGCCAGAACGCCCGGCTCGTTCTCGACGAGCACGGCGATCGTATGGCTCTCCTCTTTTCCCATCATGGTCTCAATCCCATCGCTCCGAATATCCGCCCGGTTTTGCGGCATCTTGGGTGATGCCGCATCCGGTGTTCCGTGGTTGCAAGGCCGGTCTATACCAGAACCATGCCTTCTTCGGAGCCCTCGACGTCTTCGCCGCCATTGGGGCCGAGCTTGATCTCGTTATGGGCAGCGCCCGCCGGGATCATGGGATAGACGTTCTCCGCCCGGTCGACGACGATGTCGGCGATCACCGGGCGATCGACCGAGATCATCTCCTCGATCACGCCGTCGAGCTCGGCCGGCTTTTCGGCACGCAGGCCGACTACGCCGAAGGCGTCGGCAAGCTTCACGAAGTCGGGCAGGCTGTCCATGTAGCTTTCGCTGTAGCGGTTGCCGTGGAACAGCTCCTGCCACTGACGCACCATGCCCATGTAGGAGTTATTCAGGATGAAGCACTTCACCGGCAGGCGGTACTGCACGATGGTCGACATCTCCTGCATGTTCATCACCCAGGAGGCCTCGCCGGCGATGCCGACCACGAGGGCGTCAGGATTGCCGACCTGCACACCCATGGCCGCCGGCAGGCCGTAGCCCATGGTGCCGAGGCCGCCCGAGGTCATCCAGTAGCGCGGCTTTTCGAACTTGTAGTGCTGTGCGGCCCACATCTGGTGCTGGCCGACTTCCGTGGTGATGAACGTCTCACGATCCTTGGTCATCTCGTAGAGGCGCTGGATCGCATATTGCGGCTTGATCACCTCGTCCGACGCCTGGTAGCGCAAGCTCTGGCGTGCCTGCCAGGCGTAGATGTCTGCCCACCAGGCGGACAGTTTCTGGCGATCGGCTTTCAGCCCGCGCGCCCACCAGCGCTTCAAGAGCGCATCCACCGCCTTGCCGGCATCGGCGGTGATCGCGAGATCGACCGGCACGTTCTTGTTGATCGACGACGGATCGATATCGATGTGGATCTTTTTTGACTCGGGTGAAAAGGCGTCCAGACGACCCGTGACACGGTCGTCGAAGCGCGAGCCGATCGCGATCATCAGATCGCAGTCATGCATCGCCATGTTGGCCTCGAGCGTGCCATGCATGCCGAGCATGCCGATGAACTGCTGATCGGAGGCGGGATAGGCACCGAGCCCCATCAGGGTCAGCGTCACCGGAAAGCCGGTCGCCTGGATCAGCTCGGTGACGCGCATACAGGCCTCGTCGCCGGCATTCACCAGACCACCGCCGACATAGAAAATCGGCTTCTTGGCTTCGGCCATCATGTCAATGGCGCGCTCGATATCGATCGCCGAAGGCTCGACACGGGGCTGATAGGTCTTGTGCTCGAACTCGGCTGGCGACCGATAGGGCGCTTCGCTCATCTGCACATCTTTGGGCAGATCGACCACGACCGGCCCCGGCCTGCCGCTCCGCGCCACATGGAACGCCTCGTGCATCACCTTGGCGACGTCATCCGTCGACTTCACAAGGTAATTGTGCTTGGTGCAAGGCCTCGTGATGCCGACCGTGTCCGCCTCCTGGAAGGCGTCATTGCCGATCATGTGGGTCGGCACCTGGCCGGTGAGGCAGACGATCGGCACGCTGTCCATCAGCGCATCGGTGAGACCGGTCACGGTATTCGTGGCGCCAGGTCCCGAGGTCACCAGGACGACGCCCACCTTGCCGGTGCTTCTCGCGTAGCCCTCGGCGGCGTGCACGGCGCCCTGCTCGTGGCGCACGAGAACGTGGCGGATCGAATTCTGCTTGAAGAACGCGTCGTAGAGGGGGAGGACCGCACCACCAGGATAGCCGAATACAACCTCGACGCCCTGCTCGACGAGGGCGCGGAGTACAACCTCCGAACCGGTCATCGTTTGAGGTTGCACCTCAGGGCTTGGCATCGTCGTGGTTGCCGACATGGTCGGAGTCCTTGGCTTTCGGTTATGAAGGGATAGGGAGTGTAAGGTGGTCTCAAGACCACAAAGACCCAGTTTAGCGGGTCGAACGGACAGTATGCTTGATTGCCAGATCGGTCAATAAGTCCAGTGGAACAGCGGTTGCCGGCTCGACGACAGGATCCTGGCGGTCACCAAACCCTTCCAGCGGTTCGAGCTCCGGCAGCTGATGGCGAAGCCAGGTCATCTGCCGCTTGGCATATTGCCTGGTCTTGGCGACGGCACGCTCGGTCGCGGCCATCAGATCCAGCTCGCCCTTGAGATGGGCCAGAAGCTCCGGCACGGCGACGGCCTTCATCAGCGGCAGATCGGGGGGCAGGTTCCGCTGACGCAGCGCCTCGATCTCGTCAAGGGCGCCGGCATCGACCATCGCCTGCAGCCGCTGCTCGATCCGTCGATGCAGGGCCGCGCGCGGCGGCAAGAGGGCAACGCCTACGATCGGCTCGGGCAGGACGGCGCGCGTTTGCGGCTGAGCACGCCAATAGAGCAGCGACTTGCCCGTCGCCTCCAGGACCTCGGCCGCTCGAATCAGGCGCTGGCGATCGCCGGGCTCAAGCAGGGCCGCCTGTTCGGGATCGCGTTTCGCCAGTTCCTGATGAAAGCCGGGAACGCCGAGCTGATCGAAGCGTTCGCTGGTGGCAAGGCGGATTTCCGAGGGGATATCGGGCACGGCGGCGATGCCCTTGAGTAGGGCCTTCAGGTAGAGCCCGGTACCGCCGACCACGATCGGCACTCGTTCCTGGCTCTTGATCTCATCGATGACCCTGGTCGCCCGGCGCAGCCATTGGCCCACCGATCCCGGTGTCTCCGCCGGCAGGTGACCGTAGAGATAATGCGGGGCGCGTCTGTGATCGGCGAGCGTCGGCCGCGCGGTGACGATCCGAAGATCCCGATACTGCTGCATGCTGTCGGCGTTGACGATCGCACCACCGATGCGTTCGGCGAGATCGATGGCGAGCGCCGATTTGCCGGAGCCCGTGGGACCACCGATAATGATCAGGTTCACCATGCCGACGACATCCCGCGGGCATGGGTGCCCGGGAAGGGGGCTTGCAGGCCGGCGGAAAACCCGTAGAAGAACGGGCCATGTCCTGCATTCTCGTCGCCATCGCCGATCCCGAAAAAGCCCCGCTCGACGCCAGGCTCATAGCCGAGCTCGGCGAGCGGTTCGATGCCGTTCCGCGCTGGCTTGCCGCCGACGAAGCCGCCGACATGGCGATCGACGGCCATGACCCGGCCGACGTCAGGGCGATGGCCGCGGATATCGTCGCTGCCTTCGGGACGCAGCCCCTCGATCTCGCGGTTCTGCCCACGACGGATCGGCGGAAACGGCTTTTGATCAGCGACATGGACTCGACCATGATCACGGTTGAGTGCATTGACGAGCTTGCCGACTTCGCTGGCGTGAAAAGTGAGGTCGCCTCGATTACCAGGCGCGCCATGCAGGGCGAACTGAACTTCGAAGGTGCCCTTCGTGAACGCGTCGCTCTGCTCGAGGGCCTCCGCGCCGATGTGATCGACCAGGTCTATGCCGAGCGTGTCAGACCGATGCCGGGAGCAC
>JBCCIN010000399.1:0-4723 GCA_039028235.1 Pseudomonadota bacterium
GAGGCGCAACCGCCCGCCCGGCGTGAGCAACAGCGCGATTCCGAGCGCAATGAGCACGGTCAATCCGACGGTGAGTGCGGTATAGAGCGTTGTTACCCAGGTCGCGTTCCAAAAAGCCGGCTCCTCGAACAGCGCCCATTCATAATTCTCAAACCCGATGAACGGCCCCGGCACGTTCGATCTGGAAAGGCGCCACGTTCGGAACGATAGAATAAGCGATTGAATCAGCGGCCAGATCGCCGTCACGAAGACCACCGTAACGGCAGGCAGTACCAGCAGGTACTTCAAGTGACGGTCGCGCATGACGCCGCATTCCCCGTTAGCACGCCAAACGGACGGGCAGCCTCACCGCCAAGCCGAGGCCACCCGCCCTGCGGGCTAGTAGTAGCCGGCGCGGCTCAGGATCTTTTCGGCGCGCTCGGCAGCATCGGTCATGAGCTGCTCGACGTCACCGCCGGCCGCGGCTTCGGCGATCGCGGCGGACAGGATGTCGCCGATCTCCGGCCATTCCGCGATTTGCGGCATGATGTCGGACTCTTCGAGGGACGCCCACGCGGCCTGCTGGATGTTGTCATTCGCCGTGTTGACGTCCGGGTCCTGGAGGTTGGCGATGTGGGTTACGACATTGTTGACGATCGACTTGCCAGCGACCTCACGCTCTGTCGCATTCGCTTTCTCCATCGCCGGATTGGAGAGCCACTTCAGGAACTCCCAGGCGGCATCTTGATTCTCCGAGTAGCTGGAGATCGAGAACGGCATGGAGATCGCGTAGGTGACGGAGCGGTCCTGGTAGGTTGGTAAACCAGTGAACGCCACCTGCTCCTTGGTCAGCGTCGAGCTTTCGGGGTTGGTCATCGGCGAATAAGCCCACCACCAGACTGGGATCATCGCAGAGTTGCCCTGCGTGAATGACTGGCGCGCGTCCTGCTCGACGAAGGACAGCGAGGCGGGGTTGGTCACCTTATGCTCGGTGTGCAGCGCGATGTAGTCCTTGGTCGCTTGGATGCCGGCCTCCGACGCCCAGACTGGCTTGAAGTTCTCATCGAACACATCCGCGCCAACGGACCAGAGGTAGTTTAGCCAGATGAACAGGTTCTGGCGATTGCCGTCATTGTGGTAGTAAAGGGCGAGTGGCTCGATGTCCTTCCCCGTCTCACGGATCGCGTTGCCCGCCGCGATGACATCGTTCCAGCTTGCCGGCGCATCCAGCCCCAACTCATCGAAGATGTCCTGGCGATAGAACATCAGCATTGCATGGGCGCGGAGCGGAAAGCCGAGTGTTTTGCCTTCGAACTGCGCAGACTTCGCGAACGCGCCGGGATAGCGCTCCATCGAAATGCCGTCGCGCTCCATCCATTCGTCGATCGGCTGCAGCCAGTGCGCGTTCGGCGGGCCCCAGCTGTCGAGATAGTTCACGACGTCAAAGCTGCCGTCCGCGGCGACGCCGACTGCGGCGACTTTCTCCTGCAGTGCCGTGAACGGAATAAAGGTCCACTCGGTTTCTATACCCGTTAGCTCGGTAAACTCACCGTCTCGTAGCATCAGCCCGTCGAACTGCGGCGTGACCACCGAGAGAATGTTGAGTTTGGTGCCCTCAAACGGCTTGCCCGGCGTCAGATTGTAGGGCAGCTCTTCCGCGATCGCAGCCACTGCCAGTCCCGAAGCCAGCGCGGCGCCGGCGATCGCTGCCACCAGACCTCGTCCCGCGAGTTTCATCATTGTCTCCCTGATCGATTTTGGTGTTTGCTGACGTTCCATGTTTTGTGCAGACGTATGCACTAACCGCTATCACAGTCCGTGCGATGTTTCAACGAAACATGCTGATTCTCATTGTTCAAAGCGCGAAAGTTTTTGCATAATAAAAAAGGACTTGCCAGCGCGCTGGGCTAACAATTAGTGTCGTCGCATACCTATGCAAATGACAAGCCCGATCCGGCGCTGAGGAACGACATGGCGGAGATCCAGCTACGCAACATTACCAAGCGTTGGGGCGGCTTTGTCGGTGTCGATAACTTCGATTTGACCATCGCAGATCGCGAGTTTCTTGTGCTCCTCGGTCCGTCTGGCTGCGGTAAGACCACGACCATGCGTATGGTCGCCGGCCTTGAAGACGCGACTGACGGCGACATCCTGATCGGTGGGCGCGTCGTCAACGATTTGGAGCCGAAGGACCGGGACGTGGCGATGGTGTTTCAGTCCTATGGCCTCTATCCCAACATGAACGTGTATGAAAACATTCGCTTTCCTCTGAAGGTTCGGAAGGTCGATCCGGCGACTCATGATGAACGCGTCAGGCGCGCCGCCGAGATGGTCGAGCTCACTGAGTTCTTTCACAGGAAGCCGGCTGAGCTCTCGGGCGGTCAGCGTCAGCGAGTCGCCCTTGCACGTGCCATCGTGCGTGAGCCGACCGTGTTTTTGATGGACGAGCCTCTCTCTAATCTCGACGCCAAGCTTCGCGTGTCGACCCGTGCGCAGATCAAGAATCTGCAGCATGAGCTGAAAGTCACCACGATCTACGTGACCCATGACCAGATTGAGGCGATGACGCTTGCCGATCGTGTCGTGGTCATGAACCGTGGCGTGATCCAGCAAGTCGGCACACCAACGGAAATTTACGATCGCCCCGCCAACAGCTTCGTCGCCAGCTTCATCGGTTCGCCCGCCATGAACCTCATGGACGGTCTGCTAGAAGCCGGAGTCTTTGCCGGTGAGAATGTGCGGATCGGAGGGTTGAGTGGCCCCGACGGACCGGTGACCCTCGGCTACCGCGCCGAGGATGCGCAAGTCAGCGACGGCGAAGGGCAGATCGACGCTAACGTCTACACGATCGAACTCTTGGGCGATGCCACGATGATCACGGTGCGCGCCGGTGGAGCTTTCGTCTCGGTCAAAGCGGGCAAGGACTACCGTGCGGAGATCGGCGAGCGGGTGTCGATCGCTATCGAACCCTCGATCTGCCATCTTTTCCATCACGAAACCGGCGAGCGGCTGGATACAGCCTGATGCCAATCAGGTTCACGACGATCGATATGTTCCTATGGGAGGTTCCGACATGCTGAAGAAACTCTTGCTCGCGAGCGCCATGTCGCTTGCTGTCACGACCACCGCCTATGCCGACTGTGCGTTTGAGAACGACGTGCCGATTAAATCGCTCTCAGCCGGCTTCGAGGCTTGGAAGGCAGTAACCGATGCCATGGCCGAATGCGGCAACGTCCAGGCCGAGCTCGACCAGGAATTCCGCACCAAGCAGCCCGCCGGCTTCGCGGCGAACCCGTCCCTCTATCACATCGGCGGTGTCGCCAACGGGACCCTGGTGCCGCTCCTGAACGAGGGCACGATCCGCCCGCTCGACGATCTCGTCACCGCCCACGGCCAGAACCTGAGCCCGAACCAGCTGATCAAAGTCGACGGCCAGATCATGGCCATCTCGATGATGGTGAACACCCAGCATCTGATGTACCGCGAGGACATCCTGAACGATCTCGGCATCGAAGTGCCGGCGAGCTATGACGACGTCATCGTCGCTGCCGAGAAGATCAAGGAAGCCGGCGTGGTGGACTACCCGCTCGGCGGCACCTTGCAGAGCGGCTGGAACCTCGCCCAGGAGTTCGTGAACATGTACTTCGGCTTCGGCGGCGAATTCGTCGACGCATCAAGCCAGCCGACCATCAACAACGAGAACGGCGTCAAAGCACTTGAGATGATGAAGCGGCTGACCGAATACATGGACCCCGAATACCTGGTCGCCGACTCGACCTACGTGCAGCAGCAGCTTCAGCAAGGCAAGGTCGCCATGGCCAATCTCTGGGGTAGCCGCGCGGGCGCCATGAACGATGAAGGCGAAAGCCAGGTAGTCGGCAAGGTGATCATGGCGAAGGCGCCCGCCGCCGTGCCAGGCAGCATTCCTGCCTCGACCGTCTGGTGGGACGGCATCGTGATTGCCAAGAACATCACGGACGAAGAAGCCGAAGCCGCCTTCAAGGTCGCCATGGAGGGCCTCGACACCGAGATGGTGCAAGGCGCAAACGATGCCGCCGTCTGGCTGGTCGAGGGCTACGAAACTGGCCCGCTTTCCCAGGGCGTGATCGAGACCGTCGTCGCAGGCACCGCCTCCTATCCCGCCAGCGCCGAGATGGGCCTGATGCATACCGCACTCGGCAACGGCATCGCCGACTTCCTGAACGGCGACAAGGACGCGTCGACCACCCTCGCCGACATCGAAGCCGAATACCTCACCGCCGCCAAAGAAGCTGGCTTGGTTCAATAGGTCGAGCGTCGACATCGTTGACTTGGAGTCGCTGGAGGGACGGGTTTGCGGTCTAGCCTTTCACCAGCGACGGCGACGGAAGCATCGGGCGAGTCGGATGTCGACAAGACTGACACCAAGCAGCCGGTGGGAAGCAACAAAGATCGAGTGTCCCGCCGGTCACTGACGATGCATCAAGCGGCCTTGCCCAGCACGGTGTTTGGCCACCGGCAAACCAAAGAAGCAGGAAGGGACCGATGAAGTTTAAGACGTTTGCCGCGTTCGTCGGCCCCTCGCTCTTCTTGATGTTGCTGTTCATTGCAGCACCGCTGATCAGCGTCTTTATGCAGAGCTTCTATCTCGATCAGCCCGTCATCGAGACGGCAGAGGTCGAGAGCTGTACGCCCGGTTTTCCCGATCCGATCTGCACCATCGAGACACGGACCAGGCCAGCGCTTGACGAGAACGGGCAGGTGC
>JBCCIN010000400.1:0-4703 GCA_039028235.1 Pseudomonadota bacterium
CTCAAAATCCCGATCTATATCGCCTCCATGTCCTTCGGCGCGCTTTCCGCGAGTGCCAAGGCCAGCCTCGGCTACGGGGCCTCCAAAGTCGGCACGATGACCTGCACAGGCGAAGGCGGCATGCTCGAAGACGAACGTGAGGCCTCCCAAACGCTCCTCTACCAGATGTCCCCCGCCCGCTACCGCATCGACCTCGACCATTTGCGGCGCGCAAACGCGTTGGAAATTGTCGTCGGGCAGGGCGCGAAGCCCGGTACCGGCGGCCTGCTCCTGGGCATGAAAGTCAGCGAACGCGTCTCCAAGATGCGAACGCTTCCAGAGGGCGTCGATCAACGCTCCACCATCCGCCACCCCGATTTCCTCGGCGCCGATGACCTCCAGGTGAAAATCGAAGAACTCAGGATCGCCACCAACTATCAGGTCCCGATCTTCATCAAGATGGGGGCGACCCGCCCCCGGTTCGATGTCGCCATTGCGGCCAAAGCAGGGGCCGATGTGGTCGTGGTCGACGGCGCCGAAGGCGGCACCGGCGCATCGCCGGAGTTGTTACTTAACCACACCGGCATCCCCACCATGTCCGCGATCCGCGCGGCACGGGAAGCGCTCGACGAGTGTGGCATGACCGGCAAGGTCGACCTGGTGGCCGCGGGCGGCATCAGGACGGGCGTCGACGCTGCGAAATGCCTGGCGCTCGGCGCCGACGCCGTGATGATCGGCAATGGCGCGATGATGGCGCTCGGCTGCAACAGCCCGCGCTACCTCGACGACTACAAGAAACTCGGCACCTCCCCCGGCGCCTGCCACCACTGCCACACCGGCCTCTGCCCCGTAGGCGTCGCCACCCAAGACCCCGAGCTCGAAAAACGCATGCACGTCCCAGCAGGTGCGGAACGCGTCGCCCGTTACCTCACCGCCATGACCATGGAAATCACCTCGCTCGCCAAGGCCTGCGGCAAGTCCTCGGTGCACAATCTCGAAGTCGAAGACCTCCGGGCGCTATCCTTCGAGGCCTCAGCGTTTACCGGTGTGAAGATGGCGGGCATCGATCGGGCGTTCAGCTGGGACTGACCTGTTCCCTAACCGTCGAACAATCTCGATCGATGCTTCACCAAGCATGACCGTGGGCAACGGTTTCAACGGGTTTAGTGGTTTCAGCGTCGCGAGAGGGCAGCGCTTTTTCGGTCGCGATGACGTTGCTGAGTTCACAGGAACAGCGACCGCCATGGCCTTCAGCGACCTTGGCGGCAAGGTCGGCGTTCAACATCTCGCGAAGCGCGATGCGGATACCCTGGTACCGACGTTCGATCTCCAGAAGATCCTCATGCCGCCACTCGATATAGCGTGTCTTTTCGTCGGCATGGACGGTTGCGGTCGCTGGGGATTTGAGAAGGTAGGAGACTTCGCCGACAAAGGTTCCGGCTGACATTACGAACGACCGTCCCCTTTTCTCCAGGGTGACCTGGCCCTCGACGATGTAGAACAGGCTTCGGTTCGGCGTTCCTTCCTTGGTGAGAATCTCTGGCTGTTTCGCCTCTTTCCAAATGCCCTTCTCGGTCAATTTCCGAAATTCGCCTGGAGTCAGACTGCCGAAGACTCCGTAGAGACGACGCTCTTCAGGGCTCATGCGGAAGGTCGTTCGCTCCAGCGCAAGCTGTATCGTGACGTAAAGATTGACGATGCCGAGAATGGTCGACCAGAAAATAGCACTCCAAAGGGGTGTTCCGGCAGCGTAGTAATAATAGATGATGTAAAATACTGTCCCTAACAAAACTAAAATTCTTAGATTTAATTGATCGCGAACCCAAAAACCGATGACGTAAAGTGTTGACGCTATATGGACCCATATCGAACTGTGCAAGAGCAGCGCTTCAGCCATCGATACCCACCCAGCTTTTATCGTTGTCTTCAGCTTTGGCCTATGGGCGCTTGATGTCTGTGGTCTTTGCCACAAAGTTGCGAGTTTCTCCTGACTATCAACCCGGATTGACTACAAAACAGCCAATTACCACCCTGACGGACTCTCCTTCGGCGATAGCTTTCGCCGGCCTGCGATCTTGAACCGTTCGGCCGTGCCATAGTCCCGCAGGCCTACACCGGCGACGAAATCCCCAAACACGGGTCCGTGCTTGAACAGATGGCCAGAGCAGCCGCCGGCCAAGAGCACGTTCTCGTGCTTTGGGTGCCAGTCGACGATGAAGTGGGTGTCGGGCGTCAAGATGATCTGATTGAACTTGCTGTCGACCACCTTCTCGCCGACAAGGCCGGGGAGGCGTTTTTTGATGTAGCGTCGCGTGCGCGCGACCGTCTCGCGCTTGGCGAAGCGCTCGTCATTGTCGAGGTCGATCTTGTCGGGGATGACCACCGCCGCCTTCGACCGAGGGAAGGCCGAACGAGCCCTCGCCGTGGTCGATCCAATATGGCATGTCGGTGTGATCGAAGGCGGTGCTGCCGTCGGGAGTCGAGGTGTAGAGCACGTTGAGGGCGACGATCTGCGAAATGGGCTTGATCGTCTTTGGATACATATCCGCCATCCAAGGGCCTGTTGCCACGACAACGAGATCAGCCTCGAGCGGCCTGCCGTCGAGCATCAGCCGCTCGTCGGCGTCGGTGGTCACACGCCCGCGGCGCACCGTCCCTCCTGCCCGCTTGAAGAGCTCGACCCCGGCGAGCACGGCCCGGTGCGCCATGACCATGCCCGATTGGGGCTCGTACAGCGCATAAGCGATGCTGGAGCAATCGAATTGCGGGAACCGGGCCGAGACGTCGGCCTGGGTGAACTTGTGGTAGGGGACGCCGACCTTGTCGAAGGTCTCCGCGGTCGCATCTTCCCAATCGCAATGTCCCGCGGTCGCAAGAATGACCGTGCCGCACTCATAGTACAGGATCTGGCCGGCCTCGGCCTGCATCTCCATCCAGTGCAGACGCGATTCCATCGCCCAGCGTGTACAAAAAGAGCCGCGGCCGGAGATCGCGCGGATGATGCGGTTGTAGTAGTCGAGGAGGCGCGCGAGTGGCCGGGCTCCCAGCGGTCGATCAGCGCCACTTTCTGGCCGCGGCGCGCGAGTTCGAGGGCGGTCATCACGCCGGCGATCCCTGCCCCGACCACCAAGGCATCCGCTCGCGCCATCGGCAATTTCCTCTTGCAAGCCTGTATTTTGATTGCGTACTGTATTCTGTATACAACGACGCTTCAAGAACGGCAGAAAACGGGGATGCGCTTTGGCGAGTACGAAAAATAGTCTCCCAGCGGGAACCCATACGGTCGCCATGGGCATCGGCGATCTGAACGGGATCATGCGCGGCAAGCGCATTCCGGCCAGCCATTGGGACACCGTCTGCCGGCAAGGCAACGCGCTCTCCATCGCCCTTTTCGCCATCGACATGACCTCGGATGTCTGGGACACGCCCTACGTCAATTTCGGCAATGGTTACCCTGATTTCCACATGTTCCCGATGACGACGCCGGTGACGCTCCCCTGGGAGCCAGGTGTCGCCGTCTGCTTCGGCCGTGCGGAAGGCATGGACCACCAGCCGGTGCCGCTCGATCCCAGGAACGTCCTGGTCCGCCAAGTCGAGCGCGCTAACCAAGCAGGCTATGAGGTGAAGGTCGGCACCGAGCTGGAGTTCCACCTGCTCGACCCCGAAACCAAGCGGCCGCGGGACCAGGGCATCCAGGTCTACGGTCTCGATCGCGCCGCCGAGCTGGAGCATGTCCTCGGGCCGATCCGGCAACAGATCAACGAGGTCGGCATTCCGATCGAGCAATCGAACCCGGAATATGCGCCTGGCCAGGTCGAGGTGAACATCCGCTACGATGACGCGCTGATCGCCGCCGACCGCGTCGTCATGTTCCGCTCCCTGGTGAAGCAGCTTGCGGCCGCCCACGGCTACCAGGCGACCTTCATGGCGAAGCCCTTCTTCGAGGACTCAGGGAACGGCTTCCACGCCCACTACTCCCTTTGGAAGGACGGGAAGAACGTCTTCAGCGAAGACGGCAAGTTGAACGATCTCGGAAAGAACTTCGTCGCCGGCCTGCAGCAGCGTATGCCCGAGACCGCGATTACCAACACCATGACGCCCAACGGCTATCGCCGTCGCCAGCCGTTTTCGTTCTGTCCGACCAACACGACTTGGGGCATCGACAACCGCACGGTCGGCATCCGCATCATCGAAGGCTCGCCGAGCGCGGTGCGCGTGGAAAAGCGGGACGGCAGCGCCGACTGCAACCCCTATCTGATGCTCGCCGCCGACCTCGCCGCGGGCCTGGATGGCGTCGAGCAGGGCCTGAGCCCGACCGAGATCACGACGGGTAACGGCTATGAGGACGAGGCAGCGACACCTATTCCGGCAGACGTTCAGACCGCCATTGGTCTCGCTCGGGACTCCGATTTCCTAAAAGGCGTTTTCGGCGAGATGATCCATGAACTGGTCCTGCAACAAGCCGAACGTGAGGTCGAGTTCGTCGCAGCCCAGGTCACGCCTGTCGAGCTCGACCGCTATCTCGGAAATTTCTGAACCATCAAGATCGCGCGAGTCACCGGCACCGTGACCGCGACGGTCAAGCAACCCAGCCTCGCCGGAAGCAAACTCCTTGTAGTCGATATTGAGGATGGCGCCACCAATGTGCTGGATCGCTCCCTCGTCGCCGTAGACACATGTGGTGCTGGCGTCGGTGACATGGTGCTGCTGACGGCCGGATCGGC
>JBCCIN010000401.1:0-4696 GCA_039028235.1 Pseudomonadota bacterium
AGCTTCCTGCCGTTGAACGTAAAGTCGAGCGGCCGCGTACGATCGATACGGCCGCCGGCTGCCAGCCGACTGGGCTGCTGTGCCATTACTGTCTGCCCTCCCCTGGCAGCGGCGGGCAATCCTCGCCCATCTTGTAAACGGCGAGAAAACGATCGGACACCGTGTCACGCGCCGCATTGAACCAGCGGCCGCAGCCGGCATCGTGGCGCCAGCGCTCGAGGTGCACGCCTTTTGGATTCTTACGCATGAACAAGTAATCCGCCCACTCATCGTCGGAGAGCGCAGACGGCGACGGGGGCCGGACAATGTGGGCTTCGCCGCCGCAGTGAAATTCGGTCTCTTCGCGCGGGCCGCAAAAGGGACAGGTGATCAGGAGCACCGGCAAGATCTCCCAAGGCTTGAGATTGGCAATATCAAGGGGCAGCAGACGTTATCCGGCGATGTTCGCCGGCGACCGACGTCCAGACTCCGGCGTCCGGATTTACGCGATCTTAACCAACTGCCGCTATCAGATGGGTGTTTGCTGGTCCATGCGATCCTGGAAATCCCCCCGCCCGCGAGAGAGTCTGCCACGGGGCGGACTCCCACGGTCACATGGACCTGATCCGAAGTCTGACCGAGATTGGTTAAGGAAGGGCTAACCGGCCAAGCGAAGATGGGGGTGGTTTTACGATTGATGACGCACCTTGAGGGCGATCCCGCTTCGCCTGTGCTTTGAAACGCTGACGTGTGCGGTCGGCTCGCGCAGGTGGAAACTAATCCGTCTTTCGAAAACCGAGCGGCATAACGTGGAGCCTGGCGACCAAGGCCAAGAGTCGATGAAGTGCGCATCGCACCTGGTCGGCTCGCATAGCAGGAGTCCATCTCGTCGTCCGAAAACCGGGCGGCATACCCTGGAGCTTGGCGCAGACGGCCTAAAGTCAATGAAATCGACATTCGATTAGTGGGCGACGGCGGCGGCGCCGTGTTCGTCGACTAGCTCGCCGCTCATGAAGCGGTCGAGTGCAAAGGGCGCGTTGATGCTGTGGGGCTCGCCAGTGGCGACGGTGTGGGCAAAGACGTGGCCGGAGCCTGGGGTCGCCTTGAAGCCGCCGGTTCCCCAGCCGCAATTGATGAACATGTTCTCGATGGGCGTCTTGCCGATAATCGGGCTGCGGTCGGGGGTGACGTCGACGATGCCGCCCCATTGGCGCAGCATGCGCATGCGCGAGAAGCTCGGGAACAGCTCGAGGATCGCCTGCAAGGTGTGCTCGACCACGTGCATGGAGCCGCGCTGGCTATACGAGGTGAACTGGTCGGTGCCGGCGCCAATTACGAGCTCGCCCTTGTCCGACTGGCTGATATAGCCGTGCACGGCGTTCGACATGATGACGGTGTTGACGCAGGGCTTGACCGGCTCGGAGACCAGGGCTTGGAGGGGGAAGCTCTCGATCGGCAGGCGGAAACCGGCCATGTCGGCGACTACACTGGAATGACCTGCCGCGACCACCGCGAGCTTCTTGCAGCCTATCTTACCGCGCACAGTTTCGACGCCGGTCACCCTGCCCTGCTCGGTCACAACGCCGGTAACTTCGCAGTTCTGAATGATGTCGACGCCGCGGGCGTCCGCACCCCGCGCATAACCCCAGGCGACGGCGTCATGACGGGCCGTACCGGCACGCCGCTGGATCGAGGCACCGAGGACGGGATAGCGCGCGGTTTTCGATGTGTTGAGGAGCGGCTCCTCCTGCTTGACCTGCTCGGTGGTCAGGAACTCGCTGTCGACGCCGTTCAGGCGGTTGGCGTGGCTTCTCCGGCTGACCTCCTGGAGGTCGTGCACAGTGTGGGCGAGGTGCATCACGCCGCGCTGGCTGAACATGACGTTGTAGTTCAGCTCCTGGGAAAGACCTTCCCAGAGCTTCACCGCATGGTCGTAGATCCTCGCGCTCTCGTCCCAAAGATAGTTGGAGCGAATGATGGTGGTATTGCGCCCGGTATTGCCACCGCCGAGCCAGCCTTTTTCCAAGACGGCGACATTGGTGACGCCATGCTCCTTGGCGAGGTAATAGGCGGTGGCGAGGCCGTGGCCGCCTGCCCCCAACACGATCACGTCGTATGCCGGCCGGGGTTCCGGACTGCGCCAGACTTTCTCCCAGTCCTTGTGGCCGGTGAGCGCGTTTCTTGCGAGGCTGAAGATCGAGTAGCGGGTCATGGCGAAAGGTACGATCTCTTGAGGCGAAACGATGTCGGACGATGCGATCGATATGGCCGCCTATCGTGGCAAAGCGATCGATGGCTTGCAATTCCCTGGTTGACGATCAGTAAACGCTGATCGCCATTCGACCCTTTGGAAAAAACGACCGTTCGCCTCCTCAGCGCGACATGAAAAACGGGAAAGTTTTCCAGCGCTTATTGACAAATAGAGGTCGCTTTTGCGACATGGCTCAATTGTCGCAATGAGGTGGACCATGGCGGACGCGGGTTCGTCAACGAGCAATGGGAGCTGGAGCGAGGCGCCGGAGCGCTTTGCCTTTCTTCTCATCCCCAATTTCTCGCTGATCGCCTTTGCATCCGCGCTCGAGCCGCTTCGTCTTGTCAACCGGCAGACCGGCCGCGAACTCTACAGCTGGCAGATCGTTTCCAAGGATGGCGAAGGCGTGCGGGCGAGCAATGGCGTGCAGGTTTCGGTCGACCAGAGTCTGGCGGACGTTCGCCTGTCCCCAGGCGGTACCAACCCGACGGTCGTCCTGTGCACGGGCGCCGGCGCCGAGCACTACAGGGACAAGGAGGTGTTCGGCTGGCTTCGCCGCGCGGACCGCTCGGGCGCCGTGGTCGGCGCGCTTTGCACAGGTGCCCATGTGCTGGCGCGGATCGGCCTGCTCGACGATCACAAATGCACGATCCACTGGGAAAACCTGCCGGGCTTCGTCGAGGACTTTCCCGAGATCGAGGTGACGGCCGATCTGTTCGAGGTGGACAATAAGCGCCTCACCTGCTCCGGCGGCACGGCAGCGCTCGATCTCATGCTGCATCTGATTGCCGAAAAGCACGGCAACGAGATCGCCACCAAAGTCTCGGAGCAATGCCTACAGGACCGCATTCGCCAGTCCCACGATCATCAGCGCATGCCCTATCGGGTGCGTCTTGGTGTGCATAACCCGAAACTGATCAACGCCATCGAAATGATGGAAAGTAACATCGAAGAACCGTTGAATCAGGAGATGCTTGCGCGCTATATTGGATTGTCGAGGCGTCAGTTGGAGCGTCTCTTCAGGAAACATCTGGGAAGAACGCCGGCGCAATATTATTTGGAGCTTCGCTTGGAAAGGGCCCGCCATCTTCTCTACCAGACCAGCATGCCGATCATGAACGTCGCCTTTGCTTGCGGCTTCGTGTCCGCCTCGCACTTCTCGACATGCTACCGCCAGAAATACGGCCGCACCCCGCGCGCCGAACGCGTCGCCCTCGGCGCCTGAGGCATCAGCGATGCCGGGCTTGACTGGACCTCGACACTTTCTGCAGCGCCTAGCGCTTATTTTAGTATCGGCAATGCTCCTAGCATCTTGTGCGACGACGCCGCCGTCCAATCCGGATAATCTCTGCGACATCTTCTATGAAAAGGACGGCTGGTACGATCAGGCCAAACGCACGGAAAAGCGCTGGGGCACGCCGATTCATGTGAAGATGGCGATCATGCGTCACGAGAGTGCTTTTCGCCATGACGCGAAGCCGCCGCGCTACTATTTCCTCGGGTTCATTCCGTGGGGCTATATCTCCAGCGCGGAAGGCTATCCGCAGGCTCTCGACGGCACCTGGAAGCGCTATCAAAAGGAAAATCGCAGACGCGGCGCCAGCCGTCACGATTTCTACGACAGCCTGGATTTCATTGGCTGGTATCTGCACACCTCGAAGCACCAGATTGGGCTGAGCCCCAGCGACACCTATAGCCATTACCTCGCCTATCACGAGGGCCAGACGGGCTTCAAGCGCGGCACGTGGAAGGCAAAACCGAGCATCCAGCGCTATGCCCAGCGGGTGGCCGCAACAGCCAACCGCTATCAGAACCAGCTCAGTGAATGTCGAGCTGCCCTAGACAACCCCGGACGCTGGTGGTGGCCGTTTTCTTGAGGCACTAGCATCGTGCCGGGCGTCCCCAAGGAGACGGCAGATGCTGCAATTTGATGCTGAAACGACGCGGCTGCTGGAAATCGCCTATCAAGGCGCTGATGTGACGCGACGTCGCCAAGCCTCGTTCGATATGATTGTACCTCGACCTGGCGAGGTGATTTTAGACATCGGCTGTGGAACTGGCCTGCTGACTGCTGATCTGGCCCGAGCCGTCGGTCCTGGCGGCAAGGTGATCGGCGTCGACCCGAGCGCCGATATGCGGAAACCTGCACTCTTGCGCTGTCAGGACTTAGCATGGGTCGAGATCGTCGACGGGACGGCGAACAAATTGCCTGTCAAAAAGCACCTGGCCGACAAAGCGATCTCATCGCAGGTCTTTGAATATCTCGACGATATCGAAGGTGCGATCCGGGAGGCCCACCGGACCTTGAAATCCGGCGGACGGTTGGTGGTCGGCGACATGCATTTCGACAGCTTCATCTGGTTCAGCGATCATCCCGACAGAATGCAGCGAATGAAGGAGTCGTGGGATGACCACCTAGCCGAGCGATGTGTTCCGGCAATCCTTCCCGGCATCCTGCGCGATGGC
>JBCCIN010000402.1:0-4681 GCA_039028235.1 Pseudomonadota bacterium
CAATGCCGAGCGGCTGGCTCTGATGAAACCGGATGCCTATCTGGTCAATACGGCGCGCGGTGGCCTGGTGGACGAAGATGCCCTGATCGACGCGCTCCGTGCCGGACGAATCGCCGGAGCCGGTCTTGATGTGGTTGCGACCGAGCCCCTTCCCGGCGGATCGGCACTTTGCGAACTCGACAACGTCCTGTTGACGCCGCATTGTGCCGGCGTCAGCGACAAGGCCGTGACGCTGATGCTCGATCGCTGCATCGACAGTATTCTCGCGATCAAGGACAGCCGCAAACCGCCGCGCGAACTGCTCCTTAACCCTGAGGTCTTGTACTAGGTCGCCAACTGGAGTTCGGCGCCGTCGAGAAAGGAAGAGAACAGGCTGAGCTGCGCGTCGGTCGTCGCATCCCAGGAAAATGCCTCGGCAAAGCGCCTGGTCGCCTGACGGTCCGGCGGCCTCACAAGCAAGCTGCGAGCGGCGAGAGCGAGCGCCTCCGGCGTCCGCTCGTTCACGAGAAGCCCGGCCTCCGGCTCCGACACGATTTCAGGCGTACCCCAATTACGCGTTGCGATCACCGGCGTGCCGCAGGCAAGCGCTTCCAGGAGCACGTTCGGCCAGCCCTCCCTCGATGAAGCGAGCACAAGCGCATCGGCAGCTCCATAGAGCGCCGGCAGATCCCGGTGGGCGACCACGCCGACAAAACGCACACGCTCGCCGAGCCGAAGCTTCGAGACCAGACGTGTCAGCCGGGCTCGTTCCGGCCCATCGCCGGCGATGATTAGATCCACATCCGGCAGATGCCCGAGAGCCCGGATCACCAGATCATGCCCCTTGCGTTCGATCAGATGGCCGACCGACAGCAGTGTCTTGCGGCTGACCGTCCAACGGTCGCGCGCGGTGGTGCTGTCGATCGGGCGAAAGAGATCGAGGTCGACACCGTTGCGCATCACATGGATATCGGCGGGATCGGCACCGAGCGCGACCAGTGCCTCCTTAAGCGCAGCGCAGACCGTGATCGACGCATCCACTTTCCTCGCCGCCGTCGCGATCATGCTGCCGACCAGGGGATAGCGTTTCGGGTAGAGATTGAGATCGGTGCCACGCGCGGTGACGGCGACCGGCTTGTCGAGCGTCCTCGCGAGAAGCGCTGCGGCCACGCCATCGGGATAATAGACATGCGCGTCGATTACATCGACGTCGCCTTCCTCGCGAATCAGCCGGCGCACATGCGGGAGGAGGCTGAAATAGAGCAGGAACGGAGATAGATGGGTGCCGATCTTGGGCAGCTGAACATAGCGGGGATGGCTGATGTCGATCCCGTGGCGGCGCTCGATCAGCGGCAAGCGCGCCAGGCCGCCATATCGGCCGAAAGCGCTATGGCGAAAGGGGAACCAGGGGACCGGTGCCACCACCCGAAGCCGTACGCCTGGCCGCTCCGCCAGCTTTCGAAGACGGTTCTCGACGAAGACACCGAATGTCGGCCGCTCGGCATTAGGATAGAGCGTGGTGATCGACAGGATGTTCAATCGCTGGTCCTTAATCTGAGGGATGGCAAAACATCAATACACAACTATAAGTAACTTTCTTGCCAAGCATAGTACACTTTTGGATGATTTTTTTGATCCGATGTCGACGGTTCTGCAACGACAAGCCGCCAATCTCGACGATGCCGACATCCAAGTCGCAATCGAGCCCCTGCCCGACCTGGAATGGCTCGCTCCGATCTGGCAAGCGCTGGAAAAGCGCGCCGACCGTTCGTTTTTCCTGTCCTGGCTCTGGATCGGCACCTGGCTCGCCACCATCGACTGCCGGCCGGAGCTGATCACTGCCCGTCTAAACGGTGAGATCGTCGGTCTTGGTCTGGTGCACGCACGCGTCAAGATCAGGCATCGCGTCCTCCCGGTGTGGACGCTCTACCTGAACCAGACCGGCAACGACGACCAGGACGTCATCACGATCGAGTACAATGATATTCTCGCCGACCGTACGGTTCAGGACCGCGTCCGCCACGCCTGCCTGCGGTTTATGATCGAGCATGGAGGGATCGGCGAACACGAGGTGGGCGAGCTGGTCCTGGGCGGGTTCGTCGGCGACCGTCGGGCGGAGATCGAGGCCTTCGGACGGCCGGTCCAGGAGCGTGCCTCGGACGGATCGGCCTTCGTCGACCTCGCAGCCATGAGGGCAGCCAAGAGACCCTTTCTCGAGACGCTAAAGCCGAAGACGGCGCGCCGGATCAGACGCTCGATCGCGCTCTATGAGGAACGCGGCGGCCTGAAGCTGGAGGAGGCCAAGGATGTCGATCAGGCCCTCAGCTTCTTCGAGTCCTGCGGCGCCCTACACCAAACACGCTGGACCGCGCGCGGACGTCCCGGTGCGTTCGCCTATCCGTTCTACATCGCCTTTCACCGCCGCCTGATCGCCAAGGCTCTGCCGCTTGGCAAGGTGGAACTGGTGCGGGTCTCGGTGGATAGCGAGCCCATCGGTTTTCTCTACAACTTCGTCGATCGCGGCCGCGTCAACTACTATTTCAGCGGCTTTCGCTTTGAGCAGGACAACCGCCTAAAACCAGGGCTGGTCTGTCACAGCCTTTGCATCGAACGCCACCGGGCTGCGGACATGGACGTCTACGACTTCATGGGCGGGGATCAGCGCTACAAGCGCGAACTCGGCCAACCCGGCCCCGACATCGTCTGCCTCGCCGTGCAGCGACCGAACTGGATGCTCGCGGCCGAACGCCCGCTCCGCAGGTTCAAGCAAGCACTGGATGGCCTTCGACTGAGCCCAATATCGCGAGATTGTCGCTAAAATTTACAGTTGTTTTTCAAATTTTACATCATGGATTGCTGGAAAGATCGTCGAGAATCCAACGAGACACTATCTAACACGCTGATTCCAATAAATTTTCTCACTGACTCGTCATTTGGCACAAAATCTGCAGTAGTTTTCGCAGTTACGGTAATAACGATTCGAGCAAGCCATGCTTCGTCCTCATCTCACTCTCTGCGCTATCGGCGTCAGCGCCCTGATGGCGCTCGGCACGTTCTTCAGCACAGCTGCCAAGGCCATCATCATCGCCGATGCTTCGGTCAATGGCAGCGCCTTCGAGACCATCGCTACGGCGCCAAACGAGATAGGCTTCGTCAGCGGCGCGATACCCGGCACCATTGGCAGCATCTCCGCGACGGCGGTAATCGAGGGCAATTACCCCGTCCTTCAGCTGACATCCACGACGGGAGAGCCTCTCGACAGTCTGGTGCTGCGCCTGACCATCACCGACCTTGATAGCCCGCAAGCCGTAGAGCGCCTGCTCACTGGCTATTCCGACACGGTGCCCATCGGCGCCGCCACAATCGAAGTCGCGTCCTACATCGATCAGAACAACGACGCCTTCGGCACCACGACGTTGGTCGCTTCCGGCGGCCCAGTCACCGAACCGGTCAGCACCTCGATCTTCACGCAGCTCGACACCCCGGTGACCCCGCTCTACTCACTGACCCTGATCAACACGCTGACCTCGATCACGCGATCGGCCAACTTCACCTCGTCGGTCGAGGTCGTTCCCGAACCCGCGACGCTCGGTCTGCTCGGCACCGGCCTGGTCCTGACCGGCCTCGCGTTCCGTCGGCGCAAGCGCCGACAGAGTTAAGAGCGCCCACTGTCTGACGGAAAATGGCGGTTCCTTCGGAGTCGCCATTTTCTTTTTTGATGAATTCACTTCATTCAATTATTACATTTATGGTCGTATATCCGGCTGCCAAAAAATGTTGTTGCGCGGAGTCAAATGGGTAACGACACCACTGTCATCATTCCAACCCTCGGAGCGAGGCCGCGCGAATTGGAGCGTGCGATCGCCAGCGTGACCTCTCAAGCCCACGCCCGAGCCATCCCCCTGGTGGTCGTCAATGGACAACGCTATGACGTTGATCTTGTCGCTGGTCTGAAGCGGCGAAAAGACTTGCGCTGCGTGCAACTCGAAGCAGCGGGCGTTTCGAACGCGCGCCTTGAGGGGCGTCGCCTGGTCGACACGCCCTATTTCGCCTTTCTGGACGATGACGACGAGCTGCTGCCCGACGCCTTGGAACAACGACTTGCTGCATTTGTAGAAACCAGCAGCGATGTGGTCGTGACCAACGGCTATCGGGAAAGCGAGCACGGCCGACAGATCATTTTCCCTAGATTCGATCATCACCCCGACGATCCAGCCCGGGCTCTCTTGGAGGAAAACTGGCTCGCTTCGGCAGGCGGCTTCTACAGAACGGACAAGATTGAACCAAAGCTCTTGCAAGATCTGCCGGACTATCTCGAAATGACCTATCTCGCCTTCCTCTTGGCACATCGCAGCCAGATCGTTCGTTTGAATCAACCGACATTCGTTGTGCATGCAGGTGCTGCGGAGCAGGCCAGTGAGAGCTTTGCCTATTTGCTGTCGTCACCAGATGTCTTGCAGCGTATGCAATCCATCACATCGAGAAAGGATCTAAAGTCACGGCTTGGATGTCGACGCGCCAATGCCCTTCACCAGGCCTCCGAGACGGCCTTGCGATATCGAAAGTTGGGGTCGGCGTGGCGTTTGCATCTTCAGTCGCTGATCGTCGGAGACGGCATCAAGTATCTGCCATACACCCGGCATATCGTCCTCGGGCGAAGTCGGACCTGAAGAGGTCCAGCCTGACCTCCAGTTGATCGATG
>JBCCIN010000403.1:0-4663 GCA_039028235.1 Pseudomonadota bacterium
CAGGCGTTCGGCGGCTATGTCGTCGACAAGGTCGAGGGCTTCGCGATCGACGCTGCAGGCGACGCCTTCGCGGTCACCGACAATGACGGCGTCGATGACAGCTCCGGCGAGACCTTCTTCCTGAAGCTCGGCAAGCTCTGAACCATCTCCGGGAAGCGCTCCGTCCGGCCCGGTGACCCCTCGCCGGGCAGCTGAGAGCGTTGGCGTACCCGATTACGCTTCGGACTCGTCATCAGCAGCGGCCTGCTTCTTCCTCATGTCCCGATAGTCGCGAATACCGGAACCAATGATGAAGACCAGCGCCGTGATCAGAAGACCGAGCGAGATGGGATCTTCGATGAAGACGCGATGCTCGCCGCCGGTCAGGAGGAGCGATCGCCGGTAGTTGGCTTCGATCAGATAGCCGAGCACAAGACCGAGGACCAGCGGCAAAAACGGAAAGCCGAGAAGGCGCATGACATAGCCGACGGCGCCGGCGATCAGCACCAGATAGAGATCGAACAGCGAATGATCGATCGAGTAGATGCCAGAGAAGATCAACGCGTAGATCGCCGCCATCAGATAAGGCTTTGGCCGGTTCACCAGCCAGATCGCCGGGGTCAGCAGAAGGATGCCGATCAGGAGCTGGGCGACGTTCGCCACCAAAAGCCCGCCGAAAAGGCCGTAGATAACGTCCGGGCGCTGATCAAAAAGGAGCGGGCCTGGCTGGAGGCCGTGGATCAGGAGGCCGCCCAGGAGAATAGCGGTCGAATTGGAGCCGGGGATGCCGAAGGAGAGGACGGGGATGATCGCTGTGCCGGCGACCGTGTTGTTGGCGGCCTCGGGTGCGACGATCGCCTCGTCTGAGCCCTTGCCGAATTTTTCCGGCGTCTTCGACCAGCGACGCGCCTCGTTATAGGCCATGAAGGAGGCGATGGTGCCGCCAGCGCCCGGCATGCATCCTTCGAACGCACCGATGCCGGAGCCGATCAGCTGCGGCTTCGTGAGCCGTCGAAACTGCGCCCAACTCGGCAGCACGATGCGCATCTGCCGGCTCGCCGTGCGTTCATGCTGGCCGGGCTCTCCCGCTTGGACCAAAAGCTCCGAAACCGCGAACACGCCGACCATCACCAGGATGAACGGAATGCCGCCCAAGAGTTCGGGCGCGCCATAGGTAAAGCGGGTCACGCCCGCAACCGGATCGGTGCCGACAGTAGCGATCATCAGGCCGATCACACCGGCCATCAACCCTTTGATCAGCGAGCCCGAAGAGAGCGAGGCGATGACGCTAAGCCCAAGAATGCCGAGGGAGAAATAGGCAGGCGGCGTGAAGTAAAGCGCAACGCCGGCGAGCGGCTTGGTCAGCAGGATCAAGCAGAGGATGCCGATCAGCCCGCCGAACACGCCGGAAATGAGAGAAAGGCCGAGCGCTTCGCCGCCCTTCCCCTGCTTGTGCATCTCATAGCCATCGATCGCGGTCGCCGCGGCGGCGTTGGTGCCGGGCGTCCTGATCAGGATCGCCGGGATCGAGCCGCCATATTCGGCACCCACATAGGTCGACGCGAGCAGCACGATCGCGGTGATCGGCTCCATCGTGTAGGTAAAGGGCAACAATAACGCCATGGTGATCGAGGGCGAGATGCCGGGAAGGGCACCTCCGAGGATTCCCCAGGCGACGCCGCCAAAGGCCGCAAAGATCGCAGGCGTCGTTGTGAGCGCTGTCCAGGCGTGGGCGAGGCCTTCCACTAAGTTAGCCCAGGCCAAGCAGTGCTGGAATTTTCCCGGGCGGAAGCGGAATGCCCAAGAACTGGACGAACAGCAAGTAGTAGAGAATGCCGCCGCCCACCGCGATCAACAGCGTGCGAAAGGTCCAGGCAGCGCCGATATAGAGCGAAACCGCAAGCAACAGGGCGGCGATGGCGACAATGTAGCCGAGCCAGGACACGAGCAGCAGGTAAGCGGCACCGATCCCCAGCATGCCGACGGCGCGAAGATGCGGCCGCATCGTGTCGGCGAGCGATGGCTCATCGGCGGCTTTCTCTGAGGCCGATTTCGGCGTCATCAACGCGCTGACGAGGCTTCGACCAATCAGAATAAGGGAAAGGGCCCCGAGGGCATAAGCCAGCGATTTTGGGAGACCGGAGGCACCGACCGGTCCGTCCAGCGGGCTGATCTTGATCTTGTCGGCCTCCAGCCAGTAGACGGCGGCCACGAGCATCATCACGAGACCGATCCAGGTGTCGCGATTGATGAAGCTCATGGCACGCCGTCCGCTGGAAACAAAACGAGGTGATCAGGTCAGGCGATCAATCCTCGGTAATGCCATATTCCTTGAAGAACGCCTGCTGTCCGGACGCGAAGTCCTCGATGAAGACGTTGTAGTCAGCGCTGTTCTTGAAGAACGGCACCAAGCTCTGCGCCTCGTACCAGGCTTTGAAGGCCTCGTCCTCGAGCACGCCTTCGATCGCGGCTTCCCACTTGCCCGTGATGTCCTCGGGTAGGCCGGCGGGACCGGCAATGCCACGGAACTTGTTGACCACCAGATCGATGTCCTGCTCCTTGGCGGTCGGCACGTCAGCAAAGTCGTCGAGGCGCTCGTCCGTATAGGTGGTGATGATCCGCACCTCGCCGGCCTCGAGCTGCGCCGTCAGTTCCTGGATCTCACCGATACCGAGGGACACGGTGCCGTTGAGCACGCTGATCAGGAGCTCGCCTCCACCGTCATGGGTGACGATCGGGGAGTCCGTGCCAGTCAGCGCCTTGAACTTTTCCATGACCTGGCGATCGAGCGAGCCCGGCGTGGTCACGCCGAAGATCACCGACGCCGGATCGGCCTTCGCCGCATCAACCACCTCGGTCATGTTCTGGAACGGGCTGTCCGCCTTCACATAGACGATTTGCGGATCGAGGAAGACGTTGGTTACGCCCATCAAATCCTTGTAGGTGTACTCCGGCTCGGCAAGGAGCGACGTGTTGATGAAAGTCGGCGTCGTGCCATAGAAAATGGAGCCGTCGGCGGGCGAGGTGGCGAGCTTCGCCATCGCCTTCGCGCCGGAGCCGCCGCGTACGTTTTCGACCACGAACTCAGCACCGAGATAAGGCCCAAGATGCTTCACCATTTCGCGCAGGAACACGTCCGTGCCGCCACCTTCGCGGGAATGGGTCACCAGGGTCACGACGTCGTGGGGATAGTCTTGTGCCGACACCGTGCTGCCGGCCGTGCCAATCGCCACCGCGGCGACGATGGCCGCACGCAGGCAATGCTGGATGTTCGAAGTCATGTGCGTCCTCCCGTAGATTCTCCGATGCAATGACCCGAAGATCATGCCTGTGCCGAAAATTTCAGATGCTCTTTTGTTGGTCAACTGCCAAGCGGTTAGAGCAAGGTGGCGCAAAAGTCACCTAAGGCGTTCAATGCCGGACGGATGACAGCAGGAGCGGGTTGTTTTCGTCGTCTCCGACACAATCGAAGCGACGGACAGAACAAGAAATCTCCAACCATTCCGGCCGCTGGATCAGGGCATGTAGATCCCACCCGAGACATGCACGGACTGCCCGGTCATGTAACGGGCATGGGGAAGGCACAGGCTGACAATCATGCCAGCGGCTTCCTCGATGTCGCCCTCACGACCGAGCAGATTGACCGCCCCAACCTCCGGCACCTCACCCGCCGTCGCTGACCGCTTACCGCCGATCTTGCCAGGCACCACGCAGTTCGCCGTGATGCCCTGATCCGCAAACTCCACGGCGATCGCCTTGGTGAGCCCCACTATCCCCGCCTTGGCCGCGCAGACATGGGCACGTGCTTTCGCGCCAGTATGGCCGGTCATGCCGCCGATATTGACGATCGTGCCCCCACCGTTTTCCAGCATCAGCGGCAACACGGCGCGGCTCATCAGGAAAGCACCGTCGAGAATGACAGCGTTGATCTCACGCCAATCGGTGAGCGTCATCTCGAGAAAGGGCGCTTGCCGACGGATGGCGGCATTGTTGACGAGGATATCGATCTGACCAAACGCGCTCTTCGCCTCCTCCACCATCCGGCCGACATCCGCCTCCGAGGTCACGTCGCCCATGGTGACCAGTGCCTTTTGCCCGATCGCACGGATCTCATCAGCGACGGACTCGATCTCCTCCTTTGCAGCGCGTGCCGTGATAACCAGATCAGCGCCGTGCCGGGCCAGCCCCAGGGCCGTCGCACGACCAATCCGCCTCGATGCTCCCGTCACCAGGGCGACCTTGCCCTCGAGGTTCTCAAGGGGCGACGTCACGGTCATGGTCTTCTCCTCGCGAAGGCATTCGGTTGCCATGGACAGGCCTAGCGCCGCCATGGCAAAAATCCAATCCTTCGGGAGACGCGATCATGAGCGGGACCAGGCAGAATGACGAGACGGTGGCGGAACGCTTCGCCGGCTTTCTCGCCGCGCTCACACCGGGCGACCTGCCAGCCGATGCCCTTGACATGGCGACCCGCGACCTGATCGACGCCGCCGGCCTTTGTCTCGCCGCCCGCCCATCAATCTATATGCGCCAACTCCTGGACAGCACCGATGGCGACGGACCCTGCACCGCAATCGGCCATGGGCACGCACTCGGCATGCAGGATGCAGCCCTTGCCAACGGGGTCGCCATTCACGGCGAGGATTTTGACGACACGCTGGAGGGCGCGCCGATCCGGGTCGGC
>JBCCIN010000404.1:0-4644 GCA_039028235.1 Pseudomonadota bacterium
CAGCAGCACGCGCATCCTTGAGTTCAACGGCCATAAAGAACGGGTGCGTAACGCCGTATTCAGCCCGGACGGCATCACGATCCTCACCGTCTCCGAGGACCGCACCGCCAAGCTCTGGGACGGCACGGATGGTCGGCCGCTGCGCTCCTTCGAAGGCGGTAAAGACGGTGTCTGGCATCGGGAGGATATCTGGGCCGCCGCCTTCAGCCCGGTGGCACCGACCTTCGTCACCGGCTCAGTGGACGGTAAGCTGCTCTTGAACTGGCGCAACGGCGAGCGCCCACCGCTTTCCCTGATCGGCCATGGTGACAACATACGCTCGGCCGAGTTCAGCGCCGATGGACGGTTGATCCTGACGAGTTCCTGGGACCGCACGGTGCGCCTCTGGGACGCCAGCACAGGCATGGCGCTCGCCGTCATGCCGAACGAGGACATCATCCTCGATGCCACTTTCGACCCATCGGGCAGCAGCATAGCTTACGCGATCAGGAATCTCGTGAGAATTCGGCCCATTTATCCCAGTCCCGAAGCGCTGATCGCCGCGGCCAAGGCCGTGAAGCCGCGAGACCTCAGCCCCGACGAGCGCAGGCTTTATCTATTGGACGAGTAGCGGGCGTGTCTATGCCGAAGTGAGTGATGGCACCACTAGGCACGGCGTGTCTGGAAATGCGTCTCGACGCCCTGGAGCACCTCGTTAACCTCGTTGTAGACCTCATTCCGCACCATCTTCGAGATGTTGTCGCCCTCGCTACGGTCGGGGTGGTAGAGGTTCAGGAACTCCCGCCGTATGGTCCGCAGCACCGCCGTACCCTGCTCGAAGCGGGACATCTCCATGACCTTGTCCTTGAGCGCCTTGTTCCGAACCTGGAGCTTCTCCAGGCAGTCATGGGCCGTCTTCAGGCTGCTCGACATGACGTCGGTCTTTGACTTATAGGCGTCGACCTCAGCCTTATATGCGTCCACCGCCGCGTTCAGTTCCTGATTCTGCCGCCTATACTCGGTCATTTTGCGGCGATGCAGCTGCAGCTTCTGCTCGTACTCCGCCTCGATCGTCTGCAGTTTCTTTTCGAGAATGCGAACTCGTTTCTGATCGTGTATTTTCATTCTAATCAAGTTGTCGTCTTCGTTTCTTGTTTCTTCTTGTTGTTGAACGAGCTGTACGGGCGTTTCTTTCTCCTGCTTTTGATTGTTACTGTCCTGATCGCTGCGAATAATCCTCCTGATGCTCTTCAGGATGTCATCCATGGATGGTTCATGCGCAGCGTTCATCGCGTGTCCAATCTGATCTGGGCGGGGATTTCACAGTGACGACTGGACTTTAGCCCCAAGTTCTCAGTTTTGAAAGCCCTTGAATGCCAAGAGCAGCGAAATAATCCACAGACTTTTCACCGATCTTTTGATGGCATTTATAGTTGTTTTAAATGATTTTTAAATAACTATTCCAAGTTGATATCCTGTTTTAACTGAGAAGAAGCCCGCGCGTTCGCCACTGGGTGGTCTTTGCTGTGCCTGATGGGCGCTGGATATATCGATCGTGTCGTGACCCATCAACTCTGTCCCGCGACATATGTGTCGGGATTGAAAGGAACAACCGAGCTTTACCGGATGCGCAGGATCTTTCCGAGCGGTCGCATCACTAGAAGTGGATCGCGCGCCCATAAGCATCGAGCGTGCTCTCATGCATCATCTCGGACAGCGTGGGATGTGGGAACACCGTGTGCATCAAGTCGAGCTCGGTCGCCTCCACCTGGCGCGCGATGACGTAACCCTGGATCATTTCCGTCACCTCGGCGCCGACCATATGGGCACCCAGCAGCTCGCCGGTTCTGGCATCGAACACCGTCTTGACCATGCCCTCCGGCTCGCCGAGCGCGATCGCCTTGCCATTGCCGATAAACGGAAAACGCCCGACCTTGACGTCATAGCCTGCTTTCTTCGCCGCTGCCTCGGTATGACCGACGCTCGCCACTTGCGGCGTACAATAAGTGCAACCCGGAATCTTGGTCACGTCCATGGGATGCACGTCGTTGAGGCCCGCGATCTTCTCGACGCACATGACTCCTTCATGGCTTGCCTTATGGGCCAGCCAGGGAGGGCCGACCAGATCGCCGATAGCGTAGACGCCTGGCTCGCCCGTCCGACACCACTCGTCGATCACGACATGAGTCCGATCGACCGCCACCTTGGTGCCCTCAAGCCCGAGGTCCTCGACATTGCCGACGATGCCGACGGCCATGATCACCCGGTCAACGGTCAGCTTCTCTTTCTTGCCACCCGCCTCGATGGTCGCTGTGACGCTATCCTTGCCCTTCTCCAGCGCCTTGACCTGCGCCCCGGTAATCAGTTTCATGCTGCGCTTCTCGAACTGTTTGGCAGCGAAGGCCGAAATCTCCTCGTCCTCCACCGGAAGCACGCGATCCAGAACCTCGACCACGGTCACGTCGACGCCCATGGAACGATAGAAGCTGGCGAACTCGATACCGATCGCGCCTGAGCCGACGACCAGCAGGCTCTTCGGCATGGCCTCCGGGACCATCGCTTCCTTGTAGGTCCAAATCAACCGACCGTCCGCTTCCAAGCCCGGAAGCTGGCGCGCACGCGCGCCGGTCGCAAGGATGACGTTTTTCGACGTGATCCGTTGCTTGCCCGACTTGGTCGTCACTTCGACTGAACCCGAGCCTGCAAGCGCCGCTTGTCCGTCGAACACCGTGACCTTGTTCTTCTTCAGGAGATGAGCGACGCCCTTTGAGAGCTGGCCCGCCACCTGACGCGAGCGCTTGACCACGGCGGACGTGTCGTAGCTCAGCTTCTCTGCGGAAAAGCCGAAGTTCTTCAGATGGTGCATCATGTCGAAGACTTCGCCCGAACGCAGCAGCGCCTTCGTTGGAATGCATCCCCAGTTCAGGCAGATTCCGCCGAGATGCTCACGCTCGACCAGGGCCGTCTTCATCTTGAGCTGTGCGGCACGGATCGCGGCGACATAGCCACCCGGGCCGCCGCCGATGACGACCAGATCGAAGTCTTGCTCTGCCATGGGAGGGTCCTTTGACGTCGTTGCTTGAGGCCGCCGCGCTTTAGAGCAGCATCGACAGCGGCTCTTCTATATAGCTCTTGAACGCCTGCAGCAGCTGCGCGCCGAGCGCGCCGTCGACGGCACGGTGGTCGACCGAAAGCGTGCAGGACATAACGGTCGCCGCGGCCATCTCGCCGCCTTTGATCACGGGGCGCTGCACGCCAGCGCCGACGGCGAGGATGCAGGCCTGCGGCGGATTGATCACCGCGGAAAACTCCTTAACCCCGAACATGCCGAGATTGGAGATCGAGAAGCTGCCGCCCTGGAACTCCTCAGGCGCGAGCTTGCCGTCCTTGGCGCGTGCGGCGAGGTCCTTCATCTCCTCGGAGACCTGACCGAGCCCCTTTTGATCGGCGTTCCTGATGATCGGCGTGATCAGGCCATCCGGGATGGCGACCGCGACCGAGATATCGACTGACTTATACTTCAGCAGCTTGTCTCCCGCGAAGGACACATTCGCCATCGGCACCTTCTTCAGGGCAAGAGCGGAAGCCTTGATGACGAAGTCATTCACCGAGAGCTTGTAGTCCGCCCCCTCCCGACTGTTCAGCTGCTTTCGAAGTGCGAGGAGCGCATCCAACTCGCAGTCCACGGTCAGATAGAAATGCGGGATGGTCTGCTTCGCCTCGGTCAGCCTTCTCGCGATCACCTTCCGCATATTGGTCAGCGGAATCTCTTCGACTGGCGCGGTCAGGGCGGTTACGCCTGCGGCGGGTTCTGGCTTGGCCGTTGGCGTGGCGCTTGCCGCTGTAGTTGCCTTGCCCGTGCCGTCCTTGAGGGCGCGCTCGATGTCCGCCTTGACGATCCGGCCGTGGGGGCCGCTGCCGGCCAGGGTCGAGAGATCGAGCCCCTCGTTGGCGGCAATACGCTTGGCGAGCGGGCTCGCGAAAATGCGGTCGCCCTTCGCCTCGCCATTCGGTTTGGGCTGCGGTGTGGGTGATGGCTTCTCCACCGACGGCGCCGGTTGCGCCTCGAGAGTTGGGGCGGGTTCGGGCTTCGCCGGCTGAGACTTAGGCAAGTCAATGGAGGAGGCGTCCTCCCCTTCTTCGAGGAGGAGGGCGATGGGGGCGTTGACGGCGACACCTTCGGTGCCCTCGCCCACCAGGATCCTGCCGAGCCTGCCCTCGTCGACCGCCTCGACTTCCATGGTAGCCTTGTCCGTCTCGATCTCCGCGATCACGTCGCCGGCGACGATCTCGTCGCCTTCCTGCTTCAGCCACTTGGCGAGATTGCCCTCGGTCATGGTCGGCGAGAGCGCGGGCATCAGAATTTCGATTGGCATCTTGGTTCTCGAACCTCAGGGAGCAGTCAGGTCAGCGATAGCAGACGTCCTTGGCCGCCTGGACGACATCGGCAGTCTGCGGCAAAGCGAGCTGCTCCAGATTGGCGGCATAGGGCATGGGCACGTCCTTACCCGTCACCCGCGTGACCGGCGCGTCCAGATAATCGAAGGCGTGCTCCATCATGACAGCCGCCATCTCGGAACCGAGCCCGAAGCGCGGCCAGCCCTCCTCGACCGAGACCAGGCGATTGGTCTTCTTCACCGAGGTGACGATGGTTTCGATGTCAAG
>JBCCIN010000405.1:0-4634 GCA_039028235.1 Pseudomonadota bacterium
CGAGGATCAGGATGCGGCTGTCCCGATAGAGGGCTTTCAGGATTTCGACCCGTTGCCGCTCGCCGACGGAAAGGGCAGCGACCGGAACGTCCGGATCGACCACCAGGCCAAACCGCTCGGACAGCTCGATGAGCTTCCGCCGGGCGCCCGCGCCGTCATGCCGCCAGGACCAGAGGCTCTCCGTTCCCAGAATGATGTTCTCGAACACGGTGAGATTGTCCGCGAGGACGAAATGCTGATGCACCATGCCGATACCGGATGCCAGCGCCGCCTCGGTCGACCCTGGGGTTAGGGGCTCACCGCCGACATCAATGACACCCTCGTCCGCCTGATAGTGGCCGAACAGGATGTTCATCAGCGTGGTCTTGCCAGCACCGTTTTCGCCGAGCAAGGCGAGAACCTCGCCCGGCTCGACCTCGAAGGAGACGGAGTCATTGGCGACCAGCTTGCCGAACCGCTTGGTGATGCCTTTGAAGGCAAGCGCCGGTATCGGATCTGTCCCCGCCTTCATCTTTTCTTAACCGCAGCCGGCTACGGTCATGTCCTGGTCCATGCGACCTTGGGAATCCGAGCCTCGCCGCCCTTTTCCAGCGGGCGGGCGGACTCCCAGGAGCGCATGGACCAGGTTCGGGAGCTTAGCCGGCAAAGATTGATCAATCCTTAACAAGTCGGATCAACAACCTGTTTCTGGAAATGACGTGTTGTCGTCACCGCGGCTCGGTCCGCGAAGACTGACGGCAAACCTATCAACATCATTCTCTCCCCCAATGTGTGACCGCATCGCTCAAAGCTGTCCGTAACCGCCAAGGCCGATGATGTGCGGCCAACTTTTGAGAAGATTCGAGGAGTCCTTAGGTGTCAAAATACCACCAGTCTCCCTCAAGGCCACGTCGACCGTCATCTGGACGCCGCCACGCCCACCAAAACCGCGACAGCGTCCAGCCCGACCGCGCCGCGGTCAGAAGGTGGAGGTAGGTTCTTCGTCGTTGATCTCGACCACGAAGTCGCCGGCGAGGATCTGTTCCTTCAATTCCTCGACCTTGGCCTTGGCGTCCGCCGGGATCTGATCCTCGAACTCATAATAGGGGGCGAGAGAGGCGCCGCCCTTTTGCATCATGGTCCATTCCTTGTAGTTCTCGGCCGCAAAGGTGCCGTCCTTAACCCTGGAAATGGCGTGCGCGATTGCTTCTTCCATGTGCCAAAGGGCTGATGTCACTACGACATCCGTGCCGTTCTCTTCCTTGTTCATGTCGTTGACATTGCCGAAAGCGATCAGCCCCTTTTCGCGTGCGGCATCGACCACGCCGGCGCGCTCGGCGTAGAGCACGTCGACGCCCGCTTCGATTTGGGCAAAGGCCGCCTCTTTAGCTTTCGGTGGATCGTACCAGGAGCCGATGAAGGTGACCTTGACCTCGATCTCCGGGTTCACGGATTTGGCGCCGTTGATGAAGGCGTGGAAGAGTCGATTGACCTCGCCGATCGGGTAGCCGCCGACCATGCCGAGCCTGTTGGTCTCGGTCATCGAGCCCGCGAGGATGCCCATGAGGTAGCAGGGCTCGTGAATGTAGTTGTCGAACACCGCAAAGTTGGTGCCATGGGGCTCGAACGGATCACCCATGAGGAACGCGATGTCGGGATATTCATCCGCGACCTTGCGCGCTTCCTTTGAGATGCCGAACGCTTCGCCGACGATCAGCTTGACACCGCTTTCGCAATATTCGCGAAGCACCCGGATGTAGTCGGTATTGGCGACTTTTTCCGAGAAGGCATACTCGATCTCGCCGCGCTCGACCGCCGCGGTCAGCCCCTGATGCAGACGCGCGTCCCACTTCTGCTGGATCGGCTGGGTGTAGATCCCGGCCACCTTGATGGTATCGGCGCGCGCGGCTGTCGCGCCAAGGCCGAGGATGCCGGCACTCGCACCGGCTGCAATGTTGAATGTTCGCCTGGTCAGCTTCATGGCTCTCCGCCCCTGTCTTGCCCGTCGTCGACAATGTTCATGCAAGAATTACGCCCTTAACTCGTTCAAGGCGTCAAGCGGGTGCGCGCCTGTCTTGTTCAGCCCGGGGGCGCTGCCCCTCGTCTTGCCTGCATGAAACCGCGGCCGGGATCGTAGCCATAGATGGCGATGGCGAGGAAGAGAAGAGCAAAGCCAAGGGTGATCGCGGTCGATATCAGATCGAATTGTCCGTGTAGCGCAAAGCGAATCATCTCGACCGCATGGGTAAAGGGGTTGACCGAACAGATCTGCCAGAGCAGCACACTGGACTCGCGCACGCGCCAGAGCGGATAGAGCGCAGACGACGCGAAGAACATCGGGAAGATCACGAAGTTCATCACCCCTGCGAAATTCTCGAGTTGCTTGATCACCGATGAGAGAAGAAGGCCAAGGGCACCAAGCATAAAGCCGGCTAGAAGGAGGGCAGGCAGCACCGTGAAGTAGCCGTAGAGCGGCGGCTCCACTTCCCAGAACCAGGCGATCACCAGAAAGACGTAGACCTGGATCACGGCGACGACCACACCGGCCATCAGCTTGCACACCAGGAGATACCAGCGCGGCAGCGGACTCACCAGGAGGACCCGCATCGAGCCCATTTCGCGGTCGTACACCATGGCGAGCGAACTTTGCATACCCGCGAACAGGAGAATCATGCCGCAAAGGCCGGGTGTAATGTACACCTCGTAGAGCACATAGGTGACGTAAGGCGGCTGGATCGACACGCCGAGCACGGAGCGAAAGCCGGCAGCGAAGATGAACAGCCACACCAGGGGCCGCACCAGCGCCGCGACGAAGCGCCCACGCTGATGCACGAAGCGCAGCGCCTCCCGCTCGACAATCACTTGTGCCGCCCTCAGGAAACGTCCTGAGCGTTGACTTGCCTGAGACTCGGCTGGAGCGGCGTGGTTCATGCGGGCATCGTCTCGGTTGCCGGACCCTTCGTCAGGCTCGTGAAGGCGTCGCTGAGATTTTCGGACCCTGTCTTGTCACAGACGACGTCGGGCGTGCCGACGGCCTTGATCTCGCCCCGATGCAGGACGATCACGCCGTCCGCAACCCTCGCCTCGTCGATCAGATGGGTCGCCCAGAGCACGCCGAGGCCGTCTTCGTCGCAGAGCCTGCGGACATGGTCGAGGATGGTCTGGCGAGAGCCGATGTCCAAACCGACCGTAGGCTCGTCGAGCAGCAGGAGTTTGGGGCGGTGGATCAGAGCGCGGACGATCTCGACGCGGCGCACCTGGCCGCCGGATAGTTCGCGCACGCGATCATGCGCACGCTCAGAGAGCTCGAAGCGCTGGAGTTCCCGGTCAGCTCGCTCCTTCGATTCTGCCGATGACAATCCGTGAAGGCCACCATGGTACAGAAGGTTCTGACGGACAGACAGGTCAAGGTCGACGGTACGTTGCTGAAAGACCACGCCCAGCCTGGCGAGCGCTGCACTCGGCTCCGCCTGCATCTCGATGCCGAAAATGCGGATATGGCCGCTCCTGTTGTTGTAGAGCCGTGTGATCAGGTTGAAGAGTGTCGTTTTGCCGGCACCATTCTGACCGAGAAGGATAGTGAACGCGCCAGACGCGATGGAGAACGACACGTCCGAAAGTGCCTGGCGCTTGCCGAAGCTGTGGCTGAGATCCTCGACCTCGAGCGCATGGCCACTCATGCCGTCCCCTTCCGACCAGAGGATGGCTGTTCTGATCCAGCCTTCTTCCGGATGCTTCATTTTGCGATCGGCACCAAACTGGCGGTCCGCTCGAAGACGGTCAAGGACTGACGATGTCGTTCATTGCTCCCCTGGCCATATCAGCTCGACGGCTGGCAGGTCACGGCCAGCGTCACACCAAGGGCTGCGCTCTTCATGCCGCCAATGTAGCCGCGGCGGGTGTTCGTCCGGATTGTCCAGAGTGCCAATGTGGATCGACATCAGCCCTTGAACGCCCCAGGTCAATGACGTCCCGCACCGGCCGCAAAAGCCACGCTCAACCTTCGGAGATGAGGCATAGATGCTCAAGCGTCCCGACGTGAGCGTGATGTTTTCCGGCTTGAACACCAACATACCGGCTAAGGCTGCACCGCTATGGTGGCGACAGCTGCGGCAGTGGCAATATCCGACATGGAGCGGCTCACCGATGCATGCATATCGTATGTCACCGCACATGCATCCGCCGAGAATCCTTGCTTGCTGATCCATTGCGTCCTCCCATCGGAATCACCGATCACGCGTCCAGTGTTGGCTGCCATCGACGACTATCGCATGATGCTCAATGCTGCGAGTAGACGAAAAGGCAAACGGCGGAAGGCAGATCGATTGCCAAGCCGTCGGCTTGCGATCGAATCCGATGGCTTGGGCTGTCTCGGAAAACGTCGGCATGTCATCATAGGAAAGTCAGGAAGAGGCCTGCGGCGAATGCATGATCGACCAAGAGCGACTCCCAAATGGCAATCCGGCAATCAGCCGTCGCTCGTCGACCGTGCCCGGCCGATCGTTATCCTCATCGGGGTGATCTGGGCCGTCTTTCTCCTGGATCTGATCCTGCCGCTGGAGAAGCTCGGCCTTGTGCCACGCAGCCTTGTCGGCTTGATCGGCATCGTCACCATGCCGTTCCTTCATGGCAGCTTCGGCCATCTCCTCTCGAAC
>JBCCIN010000406.1:0-4615 GCA_039028235.1 Pseudomonadota bacterium
CGCTGAAAGCAGGCCGAGATAGCCGCCTGTGGAGCGCATGGTCAGGCTTGGATAGCCGAAGAAGCCACCGTAATACCCCTCGGCGATGCGGGTGACATGGCCGTTATGCCTGATGAAGTCGAGCCCGTCCTCGAACGGCCTCGTGTGGCCTTTGAGATAGCCTTCGAAGGTATAAAAGGCACCGATCCCGGCGAGCCCCCGCCAGAGCATGTTGTGGTACCAATCGAGCTTCAGATCCTCCATCGTGATGCGCACACCTGTGGCGACCAGGCGGTCGATCTTTTGGCGAAGATCCAGAAGACGTAAGAAGACGGACGTCATCCCGGGTCACCCCAGCCTCATCCGGAATCGTCAGACAGTGTCAGCGCAACGCGAAATCCATTGCTATTCAACCGGCTCGCCTGCCGGCTCCAGATACGGCTTGCAGAACGCAGGGCTCTCGGCTCGTTCTCCCAAGAGCCGCCGCGAAGCACGCGCGTGGAACGACCCGGCGACAGCCAGGGAGTACCATCAGCAGGAGCGCCGTCGTACGTCTGGTGATAGTGGTCTTCGACCCACTCCCAGAGATTTCCTGCCATATCGAAGAGTGAGAAGCCGTTGGCTTTCTGGCTGCCGACAGGGGCCGTCGAGCTGAAGCCGTCGCTGCACGGCAAGGACGTCCAGTTGAAGGCGTTGGTTTGCTTACTCGTCTCGTCATGGCCATTGGCGTGGTCACAGGCCAAGCTCACCTCGTCACCCCAGAAATAACGAGAGCGAGTCCCGGAGCGCGCCGCATATTCCCACTCGGATTCACTGGGTAGACGATAGGCTCTTCCCGTTTTCCTCCGCAGCCAATCGACATAGGCTTGCGCGTCATCCCAGCTCACGCATGTCATCGGATGCTCGTCCGTCTGCCTTTGCCGGTGACTTGGATTGTGCAGGTCAAGGTCATAGCCCCGCCTGACGTCGCCAAATCCGACGTTCCAATAGACGCAGGGCCCCGTCGCATGTCCCGTTTCCTGGACGAAGTGGGCAAATTCCCCACGTGTGACCTCAAATCGGCCCAAAGCAAACGCCGGCAATGAAACTTCGTGCTGAGGCCCTTCGCTACTGTAGCGCCCGACTTCTTCGTCAGGCGATCCCATCAAGAAGGAGCCACCCGGAATCATGGCCATTTCGGGGCAGAAATCGCAATCGCGAAAGAGTGGCACCTGTGTATCGGCGCCGGCCTTTCCCTGGGGCGTTTCTTGATCTTGAGCTCGACTCTGAGCGTCGACGGACGGGCTTGCATGCAGGATGAGTGGCGTTAGGAACGCTACGAACAGGGAATGGCGACCCATCGATGGGACGGCTTTCGTCAGCCGCCTCAGACGCGTTTCACGTGCGTTTTCCATGAACCTACATAGCAGTCATGATGTCGAAACAATCAAGGCTTGGTAACTGCAGGGTCGCAGCGTCTATGCAGGCCAGCTCGATGACCCAGTCATCAGTTTCGTGGATCAATCGGATTCTTCGGCTATCGCGGCTAAGCGTCGAAATCCTTGTGCAGATTTCGATTCGTTGCAGCAGGCTGGAGATTTTCCCAGCGAACCTGACTTGGCCCTTCGATCTCACGTCCTCAAAGCCTACGCGGCTGCCATTGCCGTTCAGGCCGAGTCGGAACAGCCCTAGTCGTCGCGGTCTTCGACTCGACTAGGGATGGAGGCTCATGTGGTCGAGAGCCTTGGCCAACTCGTCCATCGATCCCGCGATGTCAGCGTGGAGCTCCAAGGCACCATCCATCACACTCTGTTCCGCCAGCCTTTGCAGCGTCGCTGCCCGGCTTTGCACGCGCTTCGCGCCCACGGCAGCGCCGGATGACTTGAGCGCGTGCGCCAGTTCCCTGATGGCCGCGCAATCATCACGATCGATCGCTGTCTTGAGAACGTCGATCATTTGATTGCCTTCCTGGCAAAAACTCTGGATGAGATCCCCCGCTGCGAACTGGCTGCCATCACCGCCCTTCAGCATGTTCAGCTCGCTGATCGTCGTGACATCGAAAACGTCGGGATCAAGTGCCTCTTGCCATGATTGCGGGGAACGGCCTTCGGATCTGGACGCTGACGGCGCCGTTTTCTCCACCCAATGGACCAGTCGGTCGCGGAGCTCCATCATCCGAAACGGTTTGCCGATGTGATCATCCATGCCGGCGGCGAGGCAGTCTTCGCGATCGCTCGCCAGGGCATTTGCGGTGAGCGCGATGATCGGGATGCGCTGTCGACTGCCATCGGCCTCTTCAGCCGCTCGAATCATGCGTGTCGCATCGAATCCGTCCATTTCCGGCATGAGGCAATCCATCAGGATCAGGTCGTAGTCCCTTTCTCTCGCTGCTCGGACGGCCTCTTTGCCGTTGGTGGCGAGATCCACGGTGCAACCAAGCTGCTCGAGGGCAGTACAGGCGACGTTTTGATTGATGGAATTGTCTTCGGCGAGAAGGATATGCGCATCGATCGGTGCCGCCTGAGAAAGATCCATCGTCTTCTGGGATGTTGGCGACGTGTTGGCTTGCCTCTGGGATTCCGATAGCGCAGCGCGCTTCAACGGAATCGTGAACCAAAAGCGTGAGCCACGTTCGACTTCGCTGTCGACGCCGATGACACCACCCATCATCTCAACCAGCTGCTTGCAGATCGCCAGGCCCAGGCCGGTTCCACCGAATCGCCGCGTTGTGGACGCGTCTGCCTGCGTGAACGCCTGGAAAATCTGATCCTGCACATCAGGCGGGATGCCTATCCCGGAATCCTCCACCTCAAATTGAATGATCACCCGGTCGTCCCGCTCGCCGACGACGCTCAGTCCAACCGAGATCTGGCCCGCTTGGGTGAATTTGATCGCATTGGAGATGAGATTGGTCAGAACCTGCCGCAACCGCACGGGATCGCCAACCAGGGGACTTGGTAGGTCCGTCGGGATCAGGGCGCGCAAATGAACCCCTTTCCGACGAGCCTGCTCGGTAAAGAAGTCGACCTGCTCATCGACCACGTGACGAACATCCAGGGGTTCGAAATGAAGCCTGAGCCGCCCGGCTTCGATCTTCGAGAGATCGAGAATCTCATCGATGATCTCCAGCAGCGTCGTGGCCGAACTGTGAACGGTGCTGACGATTCGGTTCTGCTGCTCGGAAAGCGGTGAGGTTTTCAGAATCTCGACATTGCCGAGGACCCCGTTCATCGGCGTTCGGATTTCATGGCTCATATTCGCGAGGAACTGCGATTTGGCCTTGTTGGCGCGTTCGGCCGTCGAGGCTGCCTCCACGAGGGCTTCCGTTTTTTCGCCCAGGCGCTCAATCATCCGATTAAAGGCGTTCGCCAGCCCATGCAGCTCTTTCGGCGATGGATTTTGCAGCTTGCGGACGCGAGCCGTGAGTTCACCGGCAGCGATGCGGCCAGCGATATAGACAACCTGCTCGATGGGGCGGGACAACAGCCGCGCAAGCCACCAGGCCAGCACCATCGCCAGCAGGAGACCCACCGCCGCGATGCTGAAGGCGATCTTCTGCACATCATGGGCGCGCTCGTAGAGCTCTTCGATCGGTTGCGGCACCATCACGCCCCAGCCGACTTCGGGCACAGCGGTGTGCCCGGCGATCATGTCGGCCTTCATCGGCGGCGAGTAGAACTGGGCGACGCCCGTCTGCCCGGCCATCATCTTGCGTACCACCGAAAGCCTGGACGCATCTTTGGATATCGCCTGCCATTCAGCGTTGGGATGGGCGATGACCCGGCCTTTGGCGTCGACCATCATCGAGTGACCAAGGCGGCCAAAGACGATCGATTTTTGCATCTTGACCAAATAGGTGGTCTCGAGAACGCCCATCGTCATATCGCCGTTGGCAAGTCGCTGAACGACGAAGAAGACAGGTCGATCGTTCAGGCGCATGAGGTCGCTGAAGACAGCGCGCCCCTGGCCGGCAAAGGCTTGTTGCCGCAGATCGTTCACGACGTCGCGATCGGGCAGCGGCTCGGCGACGGCGCCCAGCTTGACCTGGACTTTGCTGCCCTCATCAATCAGCCAAAAACTGCTGACATGCAGCGACTGCAGCAGCTGCGCAATTCGCGCTGCATCCGCTTCTCCCGACGCGATCGCCTGGCTTGCGTACTGAAAGCTGCTGCGAACGTCGTTGACATATCTGGAGAGGGCGGCTGTCAGATTTTTTGCAATGATCAGATGTTTCTCGGTGACCGCCTCGATCTCCTTGTGCACCGCGGAGCGCTCGACCCAGAGCGTAAGCGCGGCGACTGGCAACGCCGAGATCAGGACCATTGCCAGGAACAGGATCCACTGCAGCCGAATACGATCGGCTAGCCCCGTTTTGTCCGTGGCTCGGTCGTCGCATGCGCGGGTGTCACCCCCATCTGACAAGGCATGCGTCTCGGGTCCTTGAACGGCGACGGCTTCGCTCATCGATTTTCCTCGGGCTCGCAAAAGAGCCCTCGGCCTCCGTCGGGGCGGACATCGAAACGGCGAAAGTCGTGCGCTGGCCTTCGCTGGTCGCGCGCGATCCGCTCAAGCTGGCGAACCACCGAGCCGGCCGATCGCGGCCTCTGATCGGGCCGCTTGCTCATCATGCGCGCGATCAGCACCGACAACTCCTCCG
>JBCCIN010000407.1:0-4611 GCA_039028235.1 Pseudomonadota bacterium
GATGAGCGCAAGATCGGTCTCCTGATGGCCGGTGTCACGGATGAGGCGGCCTGATGGCGGCGCGGGGTGAACTGCCGACCTGGGTCAATCTCGGCCTCATCCCTCTTCTCAACCTCACTGCTGCTTTCCTGGTCTCAGGGCTGATCGTCCTGTTGCTCGGCGAGAATCCGATCGAGGCCGTGCGCCTCCTGATCTTCGGCGCCTTCGGTTATGGCGAGGCGATCGGCTACACCCTCTTCTACGCCACCAATTTCATCTTCACCGGTCTCGCGGTTGCCATCGCCTTTCACTGCGGCCTCTTCAATATCGGCGGGGAAGGGCAGGCTTACGTCGCCGGTCTCGGCGTCACGCTGGTCGGTCTCTATCTGGGCTTCCTGCCATTCATCGTCGTCCTGCCGATCGCCATTCTCGCCGCCGCGGCGTTCGGTGGTTTCTGGGCGTTCATTCCGGGATACCTTCAGGCGAAGCGCGGCAGCCACGTCGTCATCACCACGATCATGTTCAACTTCATCGCCGCGGCGTTGATGACCTACATGGTGGTGAACGTCCTGATCAAACCGGGCTCGCAGATCCCGGAAAGCGATCGGTACGCCGACAGCGCGATCTTTCCGAAGATGCATGAGATGCTCGCAGCAGTCGGCGTGCAGATCAGCGGCAGTCCGCTCAATCTTGCCTTCGTCGTCGCGCTGATCTGTTGCGTTCTTTTCTACCTCTTCGTCTGGAAGACCAAGTGGGGCTATGCGGTTCGGGTGACCGGCGCCAATGAGAACGCGGCGGTCTATGGCGGTATTTCGCCGGCAAAGCAGATCATGATCGCCATGACCATCTCCGGTGCGCTGGCGGCGGGCGTCGCTCTGAACGAGCTCTTGGGCTCACAGCACCGGCTGATCCTGAATTTTCCGAGCGGTTTCGGTTTCGTTGGCATTGCCGTTGCCCTGATGGGCCGAAACCATCCCGTCGGCATCATCCTCGCCGCCGTTCTGTTCGGCGCTCTGTACCAGGGCGGCTCCGAGCTTTCGTTCGATATGCCGACCATCAGCCGAGACATCGTGGTCGTGATACAGGGCCTGGTGATTCTGTTCGCCGGTGCCTTGGAGCACATGTTCCGCCCCTCGCTCGAAGCACTCTTCGCCAAGCCCGACCCGGCGGAGGCAGCGGCCTGATGGATTTCTTTCTACAAGCCATCTTGCTTTCGGACTCGACGATCCGTCTCGCTGTCCCGCTGATCTTGGCCTCGCTTGCCGGCCTGTTTGCCGAGCGCTCCGGCGTTGTCGATATCGGCCTTGAGGGCAAGATGCTCGGAGCCGCTTTCGCCGCGGCATCGGCCGCTTTCGTCACCGGTTCGGCGCTCGCTGGCCTTTGCATGGGCATCGTCGTCTCGATCTGCCTCTCGATGATCCACGGCTTCGCCTGCATTACCCATCGCGGCGATCAGGTGGTTTCCGGCATGGCGCTCAACATCATGGTGGCCGGTCTCGGGCCGACGCTTGCCGAAGCCTGGTTTCGCCAGGGCGGGCGTACGCCCGGCATCGGCGCGGAAGCGCGCTTTACCTCGATCACGCTACCCTTCGCCGAGTCGCTGCGTGACGTGCCGGTGATCGGGCTGCTCTATGCCGAACTGATCAGCGGTCACAATATTCTGGTCTATCTGACAGCCCTGATCGTCCCGTTGGTCGCCTGGATCGTTTACAAGACCCGCTTCGGACTGCGTCTCCGTGCCGTCGGCGAAAATCCGAGCGCGGTGGACACGGCCGGGATCAGCGTGACGGCCATGCGCTACAAGGCGCTCCTGTTTACTGGCGTGCTTTGCGGCATTGCCGGTTCCTATCTGTCGACAGCGCACGGTTCTTCCTTCATCCGCGACATGACGGCCGGCAAAGGCTATCTGGCGCTCGCAGCGTTGATCTTCGCCAAATGGCGGCCGGTTCCAGCCCTGCTTGCCTGTCTGCTGTTCGCGTTCACCGATGCCGTCCAGGTAAGACTCCAGGGCGTCCCCTTGCCGATCGTCGGCGAGGTCCCGACTCAGGCGATCCAGGCCTTGCCCTATGTCGCGACCGTGCTCCTGCTCGCCGGTTTCGTCGGTCGCGCGATCGCGCCCAAGGCCATTGGCCAGCCCTACGTCAAAGAGCGATGAATGATCTTTTCCAGGCTGCGCGCCAGGCCTTTGAGCGGGCCTATGCGCCCTATTCGAATTTCAAAGTCGGTGCTGCGCTGCGCACGTCGTCCGGCGCGATCCATAGCGGGTGCAATGTTGAGAACGCCGCTTACCCCATCGGCAATTGTGCCGAGGCGAGCGCGATCGCCGCGATGGTTGCGGCGGGTGAACGCAGGATCGTCGAAGCTGCTGTGGTCGCCGTCGGCGACCGGCTCTGTACGCCCTGTGGTGGGTGCCGTCAGCGTCTGGCGGAGTTCGCAGAGCCTGATCTCCAGATCCACCTCTGTAGCCCGGAAGGCCACCGCCAAACCCTGACGCTCGGCGAACTCCTCCCCTATAGCTTCGATCTCGCGAGCGCTGAACGTGATAGCGCGAACAACGGCGACGACAGCCCGGCTGTCGATGTGGTTCGGCAGCGCTACAGGAGAGATGAGCCCCGCATCGGTCTGGTGCTCGGATCGGGGCTTGGCGGTTTGGCCGACGAGATCGATGATGCCGTCGCGATTGACTATGCGGATTTGCCCGGTTTTCCGAGCCCGAGCGTCGAAGGGCATAGCGGCCGGCTGATCCTCGGAGACGTCGAAGGCCTGCCGATCGCCTGCCTCCAGGGGCGCGTTCATCTCTATGAGGGCAAGCCCGCCTCCGCCTCGATGATCATGGTGCGGACCCTGCGCGATCTCGGCTGCGAGACGCTGATTTTCACCAACGCGGCGGGCTCGCTTCGGCCGGACGTCGGTCCCGGCTCCCTGGCCATGATCGAAGATCACATCAACATGCTCGGCCAAAACCCGCTGACGGGGGCGAACGTCGCCCAGCGTTTCTTGGATATGAGCGAGGCCTACAGTCGGAAGCTCCGTGAGAAGGTTCTGTCCGTCGCCGCGCGCGAAAACATCGTGCTGGAAACCGGTGTCTATCTTGCCACCGCCGGCCCGAGCTTCGAAACGCCGGCCGAGATCCGCGCGTTCAAGGCCCTTGGCGCGGATCTCGTGGGCATGTCCACGGTTCCTGAAGTGATCGCGGCGCGCCATGCGGGCCTCGCCGTGATCGGATTTTCCATCGTGACCAATCTGGCAGCCGGCATGAGCGGGGCGACACTCAGTCACGAGGAAACTCTTAGCGAAGCCGGTGCCGCCGGCAAAAAGCTCGAATGCCTGCTGCGCGCTTTCTTCAAGGAGCTTGCCGACCATGGCTCGTGACGAGGACGATCTGATCCGCCGGGCTGAGCAGGCCAAAGCCACAGCGGAGATCGCAGCACGCATTCTGCCGCTGATCGATCTCACGTCGCTCAAAGGAGGCGAGAGCGACGGCGAGATCGAAGCCCTGGCTGACCGTGGCATGGAGCAGGGTGTTGCCGCGGTCTGCGTGTTTCCCGAAGCGGTCCCGACCGCACGCCGCCATCTTGGCACCGATCCGGTCCGGCTGGCCTCCGTCGTCAATTTTCCAGGCGGCAGCGATGACATTGCGCGTGCGGTCGAGCAAACCAGCGCGATCATCGCTGACGGCGCTGATGAGATCGACATGGTGGCGCCGCTGGATGCCATCATGGAAGGTGATGTCGGCCTGGTCACGGAGATGGTCGATGCAGTCAAGGCCGTCGCGGACGGGCGCGTGGTGAAGGTCATTCTCGAGACGGGCCGTCTCCAGGATCCCGCGCGCATCACTGCGGCCGCGCGCGCCGCGATCATGGCCGGCGCCGATATGCTCAAGACGTCGACCGGAAAGTTTGAGGTCGGTGCGACGCTGGAGGCTGCCGCCGTGCTGCTGGCGGTGATCGAGGAGGCGGATGGCCGCGTCGGCCTGAAGCTATCGGGCGGTATTCGCACCGCGGATCAGGCCACCGGCTACCTCCAACTGATCGATCAGGTCATGACATCGGGATGGGTGTCCCCTAAGACCGTCCGGTTCGGCGCATCAAGCCTGCTGGACGATCTGGAGACCCTTCTCCTCGCGCCGCGGCCTGACGATGACGCCTGAGATCGATCGCTTCGATAGGCTCGACCGTCAATAAGCAGGTCGGAGATCCTAATCCGTTCTTAACCTTTCCCTGCGATCATTGGCCCTGGTTCGCCGCTCCATGCGATCCTGGAAGTCCGGGCGTTGGTTGTCTTTCCTTCAGGCGCAGACGGACTCCAACGGTCGCATGGACCTGAGCGTCATCATGGGGCACAAACGTTAAGAAAGGGTTTTTCGCTGTCCTTCGTGGGCCGAGGGCAGGGCCGTGGAGGACGAGGCAGGTCGATTGGATTCCGCGGGCTGTATCCGCACAGCGACTGGCAAGCCGTTACGAGGGTTCGATGCTTCCGCAGGAGATTATCAGGAAGAAGCGCGATGGCCGGGCTCTCGAGTCCGACGAGATCGCGGCTTTTGTTCGAGGCCTCTCTGCGGCCGACGTCTCGGAGGGTCAGGCCGCGGCCTTCGCCATGGCTGTCTTCTTCAACGGCATGTCGTCGGACGAA